>PLYV01000139.1 GCA_003151855.1 Limisphaerales bacterium | reverse complement strand
TCGTTTATCCGGCGAACATGAAGAAGAATCTCGGCCTCTCGCTCGGCATGTGGAACAGCCAGACGATCCTTCTCGCACTTATCAAGAAAGGCCTGACCCGCGAAGCCGCCTACAAGATCTGCCAGGACGCCGCGATGAAGACGTGGGAAGTGAAACACGCCGGCCGCGATGACGCCGACTTCGTGGAGCAGCTCAAGCTGGACCCGGAAGTTAAAAAACTTTTCAAGGCGGGCGAACTGGAAAAACTTTGCTCGCTGGATTTCCATTTCAAGGAAGTGAACAACCGGTTTAAGAAACTGGGGCTATGAAATATTCCTGATGATAAGACAAAGACCCGCCCGCGTCCGCCCGCGTCCAATGCCACCATGCCCTTGATGAAAATCCAAACCATCCGCCTCATTCTCGCCACCGCGCTGGTCATGCAACTGGCCGCGTGCGCGCAAACCAATGTCCCCGGCACCAACGCCGCCGCCGTCGTCCCCGCGCCGCACGTCAACGCCGGCCTCATCCCGGCCAAGCATCTAGGTGGCCGCACCGATTTCGTCATGGCCCGCGCCCAGGCCGCGCCCGGCGATTACGACATCGAATTCATCGGCGACTCCATCACGCAAGGCTGGGAGACCCGTGGCACAAATGTATGGAACCAGTTCTACGGCCAGCTCGATGGCATCAACATGGGCGTCAGCGGCGACCGCACGGAACATGTCCTCTGGCGGTTCGAACACGGCCAACTCGACGGCATCAAGGCCAAGGTTGCCGTCGTGATGATCGGCACCAATAATTCCGGCAAGAACAAGGACGGCACCGACACCTACACCGACAGCGACATTCTCGAAGGCGTCGTGGCCATCGTGAACCAGCTCCGCACCCGCCAGCCGGACACCAAGATTCTGCTCCTCGGCATTTTCCCGCGCGGCAAGGTCTTCAGCCCGCAGCGCGGACGGCTTTGTGAAATCAACCAGGTCCTCGCCAAGCTGGCGGACGGCAAAAACATTTTTTACCAGGACTTCGGCTCGCAATATGTCGAACTCGACGGCTCCATCTCCAAGAACATCATGCCCGACGCGCTGCATCCCAATGAAAAGGGCTACGTCATCTGGGCCAACGCCATCGAACCGAAATTGAAGGAACTCCTCGGCGGGAAATAAACGGGGGCAAGTATTTTTCACCGCGCCGGGTTCGCCCGGCGCGGTTTGTTTTTGGGGCAGGGCAGGGGACGAATCAAAATGATAGGGTCACATTGGCGTGGTAGGGTGGCGCTGCCGCGCCGCCGGGCCTGCTGGCAGCAGGTCAGCCCTATCATGATATTGATGGATGAATTTCGCGGGCGCGGCTAGACTTGAACCCATCATGTATTCCGCTGCCGCCACCCGCTACGACAACCAGGACTTTTACCGGCGCTGCGGTCGTTCGGGATTGAAGCTGCCGCTGCTGTCCCTCGGCTTGTGGCATAATTTCGGGGCGAATGATCCCTACGAAAATGCCCGCGCCATTGCGCTGCGCGCGTTCGACCTCGGCCTCACCTGTTTCGATCTCGCGAACAATTACGGTCCGCCCGACGGTTCGGCGGAAATCACCTTCGGCAAAATTCTTCGTGACGATCTGCGCCCGTGGCGCGACGAACTCATCATCACGACGAAGGCGGGCTATTATATGTGGCCGGGGCCCTATGGCGAATGGGGTTCGCGCAAATATCTGTTGGCGTCGCTCGACCAGTCGCTCAAGCGGCTGGGCCTGGACTACGTGGATATCTTTTATTCGCATCGCTTCGACCCCGGCACGCCGCTCGAAGAAACCCTCGGGGCCGTGGCGCACGCGGTGAAAAGTGGCAAGGCGTTATACGCAGGCATCTCGAATTATCCCGCCGCCGAGACGGCGGGCGCGGCGAAAATCCTGCGTGAGCTGGGCGTGCCGTGTCTCATCCATCAGGCGCGTTATTCCATGCTGGATCGCTGGGTGGAACCGGAGCTGCTGGGCGTGTTGGAAAAGGAAGGCATCGGCTGCACGGTATTTTCGCCGCTGGGCAAGGGCGTTTTGACCGACCGCTATTTCAAGGGCATTCCCGCCGACTCGCGCGCGGGCCACGACCCACGGTTTCTCCGTCCCGAACATATTACGGACGCGGTGCTCGCGAAGACGCGCAAGCTGAACGATCTCGCCTCGGCGCGCGGCCAGACGCTGGCGCAGATGGCGCTGGCGTGGGTGTTGCGGCACAAGGTGGCGACGAGCGCGCTCATCGGCGCGAGCAAAGTGTCGCAGGTGGACGACTGCGTGGGCGCGGTGAAGAACCTAAACTTCAGCGCGGACGAACTCGCGCGGATTGAAACCATTCTTGCGGGATAGTTTTTATTTCCGTTTCGCCAGCGGTTCGCGATAGGCCGTCAGAAAATAAATCAGGATCACCACGACGAGCGCCGAAAGTCCGCCCCAGAACACCGGCCAGCGCGTGTGGCTGGCGCGGGTGCAGGCAGCGAACCACCAGCCGGTGCCGAGGTAGCCGATGAGGTTGCCGATGCCGCCGTTCATCAAGGTCAGCAGCGCCTGCGCGCGCGTGCGCCAACCGGGGTCAATATTCTGGTCGAGGAAAATCTGCGCGGTGATGAAGACGAGCACGAACGACGCGCCGTGCAGGGTGATGCCGAGGAGCAGGGAAGGTTCGTTGTCCAGCGCGCTGACCGCGAAGCGCGCCACGCCGAAGCCGAGGCCGCAGGCAAAAATCCATTTCAGCCGCCAGTTCGCCAGCAGCCACGCCAGGCCGAACATCGCGACCAGCTCCGTGGCCTGGCCCAGTCCCATCCAGCCGCTCGTGTGCGTGAAGCCGAGATCGTGCAGATGCGTCGGCCCATACGGATAAAACGCGGCGAGCGGGATGTTGAACAGCGTGGTGACGATGAAGACCACGCGCACCTGCCGGTTCTTCAAAAGCGTTAACGCATCCAGCCCGAGGCGTTCGTGCCACGAAAGACGTTCGATCGCGGGCGGCACTTTTAATTCCGGCAGATAATAGGTGAACAGCGCGACCAGCAGCCAGACCGTCGCGCCGAGATAACCGGCATACGCGGAACGGTCCAGCGACAACGCGCTGATGAGCATCGCGCCCGCGACCCAGCCGAGCGTCGCCAGCGCGCGGATGGGGCCAAATTCTTTTTTCGCGTCCGCCAGCCGGGCGAACACCAGCGCCGTGGCGATGCTGAACATCGGCGAATAGGCGAGGTAAAAAAACTGGATGAGCAGCAGGATGAACCACGCGCGGCAATGCGTTTGGATTGCGACGCTGATGAGCGCCATGAGGACGCCGGCGGTGGCGGACAGGCCGCGCAGCACTTTTGCCGGCGGCACATGCCGGTCCGCCATTGCGCCGAAGGTGAGCGGCGAAATGAAGGCCGCCACCGCCGAGGCGGCGAAGGCGAACGGCTTGATGCCATGCAGTCCGTTCGCGTCGAGGATGCCGCCGAGCGGCACGAACCAGATGCCCATGCCCGCCGCGAGGATGAAAAAGAGAATCATCAACTCGGCGTATTCGGCTTTGCGCAGGGTCCTTAACACAGGCGCGGAGGATAACCCAATGACCAGATAATTAAAGGAAGGAACCACCGCCCCCAGTCCTGATCGTAATCTGAATCGTAATCGTAATCATAATCCTGATCTCCCTTCCCCGGGGATTACGATTAAGATTAGGATTACGATTTAGAAGACGGCTTTAGGACCAAAGCCTTTACTTCGCGTGCTGATAGACGCGCACCCAGTCAATCTCGTAGCGGATGGGGAAGGGCGTGTGCGCCGGATCGCCGCCACAGTCACCGCCGATGGCTTGGTTCAGGATGAGGTATTCTGCGCGGTGAAACGGATTGCCTTGATCCGCGCTGTCCGCGTCGGTGAGGTTCAGGTGGTTCATCAACTGGCCGTCGAGGAGCAGGTCAATCTGGTTCGTCTCCCAATCCATCGTCCAGATATGGAATTCCTTCGCCCACGCCTCGCCGCCCAAATCCTTGACGGGTTTCTTTTGCGCCAGCCATTTGGTCTGGCCGTTCAACTGCCAGCCGAAGTTCGCCAGCACCGTGCCGGTGTAAAACTCCATGATGTCAATCTCCCCGCACGCCGGCCAGCGGAGGCCGCGCTTGGCACCGAGCGTCCAGAACGCCGGCCAGCTTCCGGGCCGCGTGTCAATGCGCGCCCGCATTTCAAACTTCCCATAGTTGAACTCGTGCAGCCGTCGCGACGTGAGGCTGGCGGAAGTGCAATCAATCCACGGACGCGCCTGCCGCCAGTCGGCGCTGTTCGTGGTGTAATTCGGATTGGGCTTATGCTCCGTGCGCGCCTCGATGACGAGCAGGCCGTTCGTGCAGAAGGCATTTTCGGGCTGATACCATTGGAGTTCATGATTGCGCACGAAGCCGCGCTCGAAGTTCCAGTTGGCGGGATTGGGCGCGCCGTTGGTGTTGAATTCATCCGCCCAGACCAGTTGCCAATCGTCCATCGCCTGGCTTACCGCCACCGGCCAGCCGTCCGTCCAAACCAGCGTTCCCAGCGCGAGCCGTGAGCGGCCCTGCGTGGCGGCGTCATAGTAATGATAACTGAACCGCGTCGGGCCATTAGTCTGGCCGTCGTCCACGATGCCGATGTGGCCGGGGCCGATGAACCGTCCATGGCTCGCGAGAAACAGCGAGCCGCCGCCGGCGGCGAGGTCTTTGCCGGTGCGGTCGAGATACGGGCCGGTGATTTTCTCGGCGCGGCCCACGCGGACTTCGTAGGTGCTATTGGTGCCCTTGCAACATTCGCCCCAGTTGACGAAGAGATAATAATAATTTTCATGCCGCGTCAGGCAGGCGGCCTCGATGCTGTGGTTCCACGCAAGATGAAACAGCGGGGAATTGGTGGCGACGCGCAAACCGGTCGCCGGATTCAGCTCGGTGAGGAAGATGCCCTGCCAGTAGGAACCGAACGCGAGCCAGAGTTTGCCGTCGCGATCGAGAAAGGCGCTGGGGTCGATGGTGTTGAGCGCGCTGCCCTTGGTTGAGGCGATGACGGTGCCGCCATCAATCCAGACATGATTTTCCGCCGCCGGATTGAGGGTGGCAATTTCCGCGAGGCCGATGGCGGAGGTCTGCTTGCCAAAGGCGGAGACGGAGTAGTAGAGGAAATATTTTCCGTTCACGCGGATGATGTCCGGTGCCCAAAAACTGTCGCCGGAAAAATGGAAACGCGGCCAATTGCCTGGGACCACCTTACGGGTCCACTCCGGCGGATGGCGGAAGACGCTGCCGGCGTTTTCCCAGCGGGTCAAATCCGGGGATGTCTTGATGCGGATGCCCGGGCCGGTGCCGAAGACGAAATAATTGCTGCCGTCGCGGATGACGGTGGAGGGGTCGTGGATGAACGTCTGGCCGGCAAGTTCCGCCGGCGCGGCGGGGTCGCCGGCGAACGCGCCGGGGGCGAACGTGGCGAAGAGAAAAATTAAAATTGCCCGCATGAGCGGCCATTAAGCCACAGCAGGCGGGCAAAGGAAATTCCGAAAAAGGCTTACTTCGCGGCGGCGGGCTTGACCTTGAGGTTCGCGGCGAGGCGGGATTTCTTGCGGTTGGCGGTGGGGCGGGCGACGGCACCGACCTTGACGGCCTTGTCGAACGCAGAGAAGACGCCGGGGAGGAGCTTGGCGGCTTCGTCGGGCTTGCCGGCGGTGATGGCGGCGCGGAACTCCTTCTCGGTGCGGCGCAGGCGGGACTTGACGCTGCTGTTCTGGAGGTTCTTGCGGGCGCTGTTGCGCATGCGGCGTTCGGCTGATTTCGTATTCGGCATAATTTCTTAAATTGTATTTGCTAAAGAGCCGGCAAGACTAAAGGAGTGCGGCGGAAAGTCAACGGCGAAAAGCGCGGCGAGAAGCCGCTTTACTTTTACGCGGCGGGCTGGTTGTTTGTGCGGATAATTGCGCGACGAACCTGCATGAACCAAACGCTCCGTATCCTGCACCTGGAGGACAATCCGCTGGATTCACAGTTGGTGCGCGACCAGCTCGACCTGGCGGGCGTCGCGGCGGAACTCACCCTGGTCAGCACGCGCGCCGACTTTCTCGCCGCCATCGCAAAGACCAAATGGGATCTGATCCTGGCCGATTACCGCCTGCCGGATTTCACCGGCGTCGAGGCGCTGGATCTCGTGCGGAAGGAGGACAAGGACACGCCGTTCATCCTGTTGTCCGGCACCATCGGCGAGGAGATCGCCGTCCAATCGCTCAGGGCCGGCGCAACCGATTATGTCCTCAAGCAGAAGCGCGAGCGCCTGCCGTCCGCCATCCAGCGCGCCGTCGCCGAGGTGGCGGAGCGCGCCCGCCGCACCGCCGCCGAGGCCGACCTGCGCCAGAGCGAAAAACAATACCGCCTGCTGTTCCAAGGCAACCCGCATCCGATGTGGGTTTTCGATTTGGAAAGCCTGGACATCATTGAGGTGAACGAGGCCGCCGTGCTGCATTACGGTTTTGCCCGCGGGGAATTTCTCCGCATGAAGCTGAACGACCTGCGCGCGGCGGGGAAGGGCAAGCACCCCGGCGAGGCCATCCGCGAAACCGAGAACCGGGGCGTGGTCTGGCAGCAGCGGCACAAGTCCGGTCGCGTGATGGACATGGAAGTCGTCTGGACGCCGCTGGCCTTTCAGGGCCGGCTGTGCGCGCTGGCGATGGCCACCGACGTGACCGAGCGCCGCCGCGCCGCGCACCTGAACGCGGTGTTCGGGCGGTTGAGCCACCAGTTGAGCGCGGTCTCCGTCCCGGGTGCGGCGGCGAAGTTCATCTGCGAGGCGGCGGACGAGCTGTTCCACTGGGACGATTTCTCGCTGGACTTGTATGTGACGGACCGGGATGAGGTTCATTCGCTGATGACCATTGCCACCATCGAGGGCAAACGTGTGGAAATCCCCGCGACGCCGCAGCCTCGGACGGCGAACGCCCTCGTCCAGCGCGTCATCATGCGCGGCGCGGAGTTGATCACCGCCGCCGAGACGGGCGACCGGGAAGGCGTCACGATGATCGCCCCCATCCGCAAGGGCGAAAAGGTCATCGGCGTGCTGTTCATCCAGAACCGGCTGTCCGGCACCTACACCCAAGATGATTTGCGCACGCTCCAGACCCTTGCCGACCAGTGCGGCGGCGCGCTGGAACGCATCCGCGCCGAAGACGAGCTGCGCCAGAGCCAGCGGCGCTTCCGGGAACTCTTCGAGAATTCCCCCGACGCAATCTTTGTCGAGGACATGATGGGCAACGTGCTCGACGCGAACCGCGCCGCGTGCAAGCTGCACGGCGTGGAGCGTAACTGGCTCATCGGCCGGAACGCCATCGAGGAACTCGTGCCCGCCGAGCGCCGCGAAATCGCGCGCGCGGATTTTCACCGGCTCGCCACCGGCGAGATTTCCTGGATCGAGAGCGAGAGCCGCCGCGTGGACAACCGCGCGGTGCCGGTGGAGATCCGCGTGGTGCGCGTGGAATACCAGGAGCGGCCCGCGCTGCTCTTCCACGTCCGCGACATCACCGAGCGCGTGACGACGGAGACCGCGCGGCGCAGTTCCGAAAGTTTGTTCCGCTCCGTCTGGGAAAATTCCGTGGACGGGATGCGGCTCACCGACGAGGCGGGCAACATCGTGGCGGTCAACGATGCGTTCTGCCGGCTCGTCGGCCTGCCGCTGAAACAGCTGGAGGGCCGGCCCTTCGCGGTCTGCTACGACGCCAGCACCGACTGGGACATGATGCTGCAGGCGCACCGGGAAAATTTCCGCGCCGGCCGGCTGCAGGGCAAGCGGGCGCGCGACTACGTCCTGCACGACGGGCGGTCGGTGGTGTTTGAAATCACTGATTCCTATGTGGAACTCGGCGGCAAACCCCGCCTGCTGCTGAGTCTTTTCCGCAATGTCACCGAGCAGCGGCGGCTGGAGGAGCAGTTCCGCCAGTCGCAGAAGATGGAGGCCATCGGCCAGCTCGCCGGCGGCATCGCGCATGACTTCAATAACATCCTCACCGTCGTCCTCGGCCACGCCACGCTGCTCACGATGCAGAACCTGGAGCCGAAGGCGATGGTTTCCGCGCTGCAGATCAAGCAGGCGTCCGAGCGTGCCGCCGGCCTCACGCGCCAGCTGCTCGCGTTCGGGCGCAAGCAGGTCGCGCAGCCGCAGGCCTTGGACATGAACAAGCTGGTCGGCGGGATGGCCGAGATGCTCGCGCGGCTGCTCGGCGAGGACATTTCCCTCAAGATTAATTTCAGCGACGAACCCGCCGTCGTCGAGGCTGATTCCGGCATGATGGAGCAGATCCTGCTGAACTTCTCCGTCAATTCCCGCGACGCCATGCCCAAGGGCGGGCAGTTGAACCTCCGGGTCAGCCACCGGCTCATTGATGACACCTACGCCCGGCAGATTGTCGAGGCGCGTCCGGGGAAATTTGTCTGCCTGAGCCATGCCGACAGCGGCGACGGCATTCCGCCGGAAATTTTATCGCGCATATTCGAGCCGTTTTTCACCACGAAGGAACTGGGCAAGGGCACCGGCCTCGGCCTCGCCACGGTCTTCGGCATCGTCAAGCAGCATCAGGGCTGGATCCAGGTCGAGAGCGTGCTGGGCAAGGGCACGACCTTCCACGTCTTTCTGCCGGCGACGGATCTGCCCATCGCCGCGCCCGGCGCGGCGGAGACGCAGTTCCGCCAGCGCGGCGGCACCGAGACCATCCTCGTCGTCGAGGACGAGCGCGACCTGCGTGATTTTGTCACGCGCGAGCTGCGCCGGCATGGCTACCGCGTCTTCGAGGCGGTGGACGGCCCGGGCGCGCTGGATATCTGGGCGGAATACAAGAACGAGATCAAGCTCGTCTTCACCGACATCATCATGACCGGCGGCCTGAACGGACGGGAGATCGCCGAGCACATCTGGCGCGACGCCCCGAAGATGAAGGTCATCTTCACCAGCGGCTACGGCGCGGACACGCTGGGCAAGGATTTCAAGCTGGAGCCCGGCATCCTCTATCTTCAGAAACCCTACCTGCCGCAGACGCTGGTCAAGACCATCCGCGACTGCCTAGACGGCAAACCGAGTTAGTTTTTAATGTTTAGTTGTGAGTTTTAGTTTTGTCTTTTGCTGGCTCCAACCTAAAATTAAAAACTTAAAACTAACGACTTGTTGAAATGATCATCGCCCCGTCACTGCTCGCCTCGGATTACTCGCGCTTCGGCAAGGAAGCCGCGCGCGTCGCTGCCTCCGGCGCGGACTGGCTGCATCTCGACATCATGGACGGCCAGTTCGTGCCGAACATCTCCTACGGCCCCGGCGTCGTGGGGGCCGTGCGGCCGTTTGCAAAGAACCTTTTCTTCGACGTCCACCTGATGTGCGGCCAGCCGGAGATTTTGCTGGAGCCGTTCGTCAAGGCCGGCGCGGATCAACTGACCATCCACGTCGAGCTGGCCGAGAAAGTTCCGGCGCTCCTTTGGAAAATCAAATCCCTCGGCCTGAAAGTCGGCCTCGCCGTCAATCCGCCCACGGCCATCGCCGCCGCCGCGCCGTTTCTGGACAAGATTGATTTGCTCCTCGTGATGACCGTCAACCCCGGCTTCGGCGGACAAAGTTTCATCCACGAATGCCTGCCGAAAATCCAGCAGGCGGACGCGTGGCGGCGCGAGCGCAAGTTGAAATACCGCATCGAAGTGGACGGCGGCATCACCAACCAGACCGCTGCCGAGTGCGCGCGGGCGGGGGCGGACACCTTTGTCGCCGGCACCAGTCTCTTCGGCGCGCGCAGCCTCAAGGCCGCCGTGAAGAAGATGCGCAAAATCGTCAGCGACAACGACCCCGCGCTCGCGGACCTTGCGGTGCCATTCCTCTGATTCGTTTCGCCGGCAGTTGCCTTCATCCCAGACTTGCTTCTTTTGCGAATAAGGGCAAATTGTCCGTGTCGTTGCGCTCTCCAAACAAGGAGATTGTCAAAATGAGCGCGATGCCAGGAGACACTCAATCACCATGAAGACATTCCACGAACTGCCGCTGGAAGAACGCCTCAAGATTTCGCACCTGCATCTGGAACGGATGCGCCGCCCGAACGGCGGTTACATCGCCAGCCCGTATTCCGCCGAGGACGGTTCGGGCGACGCCTACAACGTCTTTTGGATCCGCGACATCATGTTCGCCACCTACGCGAACGAATATCTCGGCTGCTTCGACAAGATGGTGGAGAGCTTCCGCCTCGTGCTGGACATCTTCAAAAAGTTTCATTCGCGCATCATCCAGGCGTCCATCATCAAGCCGGACGTGCGGCATCAGACCGGCCAGTTCATGCCCGCGCGCGTGCATCCCACCACGCTGGACACCATCACCGACGCGTGGGGGCATCATCAGTTGGATGTGTATGGGCTGTTCATGTATAAGATGGGCGACCTGATCAAAAAGGGTTACGGTTTCCGTTTCAAGCAGGAGGATTTTTTCCTGTTGAGCCACATCCGCAATTACATTTTCAACATGGGCTTCGAGCCGGATTACGGGATGTGGGAGGAAGGCCCGGAGGAGCACGCCAGCAGCTTCGGCGCGGTGCTCGGCGGTTTGATGATGTGGTTCGACCAGGGCTACTACGATTACAAATACCGGCACAAGATTGACATCAGCCACTACGTGCCGATCAGTGAGCGCATGATTGCCGACGGCAAAAAATCCCTGGCGCGCGTGCTGCCCCGCGAGTCCGCCAGCCGGCCGCATGACCTGGCGCAGTTGAGCCTCATCTGGCCCTACAACATCGTGGATTTCCACACCAAGAAAGTCATCCTGCACAACCTCGAAACGCACCTCGTCGGCGAACGCGGTGTGTGCCGTTATCCCGGCGACGTGTATTGCGGCAAGGGCCTTGTGCCCGGCGAGAACCAGACCGCCGAATGGCCGCTTGGCTTCGCGTGGCTGGCGATCTGTTACGCCAAGCTCGCGGAGCACGGCCATGATTTCGACGAGCATCACCGGCCGGTGCATTTTGACTGGGTGCAGCGGCGGAATTACTTCCACAAGGCTGTTCACTATTTTCAGTTGCTCGAAAAAAACATGACCGCTGACGGCGCGGTGCCCGAAATGTATCTCGGCGAGAAGACCGGGCACAACACGCCGCTCGCGTGGGCGCAGAGCTTCCACATCATCTCCGGCCAGATGCTGACGAATCTTTCCGCCGCGCATCCCCGCGAATTCAGCCTGCCGCATGAAGTCCGCCATCGCCGTGAATCCTTTGCGTCCGTGCTGGCGGTCGAGTGAGTTCTGGTTCGGTCTTCCCTGCGGGAGCTGCCTCGCCGGAAATTGAGTCCGATGGAAAACATCGAACGTCCGGCTGCTTTGCCGGTCGAACGCTCGATGCCCCCCGTGAAGCTTCCGATTGTAAGTATTTTCGTGGAGCATATGGTGGCCGTCCCCGTCTAACTCATTATGAAAACCACCCTGATTGTCCGTAGCGCGGTTATACTTCTCGCCCTCGTGGCCTGGCCGGCCGGTGCCGAAGTGATTTCCGGCCCCATCACCAATCCCGCCAACGGGCATGATTATTATCTGCTCGCGCCGGGCAGTTGGTCGGCGGCGGAAGCGGAGGCGGAGAATCTTGGCGGCACGCTGGCCATCATCAAGAGCGAGGCCGACCAGAAATGGGTCTATGCCAAGTTCGGCCATGACGGTGAGAAGTTGCGCAGCCTGTGGATTGGCTTGCGCCGGCAAAATCCGGGCGGGCCGTTCGTGTGGCTGGACGGCTCCAAGCTGGATTATGCCGATTGGAACAGTGGTCAGCCGGACAACGGCGGTGGCGTGGAGGACTGCGTGCATATGTGGACCGACTCCCAGAACTGTGGCGCTTGGAATGACGCGGTGGACTGGACCTCGCTCAACGCGGTCGTCGAGGTGCCGGGCAAGTCCGCCGAAAAGGCGCTCACATCCAAGGAAAAAGCGCTCGTCGGCAACTGGTATGAAAGCGGGCGGCCCGACCGGATGGCGTGGATTGCCGGCACAGACAACAAGCTGTTCCTCATCACGCACGACCGCCACGCGGCGCGGCTGGTGATGAAAGGCGACGATGTGATTTATGACGCGGACCGCCAGTATGGGGAAATCGCCAAGGACAAAATTCTGTGGAGCAACGGCACCTGGTGGTCGCGCCAGCCGGCCAAATATGAAACCGACCCAAAGGTTACGGGCAAGGGTGTGCCGAGAATTTCAACGGGCAGCCTGACCGAATGAAATGACCTGCTGCGACTGATGAAAATTATGAAGACAAAAACCACTTTGGTCATGGCGACAGCGTTTTTGGTCATGGTCGCCGTCAGCTCCCACGCGGGAATCATCGCCGGCCCCATCACCAATCCGGCCAACGGTCATGATTATTATCTGCTCACGTCCGATACCTGGTCGGCGAGCGAGGCGGCCGCCGAACAACTCGGCGGCACGCTCGCCGTCATCCAGAATCAGGCCGAACAGGCTTGGGCATTTTCAAAGTTCGGTGATTACGGCGGCACGAATCGGAGCTTGTGGCTGGGATTTTATCGGCAAGGGCCGGGCGGAGCCTTTCGGGCGGTGGCGGATGTCCGGGCAAATTATTTCAACTGGAGTGTCGGCGAACCCAGCAACAGCGGCGGCAATGAAAATTATATCCAGATGCTCGACACGGGGAAGTGGAACGACAATACGGACGGGGCGAATCCGGTTTGTGGTCTGGTGGAAGTGCCGGGCAAGGCGGATGAAAAGGCGTTGACCGTGCGCGAACAATCCCTGCTCGGCGACTGGTATGACAATGGCGATCCCAACCGGCGCTGCTACCTTGTCGGCACGGAGAACCGGCTGTTTGCCATCAACGAGAATCGGGAAGCCAGCCGCATCATTGCCACGCCGGAAGGTTTCCTCTTTTCGCCGACGTGGAAACAGCATGTGACGGTGCAGGGGGACAAGCTCCTGTGGACCTGGGGCAATTGGTGGTCGCGCGAGCCGGTGAAATTCAAGATGGCACCGGAAGCCTCCATGGATCACGAAGATGTCCACGGCAACAAACCGTCTGCCGGTGATGCGATCAAGCCGGTTTCTGCGGACACGCTGCATATCATCCCGGATTGAATCCGGTCGGCCGACAGTGCGCTTGAGCTTGGCGGTTGAAGTCTCTTTTGCCAAGCTTGCCACATGTCGCAGATCAAGTTCGGCACCGACGGCTGGCGCGCGGTCATCGCCGAGGATTTTACTTTTGCGAATGTCGCCCGCGTCGCGCAGGCCACGGCGGACTTTTGGAAGCTGGAAATTTCAAATCGTCATTCCGAAATCTTCGGGCGCAATCTGAAAGTTGTGGTCGGCTACGACCGCCGGTTTCTTTCCCCGCAGTTCGCGCAGACCACCGCGCAGGTGTTTGCCGCCAATGGTTATGAAGTCATCCTCACGCCGGAGCCGACGCCGACGCCATGCGTGTCGTTCGCGGTGAAACAGCTTGGTGCCGTCGGCGGCGTGATGATCACCGCCAGCCACAATCCGCCGCAGTTCAACGGCTTCAAGTTGAAATCCCATTTCGGCGGCAGCAGCAGCGCGGAAGATTGCGCCGCCGTGGAAGCCTTGTTGGATAAAAATCCGGTGCACGGTGAAGCTGGGAGCGCCGGCATCCCTGCCGGCAAGTTGCGTTTTGCCCAAGCGGTCGGCAAGATGCCGGCGCTCCCGGAACGAATCCACATTCACGATCTCCGTCCCGCGCACTTCGCCGCCATCAAGCGGCTGGTGGATTTCAAGCTCATCGCAAAGTCGAAGCTGCGCGTCGCGCACGATGCGCTCTTCGGTGTCGGTGCGGGCGTGTTTGAAACGCTGCTCGCCAAGACCAATTGCACTGTCACCACGCTGAACGGCGCGCACGACATTCTGTTTGGCGGCATCTGCCCGGAGCCGCTTGCGAAAAACTACGTTCTCGGCTCCGCGCAACTGCGCAAAAAACCGCACGACCTGTGCCTCGTCACCGATGGCGACGCCGACCGCATCGGCCTGATGGACGGGCGCGGCACGCCGATGACCAACCAGCAGGTCATCGCCTTGCTGCTGCATCATCTCGTGCGCAACCGGGGCGGGCAGGGGACGGTGACCAAGACTTTCAACACCACCGCGCTCGTGGACAAGCTCTGCGCCGCGCACAACCTGCCGCTCACCGAGGTCGGCATCGGTTTCCGCCATATCGCGCCGGAGTTGATGAAGCCCGGCGCGCTGTTCGGCGCAGAGGAGAGCGGCTCCGTGGGTTTTGCCAATCACATTCCCGAGCGTGACGGTCTGGCCGCCGGTTTGTTCCTGCTGGAGATGCTGGCGATGTCGCTCGTTTCTGTGAACCAGATCTACGCCCGGCTGGAAAAGGAATTCGGTCCGCACCGTTACGCCCGGTTCGACGCGCCTTACCCGCTGGAGCAACGCGCCGAGCTCATGGGAAAATTGAGGTCGAATCCGCCCGCGAAACTCCTGCGCCAGCCCCTGACGAAAATGGAGACGCGCGACGGCGTGAAATTCATTGCCGCCGACTCCACCTGGCTGATGTTGCGCGGTTCCGGCACCGAGCCGGTGTTGCGTATTTACGCCGAGGCGAAATCAGATGCCGACGTGCAAAAGCTTCTGAAGCTGGGCATTTCGTTGCTGCACGACTAGGGTTTCCTCAAAGATTTATTTTGCCCTTATCACCAGTTCTGTGGATGGTGGATTGCCGTTTCGTGAGGTAGTTTGGTGGTGAATACCTTGATCACCTCTGAACATGAAAACCGCTGCGGCAGGATGGTTGTTGTCAATGGCTGCGCCAGTCCCCGCTCAGCCTTGATGCGCTGGACGCATTGCTTCGGCGTTATTTTTGGGATCATTGTTTCGCTGGCAATTCCCAGCCACGCCTTGGGGGCGTTTGGCCTAACCACCAACTCGGATAATTTTGCCGTGGACACCGGGGCGGGGCTGGTCTTCAAGGTGCGCCTTGCCACCATCAACAACCAGCAAAAGGTGGGCGACCTCATGAGCCTGATCTATAACGGGGTCGAATATCAGGACCAAAGCAAAGGTTCTCAAATCAACTCCGGGATGGATTTTCTCGCTTACAGCAATAACAACGTCACCGTCACCGCCCAGGTGGTGAACGCCAATTACATCGTCGTCACCTGCACGGCGGCCAATCTTGTTCATTACTACATCGCGCGGAATGGTTATCCGCACATCTACATGGCCACGTGGTTCAACGTCGAACCGGTCACGGGCGGCGGGCTGTGCCGCTACATCGTGCGCGCCAACCAAAGCCTGCTGCCCAATGGTCCGCGGCCGTCGGACAATACGACGACGACTTACACGGTGGAGTCATCCGACATTTTCGGCATGCCGGATGGCGAGACGCGCTCGAAGCATTATTCCAATCATCGCCTGCTCGACTGGTTTTGCACCGGGGCGACCGGCAGCGGCGTGGGCGTGTTCATGATGCGCGACTCGCAGGAAGGCGGTTCGGGCGGCCCGTTTTTCCGCTGCCTGATCAACCAAGACTCGGGGGATCAGGAAATTTACGAAATCGTCAATTATGGGGAAAACCAGACCGAAGCGTTTCGTCTCAACATTTTGAATGGTCCCTACACCCTCGTGTTCAACAATGGTCAGATTCCCGCCGCGCCCCTGGATAATTTCTGGCTGGAAACTGCCGGCTTGAACCTCATCGGCTGGGTTGCCGCCACCAATCGCGGCGTGGTCACCGGCACGGTCACCGGCGTGCCGGACGGGTTCCAAACCGTGGTCGGCTTCGCCAACACCAATGCGCAATATTGGGCAATCGCGACGAACGGCGTTTACACCACGTCGCGGATGATTCCCGGCACTTACAACGTGACGCTTTACAAACAGGAATACGCCGTGGCGGCCACCACGACCACGGTGAGCGCGGGCGTCACGAACACGGTGAACCTGGCCTCGGCCGAGGCCAATCCCACCTTCGTCTTCAAATTTGGCGAATGGGACGGCACGCCCGCGGGCTTTCTCAACGCCGACAAGATGACCTACATGCATCCCTCCGACGTGCGAATGAGCAGTTGGGCCACCACTGATTTCACGGTGGAAAACAACCCGACGACGCAGTTTCCCTGCATCCAGGCGCGGCAGGAAAACGGCACGCTCACCATCCGCTTCAATCTCACCGCCGCCCAGGCCGCCGTGGCTCACACGGTCCGCATCGGCATGACCACCGACTACAACGGCGGCCGCCCCAACATCACCGTCAACAGTTGGACCTCGACTGGTCAAGCCGCGCCCAACGAACCGAATTCGCGCACTTTTACCACCGGTTCATATCGCGGCAACAACACGCTTTACTCCTACAGCGTGCCGGCCAGCGCATTCGTCACCGGCCAAAACGTCCTGTATATCGGTGTCATCAGCGGTTCCGGTGATCTGGGTGGCTGGTTGAGCGCCGGCTGGGTTTACGATTGTGTGCAAATGGACGGCACGCCCAGCGCGCCGCTGCCGCCGTCAAACATCGTCGCCTCGTTCAACCCTTCGCAAGTGAGCCTGTCCTGGACGCCGGTGTTCAACGCGGTCGGTTACAAGATCAAACGCTCGACGACGCACGGCGGGCCTTACACCGCCATCGCCACCAACGTCGTCGCCAGCTTCAACGACACCAACCTCGTGGCGGCCACGCGCTATTACTATGTGATCACGTCCACCAACTCGGCGGGCGAAAGCACCAACAGCTTAGAAGTCGCCGCCGGAATTGAACCGGCGCTGATGGCGTATCTGCCGTTCGATGAAACCAGCGGCACGAACGCCGCTGACGCCACGGGCAACGGCTGGGACGGCACGCTGCTCAATGGCGCCGGCTGGAACACGGGCAAATACGGCAGCGCGACCAGCTTCAACGGCACGAGCAATTACGTCAGCCTGCCCGCCGGCGTCGTCAGCGGATTAAGCGACTTCACCATCGCCGCGTGGGTTAATCAAACCTCCGTGAGCACTTTTTCGCGAATTTTTGATTTCGGCAACAGCACCACCGCCTACATGATGCTGACGCCACGCGCCACCAGCGGCAGCGGAACGATCCGGTTTGCGATCACAGTCGGATCCAGTGCCGGTGAGCAACAGATCAACGGCCCGAGCGCCCTGCCAACCGGCTGGCATCACGTCACGGTGACCCACCAAGGTTCGGTGGGAATTCTTTATGTGGACGGCGTCGCCGTCGGCACAAACAACGCCATGACGCTAAAGCCCTCCGATTTGAGCCAGCCGCTTGGCTCGAATCCGACGCTGCAAAATTACCTCGGCAAATCCCAGTGGTCCGATCCGTATCTCAACGGGCGCGTGGATGACTTCCGCATTTACAACGGCGCCTTGAGCGCGTCGCAAATTTCCGCACTGGTCTCGTCGCCGCCGTTTGCGCCGACGAATTTCACCGTCACGGTGGTGGCGGCAAATCAGGTCAACCTGAAATGGAATGCCGCGCCGGGGGCGGTTGATTACAGCGTGCTGCGCTCGACGAGCAGCGGCGGGCCTTACACCACGATTGCGAGCGGCCTGACCGCGACCAATTATTCCGACACCAGCGTCATTTCTGGCGCCACCTATTATTATGTCGTGGCCGCGGTGGACACCGTCGGCGCGGGCATCAATTCTGCGGAAGCGGTCGTGGTCATCCCGGCTCCGATCTGGACTGGCGGCGGCGGAGACAATAACTGGACGACCGGCTTGAATTGGTATGGCGGCTTTGTTCCGTCAACGTCCGGAGACAGTCTCATTTTTGCCGGCAGCACCCGGACAACGCCCGGCATGGATGCCAATTTCAGCGTCAGCGGCCTGACCTTCAGCAACCACGCCAGCAGTTTCAACCTCGGCACCGCCAATGCCAGCACGCTGACCATGGCTGGCGGGATGACGAACAATTCCACCAACGCGCAAACCTTGAACGTGCCAATTTTGCTAGGCGCGGCCGTAACCCTGAATGCTGCGGCGGGAAACCTGATTCTCAGCAACAGCCTGAACAAAGCCGGCAACCTGCTCACGGTCATCGGTGCGACGAACACGGTTCTCAGCGGCCCGATCTCGGGCAGCGGTTCCTTGTTCAAACAAGGCAGCGGCGGGTTGACGGTCGCAACCAACGCCACCTGGGATTTGACGCAGGCATCCTCGGGCGGGTTTAGCGGCCCGCTCATCGCCCAGGCCGGCACGCTCACGTTCAACAATGGCAGCAGCAACTACGTGAACGGCGAACTGGTCGTCGGCGGGGTGGTGGCCAATGGCGGCGCGGGTAATGACGCCAAAATTGTCGTGGATAATGCCAGGCTGAACGTTGCGACCTGGCTCTCCCTCGGTCGCGGCAACGGCGTGGGCGGCGTTTCTTCGGATCTGGTTGCCAGTAATGCCGCGGTCATCTCCGTTGCCAACTTCAGCGCCGGATTTAACGGCGGCAACGCAGCCAATCTGCCGAAAGGTTTGATCTCGCTGAATGGCACGTCGTCCTTCACGGTCGCCGGCAATGGCACGTTTTACGTCGGCGAGTCCGCCGGCTCGGACATGACGATGACCTTGAGCAGCTCGGCGCAAGTTGTGGCGTCCGGCACCGGTGCGCATCGCATCGGCGCTGGCGGCAATGGCGTGCTCAACGTCAACGACTCCAGCGCAGTCAATTTTGGCGGCGCGCTGGATGTCGGCTATGTTTCCGGCAGTGGAACGGTCAACCTGAATGGCGGCTCGATCAGCACCACCGGCAGCGGCGTCACGGCGATCGCGCGCAGCACGGCGGCGGGAAATACTGAAGCTGGCACATTCAACGTCAACGGCGGCACTTTTAATTCTGCTGGCGACCTGGTTGTCGGGCTCGGAGGTGCCAGCACCGGCACGATGACGATTGGCGGCGGCGTGGTGAACGTCGGCACAACGGGACAACGATGGTTGATCCTTGGGCAATACGACACGGTGCAGGGCCAGTTGAACCTCACCAACAACGGCTCGCTGAATTTGTGGAACAATACGGCCATCCGGTTCACCACTGCCGGCGGTGGCGGCACCAACGCGGTTAATCAGAGCGGCGGCACGGTCACGTTTTACAGTGACAACGGTTCGACGGTCGGCGGCGCGGGCGTTCTCGACCTTGCCTACGCCGGCGCGGCCACCGCGAGAAATACTTACAACCTTGATGGCGGCACGCTGATTTTGCCCCAAGTGCTTTCTTCCTCAGCCACACCCGCGCGGATTTTCAACTTCAATGGCGGCACGCTCAAACCGAACGGCAGCAGCCCGGCCTTCATGTATCTCGGCACCGGCAACGCCGTCGCCAACGTGCGGAACGGCGGCGCGATCATCGACACCGCAAACTTTAACATCACCATCGGCCAGGCGCTGGTTCACAGCAGTGTCGCGGGCGATAATGCCGTTGACGGCGGTCTCACCAAGAGCGGCAGCGGCACGTTGACCTTGACCAACGCGAACACTTACACCGGCCCGACCATCATCACCGGCGGGGCGTTCGCGTTGGGCGGCGGCAGTTCCATCGCCAGTTCAACCAGCATTTCGATCAGCAATGGGGCGACCCTCAACGTCACCGGCATGGCTTCATCATTTGTGCTCGGCGCAAGCCAGACGCTCCAAGGCAATGGCACGGTGACCGGGGCGACGACCATTCTGGGCACGCTTGCCCCCGGTGCCTCGATCGGGACGTTGACGTTCGGGACCGCCCCCGTCTTGAGTGGGAAGACCTTGATGGAAATCAATCGAACGAACGCGCCTGCGGTGGACAAACTTGTTCTGAGCAGCGGCACGCTGAACTTCGGCGGCACGCTGACCGTGACGAATGTCGGCGGTCCGTTGCAGGCCGGTGATTCGTTCCAATTGTTCAGCGCCTCGAGCTATGGCGGCACCTTTGCCGCCACCAATTTGCCTGCGTTGGGCAGCGGTCTGGCGTGGAACAACACCCTGGCGGTAAACGGAACCATCGCCGTGGTCAGCATGGTTTCGCTCGTGCCGACGAACCTTGTTTTTGCCGTGAGCGGCACCAACCTGACTTTGTCATGGCCCGCCGACCACACGGGCTGGCGATTGCAGATGCAGACTAATTCGCTGGGGCAGGGGTTGGGCACAAATTGGGTGACCGTGACCGGCTCCACCAACAGCAATCAATCGATTATTCCCATCATTCTGGCCAACCCCAGTGCCTTTTTCCGCCTCGTCTATCCGTAAAGTCGGTGGCGAAACGATGATCCCACGCAAGTTCAGGGCCGGCCCTTGCCGTTGACGACGGGTTCGCCGACGGAGCCGGGCGTGAACGCGGGAATCATCGGGTCCATCGGCTTGATGGTGCCGTCGGGGTTGAACTCCATTTTGACGAGGCACGTTTCGCGTTTGTAGCCGCCGCCGCCGGGGATCGCGTGGCGATGATACGCCACATACCAGCGGTCGGTGCCGGGCACATTCACCACGCTGTGATGGCCGGTGCCTTTCACCAACCCGTGTTTGTGGAGCACGATGAAATTGTTGGCCGGCGAGGTGACCGGGCCGTAAGGCGAATCCGAAATGCCATAGCCGATGCGGTAATCATCGCTGCGCGCATCGTCAATGGACCACATGAAATAATATTTGCCGAGCCGCTTGAAGACGACGATGCCTTCGCGGAATTCCTTGAGCGGGATGGTCGCCGGGTCGCCGTCGAACGAAATCATGTCGGGCTTGAGCTTGAGGACGGTGAGCGTGCCGTTGCCGAAATAAAGATACGCCTGGCCGTCGTCGTCAATGAACGGATACGGGTCAATCGTGTAGGTGTGAATCTTGTCGGTCTTCTGGACGAGCGGCTGGCCAAGCGCATCCACGAATGGCCCGGTGGGTTTGTCCGCCGTGCCGATGCCGATCTTCCCGTCGGCGCAGAAGTAGAAATAAAATTTCCCGTTCCGCGTCACGCAGTCCGGCGCCCAGGCGCGGATGTTCGCCCATTTCAAATCCTTGGTGACGTCGAGGATCATGCCTTCCTTCTTCCAGTTCACGAGGTTTTTGGAAGACCAGACGGAGAAGTCGGTGGTCATCCATTCCGGTTTGTCGGACGTGGGATAAACGTAGTAGGTGTCGCCGAAGACGCGGATGGCCGGGTCGGCGGTGAAGCCGTCAAGAATCGGCTTGGGCACGGCGGCGATGGCGGCGTCATCCAGATGCAGCAATTTTTCCAGCACCTTCGGCGCGACGGAGAAAACCGTGCCGTGGCGCTGGCCGTCAATGGGTTTGGTTTTGGCGGAAACATCCGTCCAGACTTTCCAGTCGCTGCTTTCGTAGGCACCGTAATGGCCGCCGACATAGAAATCCACATAGAGCAAAGTTTTACCGCCAATCGTGATGAGCGTCGGCCCTTCCGCGCGCTCGGTGACGAGCGGTTGCGGCTGGAGCTGGTAAGGCCCCAGCGGATGATCGGCCACGGCGGCGTGGATCGGCCCCCATTTGCCCTGCGCCTGCTCATCGCCCTGCTTGAGGACGAGCCTGAACTTGCCGCCGGCTGCGATCATCGTGGAATCAATGTTGTCGAAGCCTGGATCGAACAGCACTTTCGGTTCGCTGAACGTGTTGAAATCCTTCGTCACGACATAATAGGCGCGGTTGTTCATGTGGTTCGGCGAAACGGTTTCCGGGAAACGCCCGGCCACATCCGACGACCAGTAGATGATGTATTGCTGGTTCTCCGCGTCGTAAAACGTCTCCGGCGCCCAGCAGTTTTTCGTGCCCGGCGTGCTTTCCATGAACGGCAGATATTTCTGCTCCGACCAGTCCACGAGATTGGTCGAGGACGCGTAGCCGATGCCCTTGTCATTCCAGCCGGTCGTCCAGACCATGCGGAACACGCCGTCCGGCCCCTGAAGAATGTGCGCGTCGCGGAACAGCCTGCTCCCGACCGCCGGCTTCAGAAAGACGCGGTCAAAGTCCGTCCAATGATAGGCGTCGCGGCTCCAGGCCAGATGCAGGCCGTCACCGTTGTCTCGGAAGGAGGTGAACAGATACGCATTTGGATTGGACTGCGCCACGGCGGTGTTCCAGTCGCACAGCAAGAGGAGGACGAGGCTGATGGGGAGCAATGACCGGATTTTCATTTCAAATAGTTAAAGTTGTTAAGTAATCTGGCCGATAAGTTCCCCAAAATCCGGTGCCAAGGCAATCACAGGCTTTGGCCAAACTTTTGAGGCTTGGCGCAAGGTTGCCGCCGCATTAAATTCTCCACCCTATGATCAACCACGGCATTCTTAATCCGCAAATCCTCTCGCTGCTCGCCCGCGTGCGCCACACCAACGCGCTCGTCATCGCCGACCGCGGCTTTCCGTTCTGGCCGATGATCGAGACGGTGGACATCTCCGTCGTGGACGACCTGCCGACCGTGGTGCAGCTCATCAAGGCGGTGCGCGCAAACCATCATTTCACGGAGGCCTACATGGCGATGGAATTCCTGAAGAACAATTTCAAGAACACGCAGGAGGATTTTGCCCGCGCCTTGAAGCGCATCCCGGTGAAATATGAGCCGCACGTGGACTTCAAGAAACGCGTGCCGCACGCCATCGGCCTCATCCGCACCGGCGACACGGTGCAATACGCGAACACCATTTTGATCTCGGGCTGAAGCCGGGCTGGCGTTCAGGTGGGTGGCAAAATATGTCCGCCACCGGTTAAAATACGGTTAGTCGGGCAAGCTGGAAACCGACACTATTTTGTCGAGCATCGACAAGAAATGTCCAGCCAGCCAGCCGCCATCATGGAATCGCCCGCCGCTCGCGTGGAGCTGAACTGCTTCCACTGCGGCGAGCCTTGCCCCGATGATTCGCTGGGGTTGGACGGCAAAAACTTCTGCTGTCTCGGCTGCCAGACGGTCTTCAGCCTGCTTTCCGAAAACGGCCTCGGCCAGTTCTACGAGTTGAACGCCTGTCCCGGCACGCGCATCCGCCAAAAAATCGGCATGGCGCGCTGGGCGTATCTGGACGATCCCGCCGTGCAGGAGAAACTTTTCGATTTCGCGGACAAGACCCACGCGCGCGTGACACTGCATCTGCCGCAGATCCATTGCGTCGCCTGCGTGTGGCTGTTGGAAAACCTGTTCAAGCTGCATCCCGGCGTCGGCAAGTCGGTGGTGAACTTTTCGCGGCGCGAGGCGTCCATCGCCTTTGCTCCGGATAAGATTAAATTCAGCGAACTCGCCGCGCTGCTGGATGGCATCGGCTACGAACCGCAGTTCACGCTCGGCGAGCTGGATCCGGCGAAGAAAATGCCGCTGTGGCGGAGCCGGACGTGGTTGCAGATCGGCCTCGCGGGCTTTGCGTTCGGCAACATCATGATCATGTCGCTGCCGTTCTACATGGGACTGGACAGCTTCAATGGGCCGTGGTTCCGCAAGTTCGCCGGCTGGCTCGCATTGCTGCTCGCGCTGCCGGTGGTGACTTACAGCGCGGCGGATTTCTGGCGTTCGGCGTGGACGAGCGTGCGGCAGAAACGGCTCACGATGGAAGTGCCCATCGCCCTCGGCCTCGGCGCGATCTACGGTTCGAGTGTGATTGAAGTCGCGGCGCAGCGCGGCCCCGGCTACTGCGATTCGTTGTGCGGCCTGATTTTCTTCCTGCTCTGCGGAAGATTGTTTCAAAAGAAAACCTACGACCGGCTGACGTTCGACCGCGATTACAAAGGTTTCTTCCCGCTGTCCGTCGTCCGCAAAAATATTGGCGGTGAAGAAAGCGTGGCGATTTCACAGCTCAAGACCGGCGACCATCTGGTTTTGCGGAACGGCGAACTGGTGCCGGCGGATGCCAAGCTCGTCAGCGGCGAGGCGTGCATTGATTACAGCTTTGTGACCGGCGAATCCGAACCGGTGAAATGTCTCGCGGGCGAACGTCTCTACGCCGGTGGCCGGCAAGTCGGCGGCGCGATTGAAATCGAGACGGTCAAACCGGTGGCGCAAAGCTATCTCGCGGCGCTTTGGAACAACGAGGCGTTTCACAAGCCCGGCAACCGCGACCTCGACTCGCTCACGAACCGTTACAGCAAACGATTCACGAAGCTCGTCATCGGCGTGGCGCTGGGCGCGGCGGTTTTCTGGGCGTTCAAGAATCCGGCGGTGTCGCTGAAAGCCTTCACCTCCGTGCTCATCGTCGCGTGTCCGTGTGCGCTGGCGCTCGCCGCGCCGCTCACGCATGGCACCGCGCAACGATTGCTCGCGCGGCTGAACATCTTTCTGAAAAACGAGCTCGTCATCGAGCGCATGGCCGAGGTGGATACGATAGTCTTGGACAAAACCGGCACGCTCACGGCGGCGGATGCGGGCGGCGTGTTTTTTCAAAAAGCGGAAAGCGAAAAGCGGAAAGCGGAAACGGCGTTGTCCGATGACGAAAGAAAATTCATTGGCGCGCTGGCGCGGCTTTCGACGCATCCCAATTCGGTGCGCGTGGCCAGGGCGCTGAAGGCGGTTGCACTGCCGGTGCATCAATTTCAGGAGACGCCTGGCTGTGGCGTTGAAGGTGAAGTGGACGGACACACGATTTTACTGGGTTCACAGGCTTGGGTTGGCACGGCGGCTCGCGAGGACGCTCGCCCCACCAATGTTCCAAACGGCAGCGCGGTGTTCGTGGCGATTGACGGCGTCGTGCGCGGGGCGTTCGTTTTGGAAAACACCCTGCGGCCGGAAGTGGAGAAATTGATCACGCAGCTGGGCGGGCGGTATGAACTTGCGCTGTTGAGCGGCGACAACGAGCGCGAGGCGGCGCGGTTCAAAAAGATTTTCGGCGAACGCGCGACGCTGCGCTTTCACCAAAGTCCGGCGGATAAACTGAACTTTGTCCGGGAACTCCAGCAACGCGGCAAGAAGGTGATGATGGTCGGCGACGGTTTGAACGACGCCGGCGCGTTGAAGCAGGCTGAAGTCGGCGTGGCGGTGGTCGAGAAGATCGGCGTGTTTTCGCCGGCGAGCGATGTGATTCTCGACGCGGCGCAGGTGCCGAGGCTGGCGCAGATGCTCGATTTCTCGCGGCGCTCGGCGCGGGTGGTGCGGGCGGGCTTTGTGATTTCCGCCCTTTACAACCTGGCCGGCGTGAGCATCGCCGCTGCTGGCTGGCTCGCGCCGATCGTGTGCGCGGTGCTGATGCCGGTCAGCTCGGTGACGGTGGTGGTCTTTGCCTGCACGGTCACGGTGTGGATGGCTCATCGCAGTGGTTTGAAAGCGGAACCGGGAATGAAACCAGAAACCCAACGCTGAATCCTCATGCCAAATAACTATTCACCGGAACGGGAAGCGTGGCAGTCGCTGGCGTCGTCCGAGATTGTGCGCGAACAGCAGATGGCGTTCACGTGCGCGACCGGCGTGCCGCTGACGCTGGCGCCGGCGAGTTCGTATGCGCTGGCGGACGGGACGTTTTGCGTGAAAGGCTGCCTCGGCGGGCCGAGCGGGACGGCGTGCCGGGAAAAATTGTTGGCGGCGGAAAAGCGTGCGGTGATGCGGACCTCGCCGGTGCAATATTCGTGTCCGTCCGGCTTGGTGAAAATCCTGGTGCCGGTGTTCATCAACGGCTGTCACGCGGGCAGTCTGCTGGCCGGGCCGTTTGCCTTGCGGGCATTGGACGGCAACCGTCTGGCATATCTGTTGAGCCGGCTGGACAAGCTGGGCCTGGGCGACCGCGCCGACCGGTTGCAGACGACGTGGAAGTTCACGCCGAAACTGACCTCGGTGAAAAGCCGCGCGGCGGGAACGCTGTTGCGGATGTTCGGGAAATATCTGGAGGAATGTGGCCGGCAGAAAATTGAGGCGCGCGGCGAGGATCGGCCTTCCAGCCTACTGCAAAAGATCGAGGCATTTCTCGCCGAGTGCCGCGACGAACACATATCGCTGAAGAGCGTCGCGGCGAGCGTGAACTTGAGCCCGTGCCATTTTTGTTCCGTGTTCAAGAAGCAGACCGGCCTGACGTTCAGCCAGTATCGGACGCGTCAGCGTTTGGAGAAGGCGCGGCAACTTCTGGCCGACCCGGAGATGCGCGTGAGCGACGTGGCGTTCGAGGCGGGCTTCGAGTCCATACCGTATTTCAACCGCGCGTTTCGGCGGGCGTTCGGCTGTTCGCCGTCGGAATACCGGGAAGAATTGCCGAATCAAAATTCAGGACAAGAAAACCGAAATCCAGGCGTAGCGCCAAAAGCCGCCACTGGCTTCAATGATCCGGTGAAGACCGGAACCAGTCGGATGGCATTGGCGGGCGGCAGACTAACCTGCTTATGAACGTCATCATCCTGCTCATCCTGGCCAGCCTCGCCGTCGCCCTGCTGTTCCTCGCAGGCTTCGTCTGGGCGGTGCGCAGCGGACAGTTTGAAGACACGTTGACGCCGTCCTTGCGGGTGCTGGCGGAGGAGGGTTCCGGCCAGGCCGGGGGTCAAGCTGCTCCCGAACCGGCCTCGGTCAAAATCCTGGGGCGGCTGAATCCCAAACAAACTAAATGAAAACATCTGTGCACGCAGGCGTCAGCGCCATGGCATTGGCGGTTTCGGCAACGGCGGCGTTCGGCGCCGACACAAACTCGGTGAGCTGGCTCGACAACACCATCTCGCCGGTGGCGAACCCGATTTACTTCGAGGATCCGCGCATCACCAGCGAAGTGCGCCCGATTTACGCGTATCACTTTTTGCCGAATAGCTTCAGCTTCAGCGGCGGGGCGGTGCCGCTCGGCGGCGACGTGCAGGTGATGGCGGTGCAGTTGCGCTACGCGCTCACCGACCGGCTGGCGATCATCGCGACGAAGGACGGCTACATCGAATTCCAGCCGGCGCACACGCTCGGCCACAAATACGGCTGGGGCGACCTCGCGGCGGGCTTGAAATACGCGGTGGTGGACGACCAGGAAAACCAGTTGATCGTCACCCCCGGCTTCACCGTCACGGTGCCGACCGGCAGCACGGACGTTTTTCAGGATCACGGTGCCGGCGAGGAAAACGTTTTTGTCTCGGCGGAAAAAGGTTTCAAGAACCTGCACGTCACCGGCAACCTCGGCGTGCGCATCCCGAACACGTTCGACAAGAGCACGGCGCAATTACACTACAGTGCGCAGGTTGACTACTATGTCCACCAGTATTTCATCCCGTTCGTGGCGGCCAACGGCTACACGGTGTTGTCCAACGGACGCAACCAGGCGAACCAGTCGCTGACCGCCGTGCCGCTGAACACGGAAGGCTACGACCTCATCAACTTCGGCAGTTGCGCGGCGCGCGGCACGACTCAAATGGAACTCGGCGCCGGTTTCCGCACACGCATCCTGAAGAATCTGGACGTGGGCGCGGCGTATGAATTCGGCATCGTCCATCCGGTCGGCATTTTTGCCGGACGCATCACGGCGGACGTGATTTTCCGTTTTTAGTTGAATTCCGATGCCGGCGGCGCGGCCGGGTGGTCGTGCCGCCGGTTGATGAACTGAAAGTTTAGCAAAATCCAAAATATGAACGTAGAAACCTTCAAATACGACAATCGCATCGTGCGGGCCTTCGCCATCGCCACCGTCATCTGGGGCGTCGTCGGCATGCTGGCCGGCCTGCTCGCGGCGGTGGAGCTATTTTATCCCGGCGCGAACCTCAACCTTCAGTTCATCACGTTCGGGCGCATCCGCCCGCTGCATACGAACGCCGTCATCTTCGCCTTCGTCGGCAACGGCATGTTCATGGGCATTTACTATTCGCTGCAACGGCTGTGCAAGGCGCGGATGTTCAGCGATTTTTTAAGCTGGTTCAATTTCTGGGGCTGGCAACTCATCATCGTCAGCGCGGCGGTGACATTGCCGCTGGGTTTCACCACGAGCAAGGAATATGCGGAACTCGAATGGCCGATTGACATCGCCATCGCGGTGGTGTGGGTGGCGTTCACAGTGAATTTGTTCGGCACGATCATCAAGCGCCGCGAGAAACACCTCTACGTCGCCATCTGGTTTTACATCGCCACCGCCGTCACGATCGCGGTGCTGCACATCACCAACTCGATGGAGATGCCGTGGAGCCCGCTGAAGAGCTATTCGATGTATGCTGGCGTGCAGGACGCGCTGGTGCAATGGTGGTATGGTCACAACGCCGTCGCCTTCTTCCTGACGACGCCGTATCTCGGTTTGATGTATTATTTTCTGCCGAAGGCGGCGAACCGTCCGATCTTTTCAGTTACCGGCTTTCGATCATCCATTTTTGGGCGCTGGTGTTTCTTTACATCTGGGCCGGCCCGCATCATCTGCTTTACACGGCGCTGCCGGATTGGGCGCAGTCGCTGGGCATGGTGTTCTCGCTGATGCTCATCGCGCCGAGCTGGGGCGGCATGTTGAACGGCCTGCTCACGCTGCGCGGCGCCTGGGACAAAGTGCGGTCGGACCCGATGCTGAAATTCATGGTGGCCGCCGTCACGGCTTATGGCATGGCGACGCTGGAAGGCCCGCTGATGTCCATCAAATCGGTCAACGGCCTGACGCATTACACCGACTGGACGATTGCCCACGCGCACGGCGGCGCGCTCGGCTGGAACGGCTTCCTGACGTTCTCGATGTTGTATTATCTGTTCCCGAAGCTTTACAACACCAAGCTCTGGTCGAACAAGCTGGCGAATTACCATTTCTGGCTCGGCATGTTGGGCATGGTGTTTTACATCATCCCGATTTACGTCGCCGGCGTCACGGAAGGGCTGATGTGGAAGCAGTTCACCAAGGACGGCTTCCTGCAATATCCGAACTTTCTCGAAACCATCGTGCAGGTGGTGCCGATGTTCAAACTCCGCGCGGTCGGCGGCACGCTCTACATCGCCGGCGTTTTGATGATGGCCTACAATTTGTATCGCACCGCGAAGGCCGGCAAATTTGAACCGGACACCGAGGCACAGGCCGCGCCGATTGAAAAGGCTCCCGAAGCGCACGGCAAGTCAACCTTCCATCGGATGCTCGAAGGCAAGCCGATGTTCTTCACCGCGCTCGCCGTCGTGGCGGTGCTCATCGGCGGCCTGGTGGAAATTATCCCGATGTTCCTCATCAAGGCAAACGTCCCGACCATCGCCAGCGTGCATCCTTACACGCCGCTGGAAGTGCTCGGCCGCGACATCTACATCCGCGAAGGCTGCCTCGGCTGTCATTCGCAGATGATCCGTCCGTTCCGTTCCGAGACCGAGCGCTACGGCGAATACTCCAAGGCCGGCGAATTTGTCTATGACCATCCGTTCCTGTGGGGTTCCGAGCGCAAAGGCCCGGATCTCGCGCGCGAAGGCGGACGCTATCCCGACGCGTGGCATTTCAACCACATGGACGACCCGCGTGCGACCTCGCCCGGTTCCATCATGCCGCGCTATTCGTGGCTACTGACGCAGAAGCTGGACAAGGAATCGCTGCCCGCGCGGCTCGGCGCGCTGCGCCGAGTCGGGGTGCCGTATCCCGCCGGTTACGAAAACGGCCCGGCGCAAAAGGACTTCGATGAACAGGCTGCGAAAGTGGTGGCGAACCTGAAGCAGGGTTCGGTCAACTGCGACGCGGACAAGGAAATCATCGGCCTCATCGCCTATCTGCAACGGCTCGGCACGGACATCAAGTCCGCGCCGCCAACCGCGCCAGTGATCAGCGCTGCCAAATAAATAATCAACCGGAGAATATTATGGAACAAAAAATCCTGTCCGGCGTCGAGGGCATCAACATTTACGGCATCGTCTCGATCAGCATCTTTTTCGGCTTTTTCACCGGGATGCTCATCTGGGCGTTCCTGCGGAAGCAAAGTTACCTGACCAAGATGAGCGCGCTGCCGCTGGACGGCGGCGAGGTCAATTCCAACAAAAAAATTCAATCCGAAAAACTATGAGCAACGATCCCAAAGAACCTTTGCTGCTCGACCACGACTACGACGGCATCCAGGAATTCGACAACCAACTGCCGCGCTGGTGGGTCTGGCTGTTCTACATCACCATCATCTTCGCGGCGGTTTACATGGTTTATTACCACGTCACCCGCACCGGCGATTTGTCGGCCGCCGAATATGACAAGGAGATGAAGGCTGGTGCCGCCCTCAAGGCCGCCGCGATGGGCAACTTCGAGTCTTCCCTCGCCTCGCTCAAGCCCGCCACCGACGCCGTGCTGCTCGAAGGCGGACGCCAGACCTACGTCAAGTTCTGCGCCCCGTGCCATCGCGCGGACGGCGGCGGCCTCGTCGGCCCGAACCTCACGGACGACTACTGGATCCACGGCAGCAATTATGTGGACACCGTGAAAGTCATCTGGGACGGCGTGCCAGCCAAGGGCATGATCACTTGGAAAACCATTTTGAAGCCGGGCGAAATCGAGGCGGTTGCCAGCTACATTTACACGCTGCGCGGCGCGAAATTGCAGTCGCCCGGCAAGGTGCCGGAGAATCTGGCTCCGGCCAAGCCCGCCGGGCCGAGCAGCTTTGAATAATTCATCCGATTAGCTTGTGTGAAAAATTCCGGCACGCTGGACAAGGCGTGCCGGAATTCATAGTTTTCAATCCGTGAGTAATATGCAGCCGCCTAAAAAATCCGACTCTTCAATTAAGAAGGTGGATTGGTCGGACTACCGCGATCACCTCGGCACCGCCGACCGCGATGGTCGCCGGCAGTGGATGTATCCGCGCAAGGTGAGCGGCAAATTCTTCCGCTGGCGGACGTGGTTTAGCTGGCTGCTGCTGTTGATCATGTTTGCCGGGCCGTTTGTCACCATCAACGGCAATCCGCTCCTGCTGATGAACATCGTCGAGCGCAAGTTCGTCGTGCTCGGCCAGATTTTCTGGCCGCAGGACATGATCATCTTCGCCGTGGCCGTGCTGCTGTTCGTGGTGAGCATCCTGATTTTCACGACCGCGTTTGGCCGGCTCTGGTGCGGCTGGGCCTGCCCGCAGACCGTGATGATGGAAATGGTCTTCCGCAAGATTGAATACCTCATCGAAGGCGACGCGCCCAGCCAGCGCGAACTGAACCGTGCGCCGTGGAGCGCGGGTAAAGTCTTTAAGAAGTTTTCCAAGCATGCCATTTTCTTTGCGCTCTCGTTCCTTGTCGGCAACGTCCTCCTGAGCTACATCATCGGCTGGCAATCGCTTTACCAAATCGTCACCGATCCGCCGGCGCAACACGCCACCGGACTGGCGTTCATGGTCGCGTTCGCGCTGTTGTTCTACGGCATCTTTGCGCGCTTCCGCGAACAGGCCTGCACGTTCATCTGCCCCTATGGCCGGCTGCAATCATTGCTGCTCGATGAAAATTCCATCGTCGTCGCCTACGATTACAAGCGCGGCGAAAAGCGCGGCGGCCTCAAGCGTTCCCAGTCCTTCGGCCAGCGCCGCTTCGCCGGCCTCGGCGACTGCGTAGCCTGCAACCAATGCGTCACCGTCTGCCCAACGGGCATTGACATCCGCAACGGCACGCAGATGGAGTGCGTGCACTGCACCGCCTGCATGGACGCCTGCGACAACGTGATGAAAAAAATCGGCTCGCCCGCCGGCCTCATCCGCTATGCCTCGCTCAACGGCATCGAGCGCGGCGAACGGCTGCGCGTCACGCCGCGTCTCGCTGCCTACACGGTGGTGCTGCTCGCGCTGGCGACGGCGCTGGCGCTGATGATTTTCACCCGTGCCGACGTGGAGGCGACCATCCTCCGCGCGCCCGGCTCGCTGTTCCAAAAGATGCCGGACGGCCATTACAGCAATCTTTACACCGTGCGCGTGGTCAACAAAACCTCCCGCGACCTGCCGGTGGAACTGCATCTCGAAAACCTCCCCGGCCACGTCCTCGTGATGGGCGAGGGGAAGATCGTCGTGCCGGCGCAAAAGCTGGTGGAAAATTCCATCCTGATTGAAATTGATCCCGAAGCCATGCGTTATGGCACCACGCAGGTGACTGTCGGCGTGTATTCCAACGACCGGCAGTTGCAGGTCATCAAGACGGCCTTCATCGGCCCGCGCCAATAAATCATGAAACCGAACCGCAATCTCTGGCCGTGGGGCATCGTCGCTTTCTTCGCGCTTTTTTTCGCCGGCATGGCGGTAATGGTGGTCATCGCGACCACGCACCGCGACCATCTCGTGAGCGAAACCTATTACGAACAGGAGCTGAAATATCAGGGTCAGATTGACAGCGCCGCGCGCACGAAATCCTCCGGCGCAAGCGTTACGCTGGATGCGGCGGGAACTTCGCTCGTCGTCACGCTGCCGCCGTCGCAACTGGGGCAGAAAATCTCCGGCAGCATTGAGCTTTACCGTCCGTCCGCGCCGGATTTGGATCGGCAATTTCCGCTGGCGCCGTCGGCGGATGGCACGCAGAAACTGGACGTCTCGAAGTTCGCCGCCGGCCTCTGGGTCGTGCGCGTGAAATGGAACGCCGCCGGCCAGGATTATTTCCTCGAACAGAAAATCACCGTCGCCGGCAAGTAAATGGACTTTGGCATCGCCTTCGCGCTCGGCTTGCTCGGCAGCCTGCATTGCGCCGCCATGTGCGGTCCGCTGCTGCTGGCGCTGCCGGTGGCCGCCGGCGGGGCCGGGCGGTTCATCGCCGGGCGGCTGGTCTATCAATCCGGGCGCGTGCTGACTTATACGCTGCTGGGCGTTTTTGCCGGGTTATTTGGCCAATCCATCCTGCTCGCCGGATTTCAACGCTGGCTGTCCCTCGCGCTGGGCGTGGCGGTGCTCATCGGGTTTTTTGTTTCCAAAAAAGTTGCGGTGTCCGCGCCCGTCGTGCGGCTGGTGCTGGGGTTGAAAACCCTCATGGCTGCGCAATTGCAACGCCGCGATCTCTTGTCGCTCGCGTTGCTGGGCCTGTTGAACGGCCTGCTGCCGTGCGGCCTGGTCTATGTGGCGCTCGCGCACGCCGCGACCGCAAAGAGTCTTTCCCTCGCCGTCGCGCAGATGGCGGTGTTCGGGCTGGGCACGCTGCCGATGATGCTGGCCATCGGCCTGTCCGGGCGGATGTTTCCGCCGGCGCTGCGGCTGAAGCTGCGCGCGGCCATTCCGGTGGGCGTCTGCTTGCTCGCGGCGCTTTTGATCCTGCGCGGCTTGGAGCTGAGAATTCCTTACGTCAGTCCCGGGCCGGATGCCGGTTCCTGCTGTGTGCGGTAGGATTGGCGGCCGAGGTGGCGTTTGGCCGGTGGCTGCAGGGTTTGCGTCACCGGTTTGGCGCGGAAATTCCACCCACCCGGCACCGCGCTATTTTTTTTAATATTTTTTGACAGATTTGCCGTTTTCTTACGTATTAGTAGATAGCGGGGTGTCGCATTCCCCCTGCCTATGAACAGCCATGTTGAAATAGACCCGAACTGCCGGGCCGAGAAGCCCCGGCGGGTGATCACCGATTTGTTTGCCGTCTGCCTGACCAACCCCTTGGAGTGCGCGCATCTCGTGGACGTGGACGGCCTGCGCCTCTGTTTTCACCCGGGCCGGGATCAGATCATCACCCGGACCGACATCATCTGGTATAAAAATACTCCCGGCCAGAATCCCGCCCGTCCCGCCGATGCCGCCGGCAGACCGGGCGCATAGCCGGCCCGGTCAACTGCGGCTTGCCGAAACAACGGTGCCAGCGCCCGCTGGCGTCCTTGAGATTGAAATGGCTGGGGAACGGTCATGGAGCAATATCCATTTTTGGGACCGGCCCCTTAATGAATTAAAATGCGCTGAAGGCCTACGGAAATTAGGGTTGGAGCGCAGCGACTACCCTGGGTAATTTGCAAAAAATATAATCCACCCTGAAGGGGGGCGGAAAATTCAGCTCGCAGCCGCAAGGTTCGGTCGCATATTCCAAACAAAGCCGATTGAATCAAGGAGCTTTTTCCGGTCGGCATGAAGTTTGCCGCGAAAATTGCGAGTGCGTTGCGTGTTTACTCATTTTCCCAGATGTTTATATTCCCCTGCTTTTTGTGGAACATTGCAATGATTGTGAACTCCCTTGTATTCAACAATTGCTGCGAACATTTTTTCCCAAGCCATGGGTTCAACTATCACCCAGACGAATCCGATTTCATCCAACCGCTTGACGATGGACAGCGGGTTGCGGATGGACACCGGGTTAAAAATGGATACCACCACCGGCGGTTTTGTGCCGATGGCCATGCCCAGCGCGGCCGACGTGGGCGCGCTGCTGACGCAGTTCCAGACCGCCACCACGGCGAGGGACCAGGCGCAAGTGGCCACCGACCACGCGCGCGAGGCGCTGGGGCGTGGTCTATGGCTTCGACGACACCACCGTCCCGCCCACGCCGCCGCCGACGCCCGCGACCACGCCGTGAGCGGGAAAGGAAAAATTATGAATGAAGAATGCAGAATGAAGGAGCCGGCATCGGTTTTTATTTCATCATTCAACATTCTGCCTTCTGCCTTTGGAAAAAGCCCGTCGGGCTGGCAGCGTTGTCGCAAATAAAATTGAAAAAACAAATCTAGCTTCGTCCGAGCGGAATATGCCGCCCCGCCGGGGCTGAAATTTGTTTTGGTTTTGGGGTTCTACAATGATGCCGCGCCGAACGGCGCTTTGGGCGGAAGACGGAATTAAACGCCAAGACGCCAAGGCACCATGGCGCAAAGAATGAACGGTGTTTGATTGCGGCTTTGTGCCTTGGCGTCTTGGCGTTAAAAACTTTCCGCCACGGTTGCCGCCAGCGCGGCCACCATCTGCCGCAACTGCTTCGGCGTGGTGCAATACGGCGGCAGCAGCACGATCACATTGCCCACGGGCCGCGTCAGCACGCCGCGCCGCGCCATCGCCTCGCACACGCGGATGCCGGCGCGTTCGCGCAGCGCAAACGGCGCGCGCGTCCGCCAGTCCTTCACCAGTTCCACGCCCACCACCAGCCCCACCTGCCGGATGTCGCCCACCTGCGGCAGCGCCCAGAGAGTTTGCAATTCGTCGTGCAACTGCTGCTGCAATTTTGCCCGTTGCGTCACGGAGTTCTTTGTCGCCAACAAATCAAGGTTCGCAAGTGCGGCGGCGGCGCCAAGCTGGTTGCCGGTGAAACTGTGGCCGTGGAAGAAGGTCTTGAATTCCTCGTATTCGCCTAGGAACGCATCGAACACGCGCTGCGTGGTCAGCGTGGCCGCCATCGGCAGATAACCGCCGGTCAACCCTTTCGCCACGCACAGAAAATCCGGCACCACGTTTTCCTGCTGGCAGGCGAAAAGATGCTGAAACGGTTGTAGCGGCGGTCTGTGACCGTCGTGGGTTTTCAAAACATCTGAACGGCGGTCATAGACCGCCGCTACAGAATTTGTCCTACCAAATCCCGTCATCACTTCGTCGGCAATCAAGAGCGCGCCCTGCGCCCGCGCGATTTGCGTGACTTGCGCCAGCCAGCCAGCGGGCTGCGGAATCATCCCCGCCGCGCCTTGCATCAGCGGCTCAAACACGAAGCCGGCGTAGGGGTTGCCCTTTTTTCTCTGCGCGGCAAATTTCTGTTCCACCTGGCCGACACATTCCCAATGACATTTGCGATAATTGCGCGCATCGGCACGTTCCGGCTTCGCCTGATTGAACGGGCAGCGGTAGCAATAGGGCGACATCACCTGGTCGGTGGCAAAGAGCATCCCGCCGTAAGCCTTGTGAAAGAGATCAACGTGGCCGAGGGAGACCGCGCCAATGGTGTCGCCGTGATACGCGCCGGCGAGCGAGAGGAATCGGGGTTGGAGTCCACGCTTTAGCGTGTTCCCGGACAAGCTAAAGCTTGAACTCCAACCGCGCGTCCGCCGGGTGAACTCATAGGCCAGCTTGAGCGCGACTTCGAGCGCGGTGGAGCCGTCGTCGGAAAAGAAAACTTTTCCGAGTTTTAAGTTTTTAATTTTTAGTTTTGAATTGGCGACGCCTACTAGCTTTTCTGCCAGCAGGCTCGCCGGCTCATTCGCAAAGCCGAGCGCGGAGGAATGGGAAATCTTCTTCAACTGCTGCGTGATGGCGGCGTTGATCTTGGGATGGCGATGGCCGTGGAGATTCGTCCAGATGGAGGCATTGGCGTCGAGGTATTCCTTGCCGTGAACGTCGCGCAGCACTGCACCCTTGCCGGATGCGATGACAATCGGCTCGCGCCGCAGCCAGTCGCGCATCTGTGTGAAGGGATGCCAGACGTAGCGTTGGTCAAGCTGGGCGAGTTTGTTCATTTCCAATTTTCAATTTCCCATCGCCAATTTGTTTAGCGCGGCCACGAGTTCGGCCACGTCGGTGGCGGTGTGGGCGGCGCTGAACGTCACGCGCAGCCGCGCCGCGCCGCGCGCGACGGTTGGATAACGGATGGCGGGAACAAAAATTCCTAGTTCGCTCAAGCTGCTTGCGGCGGCAAGGGTTTTGTTTTCATCGCCGAGGATGAGCGGGATAATGGCGCTGATAAATGCGGACTGGGGATTGCGGATTGCGGATTGAAATTCAGCCACGCGCTGCCGGAGTTGTGAGCGGAGCGCTTCACCTGCGGCGGATTGAACCAAATTGACGGCAGCGGTCGCGGCGGCGGCGGCGGCGGGAACGGGTGCGGTCGAGAAAATGAAGCTGCGGGCGCGGTTGATAAGAAAATTAATCAGCGCGCGGCGGCCGCAAATGTAGCCGCCGCTCGCGCCGAGCGCCTTGCCGAGCGTGCCCATCTGGATTTCGATGCGGTCGCTGACGCCGAGTTCATTGGCGAGGCCGCGACCGTGCCGTCCAAGAATGCCGGTGGCGTGCGCCTCATCTACCATCAGCCACGCGGCGTATTTTTCCTTGAGCGCGACGATTTCGCACAGTGGCGCGGCATCGCCGTCCATGGAAAAAATACTTTCGGTGATGACGAGGACATGTGGTTGGAGTTCACGCTTCAGCGTGTTCCTGGACAAGCTAAAGCTTGAACTCCAACGAAGTTTGTCTTCCAAATCTTCAAGGTCGTTGTGCGCGAAGACGCGCAGTTTTGCGCCGGACAATTTCGCGGCGTCCACGATGCAGGCGTGAACGAGCTTGTCGAGGATGATGATGTCGTTCTTGCCGCAGAGCGCGGTGATGGTGCCGACGGCGGCGGCGTAGCCGGTGGAAAAGGTGAGAGCGGCCTCGGTTTGCTTGAAAGCGGCCAGCGCTTCCTCCAATTCGTGAAACGGCGCCAGCGAACCGCAGATCAGCCGCGACGCGCCCGCGCCGGCACCGAATTTTTCCACGGCGTTGACGGCGGCGGTTTTCAGCGCGGGATGGTTGGCAAGGCCCAGATAATCGTTGGCGGAAAAGTTCAGGAACGATTTGCCGCCGATCTCGATGCGCGTGCCTTGGGCGGAATCCACGCGGCGCGGTTCGCGGAACAGGTTCTGTTCGCGCAGCGCGGCGAGGCGGCGGTTTAATTCGTCAGCGAACGAATTCATTTTGGCCACAGATAAACACAGATGGACACAGATGGAAAGACGGCTGTCTCAACTCTGCGGCGGAACCGCCCAGCGGCCTTCGATCAGGCTGGCGGCGACGTGGCCGGAGTGGGCGAGAATGGCATCGTGCGCCCGGGCGATTTTGCCGGTAAAGGGCAGGGCGATGGCGTCGGCAAAACTGTTTTTCGCCAGTTCGCCGATTTTGCCAGCAAGGTCGAGGGCGCGCGCGCCGTTGGCGGTGGCCATTTGCAAAATGGTTTCGGGCGAAACGGACTGGTCGGCGTCAGCGAGCAAACGCATTTCGGCGAACAGATCCAACTCCGGCTTGTGTTTTCCAACTTTGCGCGTGGTGGCGAGGCTGTCGGTGCCGAGGCAAATGTTCACGCCGGCGGCAGCCAGGCGTGCGCGCTCGAATTTCGGATGCTTGAAATAATCGTGGCTGCGCGGGCAGTGGACGACGTGGGTCTTGTTTTTGGCGAGCAGCGTGGCGTCGCCGCGCGCCAGGCAGTTGACGTGGATGGCAAGGACATTTTCGCCGAGCAACTGGTTGCGGGCGAGGTGCGCGACGGGCGAGCCATGGCCGCAGTCGGAGTTGTCGCGGTCATTGCGCTTGAGCCAGTCGTGCATCTTGCCGCGCGCGTGCAGGAACATCTCGAATTCCTGCACGGATTCGGCGACGTGGATGCTGGCGGGCCATTTGCGCTTTTGCGAAATCCTGGCGGTGAGGCGCAGCAGCTCGGGCATGGTGGAGTAGGGCGCGTGCGGCGAAAGCAGCGCGCGGTTGCGCGGATGCCGGAGCGAGTCAATCATCTCGACGGCCTCGCGCAAAATTTCTTTCGGCGCGCGGCGTGATTTGATGCCGGTCATTTCGAGAAAAGAAAAGACGCGCAGCGGCGTGGCGTCCCAGACTTCGGGCAGCAGATCCGGCATGACCTCGATGTCGGCGACGGTGGTGGTGCCGGTCTTCAGAAGCTGGTGCGCGCCGCGCAGCCACGAGCGGGCATAGTCGGAATAGCTCCAGCCGGTCTTGTGCGCGGTGATGCTGGCGATCCAGTCGGTGAAAGTTTTCGGCGGCGAAAATTCGCCGGCCATGTCGGTGTAGTCGAGGTGGCAGTGGGCGTTGACGAGGCCGGGCAGCAAAATGACTTCGCCGAGGTCGCGGGTTTTTTCGCGCTGGTGCGGGCGCAGATCTTTCCATGGCGTCACGGACTGGATTTTGTTGCNNTGGGCGGCGCGGTGACGGGGAGAATTATTCTGGCCCGCAGAATCATGCTTCGCTGGCGCGGCGGGCGGTTTTCAGCTTGGCGCCGACCTTGTGCTTGGTCGCCTTGACCTTGCTGTGGCGCTTGCGGATCTGCTGTTCGATTTTTTTGACGACCACGTCCATCGCGGTGTAGAGGTCGCTTTCGATATCTTTGGCGAACAGATCAGGGCCGCGGACGCCGAGGCGGACGGAGCAGGCGAACTGTTTTTCCGGCACGCGGGTGTGGTCGTGTTCGAGCGTGACGCGCGCATCCACGATGCGTTGATCCATGTTGTCCAGTTTGTCGAGCTTGGCGATGATGTGATCTTCAATGGCCTTGGTGAGCGTGACATTGTGGGTGGAGAGAATCAGTTTCATATAAAAAGAATGCGCCCACGGCTTGCGGAAATCCAGTTTTTCCTTTGGAGAAAAATCGCATAGCGAGATTCGTGCCAAAATCACTTGAGATTCGGCCTGATTGAGTTATGTTGCCCCGCAGATGGGACCTGGATTACAACTATCACAAAGGCTCACGCAATCGATGGTGCTGGCGCCGCAGCTCCAGCAGTCGCTGGCGTTGCTTCAGGCCCCCACGCTCGAACTCAAGGCGCTCGTCGAACAGGAGCTTCAGCAAAATCCCGTGCTGGAAGAGGTGACGGAGCAGGAAATGGATTTGCGCGAAAAATCTTCGGGCAATGATAGCGACGCCGACGAGACGCCGGCCGTAACGGATTTTGCGGAGCCGCCGGAGGATGTGAAGTTCGACGCGACGACGGACAAGGCGACCGGCGAGCCGGTGGACGATTTTCAGGCGGAATTTGAGAAGCTCGTCCAGATGGACCAGGAATGGCGCGAGCATTTTTCGCAGACGAACACCGTCAACCGCGCCACCGCCGAGGACGAGGAACGGCGCGAGTTCATGTTCAATTCGCTGACGGCGGAAACCTCGCTTTCGCAGCATCTGGCCAACCAGGTTCGCGACACGGATTTGAGCGCCGAGGAACAGGGCATCGCCGAGCTGCTCATCGGCAACATTGACGATTACGGCTATCTCACCATCACGCCGGAAGAAATCGCCAATGCGGCCAATCTGCCAGCGGAGAAAATCTTGTCGGTGCTGAAAACCATTCAGGGTTTCGAGCCGGTGGGCGTCGGCGCAGGCGATTTGCGCGAATGTTTAATGCTCCAGTTGGAGCGCTCCGGGCAGACGGACACGTTGGAATATCGCATCATCCGCGACCACATGGAGGCGCTCGGCAAGCGGCGCATCCCGGAAATCGCGCGCGGCACCGGGCAGTCCGTGGACGACGTGCAGGAAGCCATCGCCCGCATCGGGCGGCTTGACCCGCGGCCGGGCCGGGCATTTTTGCCGGTAGTGGAGCAATACGTCGCACCGGAAGTTTTCGTCCAGAAAAATGGCGACGATTATTCCGTCACGACCAACGACGAACAGATTCCGCATTTGCGCATCAGCAATGTCTATAAGGATTTGATGTCCGCCGGCGGCAACGACGCCGAGGTGAAAAATTACATCCGC
>PLYV01000259.1 GCA_003151855.1 Limisphaerales bacterium | reverse complement strand
CGGAGGAATAAAGATTGGTCACCGGTGGCCGGCCTTCGAGCACCATGCGGTAAACGAGGCCGACGGTGTGGATGCCGAACGCGAGCCACACGAGCCAGACGGCGGAGCGGCGGAGCGTTTCCGAAAGATTGAACCACGAGAACACGGCGAGCAGGCCAGCGAGGACGTAGATGACCATTGCGTTGTAGAACGGCTGCATCTGGTTGAAGAAAACCTCGGCGCGGGCCTTGTCCAGCGCCTTGGGCTGGGACGCGACGAGTTGCGAGCGCAGATCGCGCAGGGCGGCATTGAATTCATCGGGCTGGTTGGCCGCGAGCGCGCCGGCCATTTTCGCCCAGTCGCGGACGGCGTTGTCAATCGGCACGCCGTTCGGGCGCGGGGCGTCGAGCAGGGCGTCGCCCATGCGCCGCCATTCGCGCGCGCCGCTGGGCGGCAGAAGCAGCGGCGGTTCGAGGCTGGCCATGAACTGAAAGCGTTCGATGTCGGCGACGAAGCCGGCGAAATTGGTCCGGTCGTAATCCTTGCCCGCCTGCTGCGCCTGCGCGGCGGCGATGCCTTCGGGGATGTGCTGTTCGAACCAAGCAAGTTCCGCCGGCCAGTCCTGCACGTCGGCGGGTTGCACGGCGTTGCGCAACTGGGCGTAAAGCATCAGCCGCTGGTGCAGCTTGACGATGGCGTTCTCGTAGGCGGTGCGGTTGGCGGATTCAATCTTCTCCACGCGGTCGTCTTCCTTGTTGAAGGTGTCGAGCGCGGGCTGGATCTGGTTCCAGGAATAATGTTTGCCGTCGGATTTCTCGCCCTTGTCCGGGAGCTTGAGCAGCGAGATGAGGTCGGGATTGTCGAGGCGGAAGACGGGCCAGGCATCGGCGGCGGCGGGATTCATCATCACGTTCGCGAGCCATTCGGTGGCGGGGAGGATGCGGGGCTTTTCGCTCCAGCCCTTCCACGGTTCGAGGTTGATGGTCTGTTTCTCGCGGATGGCGAGCAGGGAATTGCGCGCGAGCGAATCCAGCGGCACGATGCGGCCGTTGGCGGTGATGGGCAGCCGGGCAAATTCATTGAAGGCGAAATCCTTGTCCTTCGGTGCCTGGAGATTGCCGAAGAACCACAGCGCCATGACGAGCATGAGCGCCGCCGGAAACCATTTTTGAAAGATTGTCTTCATGGATTTGTCCTGTTACTTCCGTTTGGAAACAAAGCCGGCGAGGTGATAGAGAAACTGGATGAGCAGGCCCGCGCCGACCATGCCGCAGCCGACATACGGCGTGAGCCAGCCGGGATTGCGGACGACCTGCAAGACGGAGGACGCCTTGCGCCCGGCCATCTGCGCGGCCTGGCCGGCGTCCATCTGGTATTGATAATAGGTGTAGCCGCCGTAGCGCAGCGGATGGTTCATGGAGATTTCCACCTCGCGCTGTTCGTGGGCCTGCGGATTATCAATGCGGACGCGGCTGCGGAAATCCTTCGGGATGTCCGTGCCGGGATATGTCGTGTGCGACGCCTTGAGCAGCGTCAGCGTGAATGGATGCATGACGCGCGCCGGCCGCATGGTGAACGTGAACTTCCTGCCATCCACCACGACGAACTGCGGCGCGACCAGCTTGGCGACGATGCTTTGCGCCATGCCCGCGCCCATCTGCGCATAGCCGCTGCGCATGGCCTCGACGAGCGTCGGGTCGCCGGCCCAGTCGGAGACGGCCCAGATGCCGAGCGAGCCGGCGGGCGTGAGGAATTCCAGCACGCTGGACGGGACGTTGCGCTGATCCATGGACTTCACGTCCTCGATTTTCTTGAAGTCGTAATTCACCGCGATGCCGTTGGTCGTGAGCGGCGGGGCGTTCTGCAGCATCGGCGCGCGGAAATTGATGTCGGAGTTGTGCCAGCTTTCCTTCACGTGGATGGTGAACGGCAGGCTGGCGATCTGCAAGGTGCCGCCGGCCTTGAGCAATTTATTCGGGATGGCGGTGACTTCGTTGCCGGACTGGAAGATCAATTCATATTCCGTCGCGCTGTCGGAATAGTTCCGCGTCTCGCCCTCGTTGAAATGCATCTGGAGTTCGCGCGACAGCAAATCGGTCGAGAGCTGGCCGACGAGCAGCACGATGACGCCGGCGTGGGCGAGCTGGATGCCGAGTTTTTTCTTCGAGAGCTCAAACCGGTAAATGTGCGTGCAAACCAGATTCACCAGCAGCAGCGTGCCAAGCAGGTAACCGCCCGGCAGAAGCACCGGAATCTTGTGCCCGAAAAAATGTGCGCCGACCACGAGCCATTGCTTGAAATAATGCGCCTGCGCGCCGTAAAGCCCCTCGTCCGCCTGCGCAATGGTGCCGATAAACACCAGCACGATGGCAAACGCCAGCAGCACGACGGTCAGTTTCAGCGAGACGAAAAACTTGACGATTTTATTCATGGTTGGCGCGCGGAAAATTTATTGAGTCGCCGGATATTTCGCGGACTGGATGAAGGCGATGAACGCGGCTTTCTGCTGCGTGACAACGCTCGCGTCGCCCATCAATTTGTAAAACCACGTCTGGCCGGTAAGCGGCAGCACCACGCCGACGAGATTGGCTGGCTGGCCGGAACGCGCGTCGGTGCCGGCAATTTCCACAAGCGTCGCCTTGACGCCGGACGCATCAATCGTCGGGAGCTTCGCCACGTCGTCTTCGGTGAGCGGAGTCTGGCCAAGCTGACCGCGCCAGCGGTTGATGTTCGGCAGCAAACCGCCGCCGTCGCCGTTAAGCTGGCTGACGTTCACCGCCGCCGAGGCATCGCCGGTTTGGATGACGAACTTGGCGACGAGAAATTGCGCGAGTTGGCCTTCCTTCCAACCTGCGGGAACGGTCCACGTCGGCTTGCCGGTCGTGTCTGCGGCGGGTGCGGCTGGCGCGGCGGAATCCATTCCCGGAATTGCCGGATGTGACGGCGGCAACTGGCTCAGGTCCGGCGCGACCGGCGCGGCTGCCTGGCCGAACTCAAGGGATTTCAAAAAGGCGATGAACGCCGGTTTGTTTTTCTTCACCAAATCGGCGTCGCCCGTCATCTTGAAAAACCAGGCGGTGTCGTCGGTGTGCAAAATGACGGCAACAATGCCTTCCTCGTCACCGGTGCCGGGATTGGTGCCGGAAAGATCGAACAGGTTCGCCGGTTGGCCGGCGACCGTGACCGGCTCGGCAAGTTTGTTCAAATCCTCATCGCTTGCGAGCGCCGCCTGTCCGACATCCTTCCGCCAGCGGTTGACGTTGGCGAGGTCGCCGCCCGCGTTGCCGCCGAGCGGAATCACGCTGACATCGGCGGTCTTGCCGTTTTCGGAAATGCCGAAGCTGGCGACGCGCATCTGCGTCAGATTTTTTTCCTTCCAGCCGTCGGGTAAGACGTATTTCAACTTCGGCAAGCTGGAATTGTCCGGCGCGGGCAAACCGTCCGGCATGGTCGCCGGCATCGCTCCCGGCGTGGCGGCGGGTGGGGGAGTCGTGGCGGTGTCGTTGGCGTCAACCTTGTAAACCTTGACGTCGTCGCGGCCGCAGCCGGCCAGCGCAAAGGCCGCGAGAACACAGGCGAATTGCCCGGCGCGGGAGGAAGCGAAGCTTTTCATTTTCGTGGTAAAAATAATGGTTTTAGGCGGCGGTGGCGAAACCTTCATTGGCTTTCGCACACCGCATATTGCCATACCGCCGACAAAAAATGAACACCCGCGTTGACGAATTAATTTTAGCTGATGCCCATGTTGAGCAGGAACTCGATGTTGCTCTTGGTCTTTTTCAGCTTGCCGAGCATCAGGTCCATCGCCTCCACCGGCGGCACGCCCGTGAGCGCGCGGCGCAGGATGGCGACGCGGCTGCATTCGTCGGGATGGTAAAGCAGTTCTTCCTTGCGCGTGCCGGAGCGCTCGATGTTGATCGAGGGGAAAATGCGGCGGTCAACGAGTGCGCGGTCGAGATGCACCTCCATGT
>PLYV01000044.1 GCA_003151855.1 Limisphaerales bacterium | reverse complement strand
ATAATGCTGGTGGCTTGCACCGGGCAAAGCCTCGCGGTGCTATTGCTTTTGTCCTCGGCGACAGGCGCAGCCTCGCGCCGTAATGCTGGTGTCGTGGCCGATATGCGGAGCATCGCGGCCTCTGGAATCTTCGGGGCACCGCTGTCTTTGCCGGTCTCGGCAGTTTGCGGCCGTCGGAATGAGCGAGAGCAATCCGCGCAATCTGTGTAGCGGATGCGGCAGCGAATGGAGCGGGCGCAAAGTGATGAGTCCGGCCAGCGGTGCGGGCGGAACAGTGCGGAGGCTTGGCGCGAAGCGAGCCGGTGGGCGACCAGGGATGCGGCAGCATCAGGCGAACACAGCGCAAGTGTCGGCTCGGTGACGCCGGATAATTTCACTTCACAGTCAACTCGCACAAATAAAGCATGGTCGCCGCAGCGGCGACCAGCGTCACGATGAATGGAACCCAGATGGCATTGTCCTTGAACTGATGTTCGTAATCGGTAGAAACCAGATGGCGAATGGGTTCAAACTTATCCGCGAAAAACATTTGCTCATCCTTGTAGAACTCCTCGCGGATCATCAGGCAAGCGCGGGTATGTTTGAGCCATTCACGAATTTTTATGAACGTGAGCAAGAACACCGCCGTCACCAAACAAGAGGCTATCAGCAACTGACTCTGCCATTGTGCGTGCGTGGAGCCCACCGAGGCTATCGCAAATAGACCCGGGATTGCGACATAACTGACTCGAAAAACCATATCAATCTGGTTCCTGATTTCCAGCCGGTCTTGCGTCATCAACGCATTTACGATGGCGACTTTGTCGCGCGGTTCAAGTTTGGGTGGCTTTGGCGTGGCGGTGACTAAATCGGTAGGAGGAGCAGGGGATGTATTTTCGCTCATGCTGCAAAAAGTAATCAGCACACTGAATTTGTCCAACTGATTTTTCCCCGCCTGACCCCGCGCCTAAAATCATCCGCCAACCTGAATGGTTGGAAGGCATGAAAACCATTCGAGAACCCGCGGCGCACGACGCGTGCGCGGGGTAGCGAAAGGGCCGCCGTGAGAAACCATTCATAAACCGGTGAAGGCGGCCCGGTGCTGGCGTAGCGGTGGCGTCAGCCGCCGCCGCCAGCATGAGCGTCAGGCGTCCGCGCACGCGCCACATGGCATTCGTGAATGGAAACCGTGAATGGGTGGCGCGTTCGTATTTGTTGAGCAGGCGAATGGAATGCAGCGCGAACAAAATTTCCTATTGAGCATCGCGAACCAACATTGTCTTTCGAGCGCATCCAATTACCGAACGCATTCCATTTGTCCACGGCTCACAACTTCACCTGGTTGCGTGTCACGCATGACCGATGATGACGAATTGCCGCGTGTATAAAAATTGCCAGGGCGAACGAAGCGAAAGTAAAAAACACCACCGGTCGGCGGATTTCAAAAAACCGTCAATAATTATTTTAGGCGTGAAATGGCGGCGGTTGTCGGCGAGCGCGTGCCGGGTGTCGGCTGGTGTCGGTTGGCGTGAATTACTGAAAAGCGCTGTAAAAAACCGGTGCTAGAGTGCGCCCGTGCCAGCGAACTCCACACATCAAGTTTACGAAGCGAACATCGTTGCCTGGCAACGGGCGCGTGATGTCTTCGCCGGGGAGGACGCCGTCAAATCCGCTGCTGAAAAATATCTGCCGCGTCTCGACTGTCAGGACGATACCGAATATCGCGCTTACAAAAACCGCGCTTCCTTTTTCAACGCTTCCGCCCGCACCGCTGACGGCTTCGTCGGTCTGATCTTCCGCCGCGATCCGACTTTCAAACTTCCTGAAGGCAACGGCATCGCTGATGCCCTCACGGAATTTGTCGAGGACGCCGATATGCTGGGCACGTCCCTGTCGGCCTTCTCCAAGAAACTTGTCACGGAAATCATCAACGTCGGTCGTGCCGGAACGCTGGTGGACTGGAATGAGGAAGCGGAGCAACGGGCTTACGCCGTCGCCTACACCGCCGAGGACATCATCAACTGGCACACGGAACGTGTGAACGGTCGCAACGTCCTCACGCTGGTCGTGCTCCAGGAAACTTGTCAGAAACCTGCCGCTGATTCTGATTCCTTTGTCCCCGAAGTCATCCAGCAACTCCGGGTGCTGAAACTTGTGCCGCCGCAAGGTGCGAGCCGCACTGGCAATCAGGACGGAGCGACTGACTGGCAATACGTCGTCGAAATCTGGCAACTGCTGCCCAAAAGCCAAGGATCTGGTAGCGGCTTGACCAGTCGTTCCTTTTGGAATGGCTTCTTTGGCAATGGTCAATCCTCCAGCCAAGCAAACAAGGAATGGAAACTGGTGGACACCGTAACGCCGCTTCGGCTGGGCAAGCCGCTGCCGCTGATCCCATTCATCTTTCATGGCCCTCGTCACTCGCTGCCCGACGTGGACAAGATTCCGCTGGCGGACATCATCTCCAAGAATCTGGATCACTACCGCCTGGATGCTGACTACAAACATGGGATGCACTTCACGGCGTTGCCGACGGCATGGGTCTCTGGCTTCGACAAGGCTTCGACGCTGCGCATCGGTAGCAGCACGGCATGGGTCGCCGAAACTCCTGGTGCCACGGCTGGCTTCTTGGAATTTCACGGCCAAGGTCTGTCCACCTTCGAGCGCGCGATGGATCGTGACGAGCAGCTCATGGCCGTCCTCGGCACGCGGATGCTCGAATCCCGCAAGCGCGTCGGCGAGACCGCCGCTGCCATCGAGCTGCGGCAGAGCGGCGAGAACAGCATCCTCAACACTGTCTCCTTGAGCATCAGCTCGTCGCTGACGCAAGTCCTCCGCTGGGTCTATTGGTGGAACTCCACCGAACCCATCCCCGACGCCATCGGCCCAGACCTGGTCTTGGTCACGCTGAACAATGACTTCAGCATTACCGGAATGTCGGCCTTGGAAATCACCGCCCTTGTCGCCGCTTGGCAAGCCGGTGCCATCAGTCAGGCCACCATGCTTGATCTCTTCCGTGCGGGTGAAGTCATCGCCCCCGGTCGCACCAACGAAGAGGAAATTCGCCTGCTGGCGCAGGGGAAACCTGAAGCTGGAAACCTGAAACCTGTTGGCCCGGCGACCGCGCCGACTGTCCCCGGCGATGTGAACGCAAAACCTGTAACCGCAAACTGAAAACTTATGCCACTTAAATACAAATATGTCACCAAGCAGGAAATCCCTGCTGAACATCAACCCTTCTACGTCGAGCGCGACGGTGCTTGGCTGCTCGATGCCGATGGCGTCGTGAGTCAAACCAAGCTGGATGAGTTCCGCCAGAACAACATCACGCTGACCAATCAACTTAAACGCTTTGATGGCATTGACCCTGACGCCGTGCGTCNNAGGCCCGCCTCAAGACCGCCCGCGCTGAATGGGACAAGGCGCATGGCGTCGTGGTCGCTGAACGCGACACGCTCACGTCTCGGCTTACGGCCATTCAGATTGATCAAGCCGTCGTGAATGAAGCCACGAAACGTGGTCTGCGCCCGACGGCCATCACGGACATTACTTCTCGCGCTCGCCAGACGTTCAAGCTCGTCAACGGCGTGCCGCAGGCTTTCGACGGCGACGGCCAGACTGCCCGCACGGGCAAGGATGGCGCGTCGCCGATGACTTTGGCCGAATGGGTGGATGCGTTGGTGTCCGACGCGCCTCACCTGTTCGAGGCAAACGCTGGCAGCGGTGCTGCNNCTCTGGTGGCGGTGCCGCCGGCAATCGGTCCGTGAAAAATCCGTTCCGCAAGGAATCGTTCAATCTCACGGAGCAAATGAAATTGCAGAAAACCGATCCGCAACTTGCTGCTCGCCTCAAGGCGGCGGCGTAACGGGTCACAACACCAAAACTTAGTTTATGGCAAAGACTCAACTTGCAGACATCATCGTGCCGGCGCAATTCGCTGGCTACGTCCTTCAACGGACGGCGGAGAAATCCGACCTATTCCAATCCGGCATCGTCATCCGCA
>PLYV01000045.1 GCA_003151855.1 Limisphaerales bacterium | reverse complement strand
GCCATCGCCATGCGCGTGCGATAAACCGCCTTGTTGCCGAGCCAGGTGCTCTTGAATTCTGACGGGTCGAGATAGACGACGACCTTTTTCAGCGGCTCGGCGAGCATCTCAAAATTCACTTCGAGCGACAGTTTTGCCGCCAGTTCAAAACCGGAGGCATCATCGCTCACGAACAAGCCGCGCACAACCAACTTGCCATCATCACCGCGGCCGATGACGGTGTGGACATAAACAATCGGCAGGTGCTTGGTGAAATGTTCCGAGGCATAGTTCAAAATCTTGCGAACCGGCGTGTTTGCGCGGCCCATCATGCGTTCCATGCCATACGCCGCGCCGACGTAATGGCTTTTGTTGATGCCTTCGACGCCGCCGGTGCCGACGAAAATGTTCTTGTTGTAGTTCGCCATGCCGATGACTTCGTGCGGCACGACCTGGCCGATGGACAGAATCAGATCGTGTCTGCCGCTGGCGATGAGATTGGCGACCTGCGCGGGCCACGGAAAATCCACCGCGCCTTCGGAGACTTCCTTGACGAACGCCGACGGCACCTCGCCGACGGTGGTGATGCCGGTGCGCCAGTTGTGCACGCGGAAAAGATGTTCCGGCACGCCCTGAAACATTTCATGGATCTGCTCGCTCGTCATCGCGGTGTGCGTGCCGAGCGCGGGCAGAACGTCGGTCATTTTTTCGCCGTAAAAATCGAACGCGAGTTTCGTCAGCTTGCCAGCCTGCGAATGGAAACGCGTGAAATCCGGCGGCACGGCGAGCACCCGCTGGCGCGGGCCGAGCTTTTCCAGCGCGGCAAAGAGTCCGACGCGCAAATCGGCGTCGGACAATTTGTCGGTGACGGAACCGCGGGCGAAATACAGCATAACGATTCAATGTAGCACAGGCGTTCCGCCTGCGGCCTTCAATTTTCAGCGTTGGATGCGGGCGGAACCGCCTTTGGCGAACGCCTTGACCTGTTCGACCGTCGCCATGGTGGTGTCGCCGGGGAACGTGGTCAGCAACGCGCCGTGCGCCCAGCCGAGGTTGACGGCTTCCTGTTCGGACGCGCCGGACAGCAGGCCGTAGAAGAAGCCCGCCGCGTAGCCATCGCCGCCGCCGACGCGGTCCACGACATCGAGTTCGCACATCGGCGATTGATACGTCTTGCCGTTGACCCACGCAACCGCGCCCCAGGTGTGGCGGTTGGTGGAATGCACTTCGCGCAGCGTGGTGGCGACGGCTTTGACGTTGGGAAATTTCTTCGTGGCTTTCTCGATTGCGGCGTAGAACGCGGACGGATCGAGCTTCGACTTCGCCTCCACGTCCTGGCCTTCGATGCCGAGGCCTTTCTGCAAATCTTCCTCGTTGCCGACGAGCACGTCCACGTTTTCAACGATACGGGCCAACACTTTTACAGCCTTGTCCTGTCCACCCCAGATGTCCCAGAGCTTCTGGCGATAGTTCAAATCAAACGACGTGATCGCACCGGACGCCTTGGCGGCTTTCATCGCCTCGATGATGAGTTCACCGGTGGTTTCGGAGAGCGCGGCGAAAATGCCGCCGCTGTGGAACCAGCGCACGCCCGCGCCGAAAATTTCGTTCCAGTTGAAATCGCCGGGCTTGAGCTGGCCGGCGGCTTCGTTGCTGCGGTTGTAAAAAACGACCGGCGCGCGGACGCCCTGGCCGCGATCGGAATAAACCGTGGCCATGTTTGGCCCGCGCACGCCGTCGTGCTTGAACTTTTTGTAGAACGGTTTTACGCCCATCGCGCGGACGCGTTCGGCAATCAAATCACCAATCGGATAATCCACCATGGCGCTGGCGATGCCGGTGTTGAGGCGGAAGCAGTCGGAAAGATTCGCGGAAACATTGAACTCGCCGCCGCTGACGTGGATGTCGCAGTGCGTCGCCTTGCGGAATGGGATGATGCCGGGATCAAGACGGTTCACGAGCGCGCCGAGCGAAAGGAAGTCGAGATTGCCGGTGGGTTTGATGTTCAGGCCGTTTTGCATAGGTTCAGCGAGTGGTTGTTGGATGAAAAATTGAACAGCTTAAGTTTAGAATCCCAGCCATTGCCGGTCAAAAAAATAACCCCGAATTATCTATTCGGGGTTTGCATTTTTATTTGATAATTCTCCATTCAGCCGGCGCCAAATTCCGAACGCGCCATCGCGCCGAGCTGCCGTTCCGCCTGCGGCGTCAGGCTGGTAAAGAGCATGGAGACGTTGTAGCCGGCATGCTGGTTGCCGGCGCAGGCGACGACGACGCCGTGGCAGGAGAGCTGGCTGCCGTCCGTCGGCGACTGGAGCGCCACCGTCATCTCGGACCATTCACGAAACGGCGTGGGGCTGCGGAACTCGATGCCGTTCTTGTGGACCGAAACTTTTTCCGCCGAAAGTTCGAGCGCTGATTCCCGTCCCGTGACACTGACGTTTCCCGAAGCGCCCAAGTTTCTGATTTGTTTAGCACTCATAAGTAAATGAACGTAACACGCCGGCGCGCGGCGTCAAATCGAAGTTATCACCACTCGATGATAGCCGCACCCCACGTTAGGCCCGCGCCAAACGCGACGATGAGGATCAAATCGCCGCGCAGGATTTTGCCGGAGGCCACGGCTTCGTCGAGCGCGATGGCCACGGACGCGGCGGAGGTGTTGCCGTATTTGTGCAGGTTGATGAAAACCTGCTCCGGCGTCGCGCCGAGCCGTTCGCCGACGGCGTCAATGATGCGGCGGTTCGCCTGATGCGGGATGACGCACTTGATTTTCGTGATGTCAATTTCGCAGCGGCTCAACACCTCGTTTGCCGCGCTGCACATCGCCTGCACGGCGTTCTTGAAAGTCTCCTTGCCATCCATCCGCAGGAAATGCAGGCCGTCCGTGACCGTCTGCGCGGACGCCGGGCAACGGCTGCCGCCGCCGGGCATGGACAGCAATTCCGCCTTGCTGCCGTCCGCACCGAGCGCGGTGGTCAGCAGGCCGTGGGAAAACGGCCGGTTCTGCAAAATCGCCGCGCCCGCGCCGTCGCCAAACAGCACGCAGGTGTTGCGATCCTTCCAGTTGGTGATGGACGAAAGTTTTTCCGCGCCGATGACCAGCACGGTTTCATAGACGCGCGAGGCGATGAATTGCTGGCCGACTTCCAGCGCATAGATGAAACCGGAGCAGGCAGCCTCAATGTCAAACGACGGCACGCGCCGCGCGCCGATCTTTTGCTGAACCAGCGCGGCCGTGTTCGGAAACGGCATGTCGGGCGTGATGGTCGCGACGATGATGAGGTCAATCTGGTCGGCGGTGATGCCGGCCATCACCATCGCGCGCTGCGCGGCCTTGGCGGCAATGTCGGAGGTGAATTCGTTGGTGGCGGCGATGCGGCGCTCCTTGATGCCGGTGCGCGTGGTGATCCATTCGTCCGTGGTCTCGACCAGTTTTTCCAGGTCGGCGTTGGTCAAAATTCGTTCCGGCACATACGAGCCGACGCCGGTGATGGAGCAGGTGCGGCCGACGAAATTGTGCTTGGCGCGCGGGTTTTTCATGTATTTGCGGAAGGGTTGATTTCGGCGTCGAGGATTTTGTTTGCCGCCGCGATGTCGCGGGCGATGGTCTGGTTGATGTGGTTTTTCACCGTGCTGGCGGTGACGCGGATGGCGCTGGCCACGGCGCGTTCGCGCGCGGAGGCGTGGGATTTGAAGACGATGCCGTTGAAGCCGAGCAGCGGCGCGCCGCCATAGACTTCCGGGTCCATGCGCCGGCGGATGGACTGGAACGCGTCCTTGGCCAGGTAGGCGCCGAGCTTGCGCTGGGTGTTGTGCATCAGCTCGCGCTTGAGCATCGAGAACATCCCGACGGCGAGGCTCTCGATGGTCTTCAGGACGATGTTGCCGACGAAGCCGTCGCAGACGACCACGTCGACATGATCCTTGAACAGGTCGTGGCCCTCGACGTTGCCGATGAAATTCAAATCCAGTTTTTTGCAGAGCCGGAAGGCTTCGAGCGTGAGGTCGTTGCCCTTGGAATCCTCCGTGCCGTTGCTCAAAATGCCGACGCGCGGGTTTTTATGCTTCAGGATTTCGCGGCAATAAACGCTGCCCATCACGGCAAACTGTGCGAGGTGCAGCGGCTTGCATTCCGTGTTCGCGCCGGCGTCGAGCAGGACAAACTCGTTGCCCTGGCGCGGAATCACCGTGGCGATGCAGCCACGGTCCACGCCGGGAATGCGCCCGACCTTGAACGTGCCCGCCGCGAAAATACCGCCGGTGTTGCCGAGGGAAATCAGCGCGTCTGCGTGGCCGTCGTGAACCAGATCCGCCGCGCGACCGATGGAAGAATCCTTTTTTTTGCGCAGCGCGACGACCGGCTTGTCCTCCATCTCGATGACTTCGGTGGCGTGGACAATGCGGACGCGGTGGTCGCGGAAGCCGCGCGGCGGCAGCGCGGCATGGATGTCGGCCTTGTTGCCGACGAGATAAATCGTGGTGATGTCCTTGTTTTCGAGCAGCGCGGCCTTCACGCCGGCGATGATGACACCGCAACCGTGGTCGCCGCCCATGACATCCACAGCAATGCGCATAATAGTTTTTAGTTTTTAATTTTTAGTTTTGAGTTGAACGGCCAACCGGCCGATGGCTTCAACTCAAAATTCAAAACTTAAAATTAAAAACTGCTTACGCGCCCGCCGTGACGGTCAGCACCTGACGGCCTTTGTAGAAGCCACAGGCCGGGCACACGCGGTGCGGCATCGCCGGGGCATCGCACTGCGGGCATTTGCCGAGCTGCGGGAGTTTGAGCACGCTGTTGTAAGCGCGGCGCATACGCTGCCGGCTCGTTGACGGTTTTCTTTTGGGAACGCCCATAAATTCGTTATTTTAGTTTTAGTTTGTCCAGCTCGGCCCACGCGGCCACCGCCGGTTTTTCGGCGGCTTCAGCCTCGCGTGCCATGCCTTTCGGTTTCAATCCCGCACATTCCGTCTTGCACAACGGATGTTGCGGAAAGCTGAGCAGAATATCTTCCCGCACGAACGGAGTCAAGTCCACACAATCGTTGTCCACGGACACCTTGTCCTCGCCTTCCAGTGGCAGGTGCGCCGCCCAGCCGGCCAGTTTCAGCTCCGTTTTGAATCTTTTGAGGCAGCGGCCGCATTCGCAATCCAGCGGCAAGGCCAGCGAACCGGTTGCCAGCACGGCGTCGTGCAGCAGTTCCACCGCCAAATCGTAGCGCAACGGCTTTTCCGTGCGAATCAGCTCGTCCACCACGCCCAGATCTAGCTCCGCCACCGGCAGCTCGCCCTGCAGGTGCAGACCCTGTTCTTCCAAATGGCGCAGATTGATTTTCAGTGACATTTCAAACCTTCAATTTCTTTTTCAAAGCCACCTGCACATTCGGTGGCACAAACGAGCTCACGTTGCCGCCGAGGCGCGCGATTTCCTTCACGATGCGCGAGCTCAGGAACGTGTAGGTGTCCTTCGGCATCATGAAAATCGTCTCAATGTTCTCGTCCAGCTTGCGGTTCATCAGCGCAAGCTGGAATTCAAATTCAAAGTCCGACACGGCCCGCAGCCCGCGCACGATGGTGCCGGCCTTCCGCGCCTCCGCATATTCCACCAGCAGGCCGTTGAATGAGTCGGTCTCCACGTTGGGCAGGTGCGCGACGGCCTTGTTCACCAAGGCCACGCGCTCGGCCAGCGTGAAGAGTGGATGTTTGCTCTCGTTCACCGCCACGGCCACGACCACGCGGTCGAACAGCTTCGCCGCGCGCTGGATCACGTCCAAGTGGCCGTTGGTCAGCGGGTCGAAACTGCCGGGATAAATCGCGGTGCGCTTCATTTAGCTTTGAATTTTCAGTTTTTAGTTGAGCCGGGCTGCCGGGCCAACGCTTCAACTTAAAGCTAAAAACTCAAAATTAAAAACTATTTCCACGCCACCTCGTAGATGCGGACGGCGTTCTTGATGCCCTTGACCGTCACCGGAAACAGCTCGGTGCAGGTTGCCGCGACCGCCGGTGCGTGGCGCAGCAGGTGGTTGTAGGTCGTGTCGCTGATGATGATGCGGCCGCTGCCGGAGACACCTTCCAGCCGGCTCGCGAGGTTCACTTCGCGGCCAAAGACGGTGTAGTTCAAAATGTGCTGGTTGGAACCCATCAGGCCGACGATGACCGTGCCGGTGTTGATGCCCGTGCCGAGCTGGAGCGCGATGTGCAGCGGTTTCGGCGGCAGCCCAGCGGCGATGCGCGCGCGATTGTCCAGTTCGCGCGCGGTATTTTCCGCCAGCCGTTTCACGTTCAGCTCGTGGATGGCGCGCTGCGCCTCAATGGCGGCGGCGACGGCGGCGGGCGCGTGCTTTTCGTTCGCCACCGGCGCATTCCAAAACGCCATCACGCAATCGCCGATGTATTTGTCGAGCGTGCCGCCGTGGTGTTTCACCGCGTCGGCGACAGCGGCGAGATAAAGGTTCACCGTCTCCAAGGTTTCGCGCGCGGACTCCTCGTAAAATTTTTCCGCGTCCAGCAGATCCACGTCGTGCGTGCGGACATATTCGGCGATCTCCTCCTGCAACTGGTCGGTGAAGGTGGTGAAGCCACGCACATCGGCGAATAAAACCGTGACTTCGCGCCGCGCGCCGCCGAGCGAAATTTTTTCCGCGCCCAGCAGCTCGTGGACGATTTCCGGCGAGACGATTTTTGAAAAAACGGATTTCACGCGGCGCTGCTCGCGTTCCTCGAACACCACGCGGTAGGTCACGAGGCTGACGTGTTCAATCAGAATCGCGCCGAGCACCGGAAACATCAGCGGCAGCCACAGGCGGAATTCGATGAAGCTGAAAAACGCGAGCGCCGTGTAGCCGGCGACGAGCAGGATGGTTCCGCCGGAAGCCGCAAATGCGCGGAGCTGCCACGTCAGCAGCGCCGTGAACAGGCCGAGGAAAATGATGATGGCCAGGTCCTCGCCCGGCGTGGTGCGGCGGATGAACTGACCGGTGATGACGGAGTTGGCGACGTTCCAGTGCTTGCTGACGAGCAGCGTGTCGTTTTCCAGCGGCGTTGCACCGCGATCAGTCAGGTCGTTGCCCTGCGCGGCGGAACCGACGACGACGAGTTTGCCTTTGAAGGTGTCGGCCAAGCCGTTTGTTTCGCCGAGCAGCCGGTGCTTATCCTGAAAAAGCAGTTTCTCAATCGGCGCGCAGGTGAGCTGCGGGTCGTCCTGGGTGAGCCGCCAATCAATGTAAAAACAACCTTCGCCGTCCACCGGAATCACACGCTGGCTGCCGCCGGCACCGAGCAGCGTGATTTTTCCGTGCGACAAGTCAATCTTCGCATGGTCGAGGTCGAGCGACAATGCCTGTGCGGCGAGGACGATTCCCATGTGCCAGACGCGTTCGTCGGTGAACGGCGCGGCCCTGGCCGGCGTGGCGGAATTTTTTTTGCTTTTGACCGCCATCTCGCCGTGTTCATCCAGCGGAATTTCCAGCGTCTCACCGTTGGCCAGCGGCAGGACGATGCGGGTTTTTTCGACGAGGAGCGCGTCCAGTTTTACCTGGTTTTTGGCCGCTGCATTTTCAATCAGCGGATGCCAGTGGCGCACGGTGCAGAATGCCCGCGCCCGGCGCAGGATGCCGTCGGAGTCTTTGCTGGCGGAAATGTCGCCATGGCCGAGGGCGTTGGTCGCAAATAATTTCGGCGGCGAAATTTCCTGGGTGACGGCGATGAGGACATTGCTGGCAAGGCGCATTTGCTGCGCGAAAAACTCGTCGGATTCCATCAGGTCGCGGCCATTGGCCATGACAACCGCTGGATGGTCGTGGCGCAGGCTGTCGAACAGGATGTCAAAGGCGACGGTCTTTGCGCCCTGCGCCGAAAGCTCCTCCACGACGCGCCCGTAAATCTGGCGCGGCCAGTAGAGGCCGAAATGGAAGCCCAGTTCGTCGCTGTTTTTGACGGCGGCGATGCTGGATTCCTCAATTGAGACGAAAGCGAGGTTGGTGGCGGTGGCGGTGGGAAAATGTTGGGCGGTGCGGACGCGGAAGTCGTAGGTCATGCGCTCCAAGCGTTCGGGAAAATCGAAGTGCAGCGCGCGCAGTCCGCACACCAGCGCGAGGACGGCTGCCGCGATTAAGAACGGCGTGCGTTTGAGGCGCTGGAGCTTCACGCCGTTGGATTAAACAAAAAACCAGCGCAACTCAAGGCTGCGCTGGTTGAAAATTGCGAAGACCGGCTTATTCTTCGCCGCCCTTGTGAGGATGATGACCGTTACCCGGGCCATGCTGGCCGTGGGTGGGCGAAATGTAAAAGTTGCCATGATCTTCTTCCACGAACCCGACCGGCGAGTAAATCGTCTGCAGCGCCGTGAAGAGCCGGGACAGGAACGTCGCCTCGTCGCCAGGAAGAATGATCAGCACGCCGGTGTTGGGGTCGTATGAGAAACCCTCGCCGACCACCGTGGTCTTGGGTATTCCGCCCGGCGGCACCATGGTCAGAACCACGCCACCGCCAGTGCTGTGATACACCGAGGTCGCACCGTTGTCGCAGAGGCTGAACTGCGTGCCGCGCACACCAGCGATGCCGTTGGGCAGCGTAATCAGGTATTTGGACGCACCGGGGAGTTTCTTGACGTTGGCGTAGATTTTACCCTTCTTCAAATCCAGTTCCGTGTCGCTGACCGTGTCCGCGCCGGTGTCAATGACGTCCAGTTTCTTGATCTGAAGCGTGGTGTTAGGCGTGAGGCGGACCACATTTTGTTCCGCCGAGGGGCGGTAGCTGATCAGGCCGCGCACATTGGCGTCCGTGGCCGGCGCGACGTGGGACGGCTCCCAACGATCCTGCCAGCCGTTTTGCGGGAGATCAATATCCTTGCCCAGCACGATGTCCACCGTGCCGTTGTCGCCCGTGCGGAGGGTCGCGCCCACCGGCAGGATTTTGCCGGCCACCAGCGGCGTCCATTTGTCATCGCCCAGCGAATAGCTGACCGCGCCATCCACGCGGACGACGGTGGCGCTGCCGGCTTTGCCGGTGTCGGCGGAAACCGTGGCCGTGAGCCCAAACAACATGCCGCACAGCGTGGCGGCGAACAGAAATTGCAGCTTCTTCATAGGAACCTTTTTTACGGATTAAATGTGGTTGGAATATAACTCCACGCCGCTTTGGCTGTCAACTGGCATTTGCCTCACTTTCCCGCCGCCTGCGCCGCCAGACGCGCCTCGCAGATGGCAAGGTAGCTGCGCGCAATGTGATTGTCGTGATAGTCCAGCGCCAGCGAGCGCGTGAACCATTCGCGCGCGGCGGCGAAATCGCCGGTCTGGACGTAATGCCAGCCGATGCAGGAGACGAGGTAATAGCCGTTCGGGTCGCGCAATTCCGCCTGCGCGTAAAGCGGCTCCGACTCGGCGGTGCGCCCGAGCAGATCGAGGCACATTCCCGTCCGCAAACAGGCGAAGGCATCGTGCGGATTCAGCCGGCGGGCGGTGGCAAACCACGTCAAAGCCTTTTCACCGGCGCGGTCATCGCCGCTGTCCTGGCACTGCGTGCGGAGACATTCGCCAATCTCGTAGGCCGTGGTGAAGTTTTTCGGCTCGCTGGCAAAGGCTTTTTCCAAGGCGGCCACGCGCTCCGGCGAGAACTGCGCCGTGGCTTCCGCCTGTGCCAGCGCGTGCGCCTCGGTGCCAAGACGCATGGTTTGCCAGCCGAGATAAATGGCCGCACCGCCGAGCAGCGCCGAGGCGCACACCTTCACGCCGCGACCGGGCCGGAACCAGAATCGTTCCGTGGCATACCGCGCGTTGCTTGCCACCAACGCCAGCAAAATCACGCCCGCGAGCGCGTTGGCCGGGATATGGAGATTAAAATCCATCGCCGAATGCACCGCCAGCGCCGCCAGCGCGCAGATCCCGCCAAGGAAAAACGCGAAGCGATTGCTTTGCCCCGTGCCGAAATCATTTTCCTCGCGCCGGACGTGCGGCCAGGTTTGCCGCAGCCAGTAAATAAAAACACCGATGCCGGCAAAGACCATGATGCCACCCACGGCGCCCCAGTCCGCCAACAGGTTCAAGTAGTCGTTGTGGACGCGGTCCGGGCGGCCTTGCAGGTTTTCCGGGCGATATTCGCGGAAGCGGTAGTCAAAGTGCGCCGGGCCCACGCCGAACCACGGGTGCTCCCACCACATTTTCGTCGCCGCCTGCCAGATTTCCAGACGCGAGGCCGCGCTGCCGTCAATCACCTCCATGCCGCCTTCCGGCGACTGCACCCGGCGCATATAACCGACCGTTTTGGACAGGTAATGCGAGGCGAGAAAGCCGCCGCCCGCGAACAAAATCAGCAACAGCAGCGCAGCCTTCCCCCGGTGATTGCCATGGCCGAGCAGGATCACCAGCAGCAAAACGATGCCTGCCGCCGCCGCCAGGTAACCCCCGCGCGAAAAAGTCACCGCCAACCCCGCCAGCATCGCCAGCGCGGCGTAACCCAGCAGGATGCGCGTCACGACATTCACCTTCCCGACCAAAAGATACGCCAGCGTCAGCGGCAGCAGCAGCGCCAGAAGACAAGACAGGTTGTTCGCGGAAATAAACGTCCCCGAAGCCCGGCCGATGTAGGGGGAAATCTGGTTCCAGACCTGATTCGAGTGATGCGTCATCTGTGCCACCGCGTAACACGCGCTAAACGTGCCGGCGGCGATGAGCGCGGCGGCGACGAATGAAATCTCCTCCTGCCCGCGCAGATTATTCAGCGCCGCGAGGAACAAAAAGCCGAACACCACCACCTGTAGAAATTCCGACCGCGCGACGTATTCGATGTCCGCCGTGAAATAGCGCACCAGCGCATAAAGCATGAAAGCCAGCACGACCCACGCGAGCGGCGGCCACAGAAGCCGGAAACCGCTTTTCAGCCACAGGCGGGCGGTCCAGAGGACGCAGACGGCGGCGGCGGCGGCCTGCACGACCAGCCAGGCCCAGGTATCCACCGCGCCAAATGCGAGCGGCGCGAACACGAGCATCCCCGCCACGAGCAGCAAAATGCCACGCTCGCAAAGCCAGTCGAGATTCCGGCGGGAATAAACCATAAAGGGAAAAAATGAACTGTGCCCGCCGCCGAGTAAAGCGGCAAAAGTTTTGGCCACAGATCAACAAAGATGAAGCACAAATGGCTCCCCAATCATGCCGCCGGTCATTTCCATCGGTGTTTCATCTGTGAAAATCTGTGGCTAGGATGGTTTTTCCCCGCCCGCCTCGGGACGGTATTCCAGGATGTCGCCCGGCTGGCAGTTGAGATGTTTGCAGATCGCTTCCAGCGTGGAGAAACGGATGGCGCGCGCCTTGCCCGTCTTGAGGACGGAGAGGTTTTGCGCGGTGATGTCCACGCCGTCGGCGAGGTCGTTCAGGCGCAGCTTGCGCTGGGCGAGGACCACGTCGAGGTTGACGATGATGGGCATGATGAAATTTAGACCGTCAGTTCCTGTTCCTCGCGGATCTTGCGCGCCTCGTCAATCAGCCAGCCGATGAAAATTATGAGGAAGCTGGTAAACAAATCGCTCAGGTTTGTCCCCAGCCAGTCGGGGGCAGGCAAGGCAAAGTTCAAGGCCAACTGCACCAGAAAGCGGACAAAATAAATGACTCCCAATATCTGAATGCAGCGAACCGTCTCCGCCGTGAAAAGGATGCCCTGTTCAAAAAAGCCAAATAGTTTCAGCGTGGTGCGATACCAGAACAAATAAACTATCAGCGTCAAAACGCCCCAAAGCCCGACGCTCATGGCGTTGGCATTGGGGGCGGGATGAGCGGGCTGGGGCAGGTTCAGCTTGTATCTGGCCGCCAGTAAACCAAAGGCCAATATGCCGACCACCAGCAGGGGGAAGCCATACTGGAGGAAAATGCGGATGCCTTTGCTGACTTTTTGAATGCGGTTCAGCCGCACGCTCGCGGGCTTGGCGTTGACGCTTGGGGAAGCGTTGCTGGTGGCGGTCAAGGAAGCTGGACGCTTCCGGGTCAACTTTCTAAACAGCACCAGCGCGACCAACATCAAAACCAAGGTTGCCAATTGAGGAAGCATATTGTTTCTATTCATAATGATTAAGGTTTGATTTTCGACCGGCTCACACCGTCAATTCCTGTTCCTCCTGCAATTTCCTACCTTCGTCCATGATCCAAGACACGAAAATTATCAGCAGCCCGATGAACAGGGGCGTCGTGCTCAAGTCCATATCGCGGAGGGCACCTTGCATTTGATCATTGATGGCCCAATTGACAATCAGGAAGTAACCGAGCGAGCGGATGTGCCGGACGTTTTTGGCCGCGAACAAAATGCCCCGCCGGTAAAGTCCGAACAAAGAGAACACCACCCAATAACCAAAAACCGCCCATGCAATTTGCACCAGCCACAGGTAAAAGATGTCGTTGGGCATATCCGCCGGCGAGGTGTAAATATGACTGTGCGAAATGACGATGCGCACTTTGGGTTCGGAAAAAAACGGCCAGCCCATGAAGAACGCCAGCAACGTATAGCTGACCACCACAAAACTGATGACCATCAATAATTGCACCCACCAACTGGCGTTCTGGATGCGCTGGAGTCGGGCGGCTTGCGAGGGTGCGACATTCTTCGCCCGGTTCCGAACTGCCAGCCAGAAGACGTAGAAAGCTAAGGCAAAGCTTAAAATAATCCAAATGTTGGCGAGAATCATGTGCCGATGCTAAATCCAGATATCGCCAATGTCAATATATTTTTATTGATAAACGATAAACAATTGCCGATTTACGTTTTCATTGGCCTTGGTCAGCACGAACATGACCGGGGGAAGCTTCCATGGCACCACTCGCAGGCATGGGATACTGACTGCTTTTTGCCAAAAATCTGGTCAAAATCGGTGGAGACAAATTTCGGAACCGGCGGATAATGGCCAGCGTAAACCACACCGAAACCAACACTTAACCGCCTTAACCACCATGCGCGACCTGCATAATTATACGGAAGTATCCCCTTGACATACGTAATTGTTTGGGCGTATATTGAAGGCATGAAAACGAAGGCAAAAGACATTCTTAAGGCGAGCATGACGATCCGCGAATTTCTCGCGCAGTTTTCGACAGATGAAATTTGCCTCAACCATCTTTTTAACATCCGCTTTGGACAAGGACATGTCTGTCCTAAATGCCAGCGCAAATCCAATTGGTTTCGCATTAAGGCCGAGCGTGCCTATTCCTGCCAGTGGTGCGGCCATCACATTCACCCAACTGTCGGCACTCCGTTTGAGGATAGCCGGACGCCGCTGCAATTGTGGTTCTACGCCATTTATTTGTTCACCACATCGCGCCACGGCGTTCCGGCGAAAGAATTGCAGCGGCAGCTTGGTGTGACCTACAAGACGGCGTGGCGCATGGGGCATCTTATCCGCCAGCATATCGCGCAAGTGGATGATGAATGGCCGCTGTTTGGGAATGTTGAAGTTGATGAAACCTACGTTGGCGGTCGGACGCATGGCCGGCGTGGCCGTGGAGCGGCCAACAAAACTATTGTGTTTGGCATGATGCAGCGCGGTGGTCAGGTGATGACGAAGATTGTCCCGAACGTCGCCAAGAAAACTTTGCAGCCGATTATTGAGGAAAACGTCTTGGACGGCGCAACGGTTCACTCCGACGAATTGCACTCCTACAAAGGATTGGGGGAAGTTGGATACAGCCACAAGACGGTCAATCACGGAACGGGCGAATACGCCAACGGTGAAACGCACGTCAATAATCTGGAAAACTTCTGGAAGCATTTGAAGTGTGGAATCAAAGGCACTCACATCTCGGTTTCTCCGCAACATCTTCATAAATACGCCAAAGAGTTTGAGTATCGTTTCAACTCGCGGAAGAACCCTTCCGCGATGTTCCCCGCTTTGGTTTCGCAGTTCCAGAAACCATAGATTTCAACGTGGCGTGGAAATGATGATGGCTGGCGACAGGATGCGTCTTTTCGTGTTCCTTTACGAAATTCTCCATCTTGTTTTTGTCTCTGGCATCCTTGAGGTTCATATCAGTTTTTTCTGTTTAATATATCTTCCAAGTCTCGATTGAATTGCTCTGTTTCGTCAGGGTAACTGCTACGTAAGACTCCGATTCGCTGCTGCACGTCAGGACATAATTTATTACCCCGCATAATGAATCTTCCAGCCTCAAAATGCGGATTTACTATTGAATTAGAAACATCGCACAGAATCATGTTCAGCTCGCCCACTGCTTTTGTGGTTTGGTTTGCCGCGAAAAGAGATACCGCATATTCAGGACGTAAGCTGCGCCACATTGTCTTATTATCGAGTGTTGAAGTAATCTCGCCTTGTTCCGCCATATGGAAAAAATAATTTGCAAGCCGATGGCACTTTCTGGACTGATACGCTTCGGCCTGCACGCCTAATGCCCAAGGATCATTTTTGAAAATTTCGACCCCGTTAATGGCTGCTATTGAATTTGTGTCCAAAAACTCTGGAGAGGATAATGGCATTTCTCCATCTTTTTCTCTTTGGTCATATTTGGCTAACCGGCAAGAATCATTGCAGCCTTTGCAAAACATCATTAAAAACACAATGATTGTGCAGAAGTAAATAAAAGGGGACTTTCCCCTAGACTGAATCAATTCAATTAGTTCGGCACCCAAATTTGGCTTGTGGACTAAATAATGAACAACCAAAGCCACACAAATAAAAACCCAGGGTATAATATTCACAATAACCCCCCTCTCTGAAAGCCACACAAAAAGCGGCGTAGAACTGACGCAAGATGTCCATAGCCCGGCCAGCAGGCCAAGAACGACCACAACTTCCCATCCCCACTTGCAGTATTTTTTGAACATGGGTTCAAATCATCCCAAAAATCCAAAAATCCGTCAATACGTATGCCGGCGGGATACTTCCGTAATTATATTGCCAATCCGTTCGACGCCCCCGGCATCAGCCTGCTCGAATTGCTGAACTTCACCACCGACCACCTCCAGCGGATGACGGCGGCCAATCCCACGCTGTTCGCCGCGCGCATCGCGGCCACCAACACGGCGCTGGCCGCAGTGGGCAACACCGCCACGGACGACGCCACCAAGCTCGCCCTCCGCAAGGCGCGCAAGCTGGCCAAGGAAAATTTCCTCGCGGCCCTGCCCAAGAGCGCCGGCAAGATCGCCCTGACCGTGGAGGCCAAGTTCGGGGAAGGCTCGCCGGAGTTCGTGGAATGTTTTCCGCAGGGGCGCACGGCCTATTCCAAGACGGCGGACGACCAGATCGCGACCCTGTTGCAGACGCTCCTCAACGGTCTGTCCAACCATCAGGCCGCGCTCGGCACGCAGGTGCTGACCGATGCCGGGGCGCTGCTCTCCGGCTGGATGGCGGTCTATACCCCCAGCGAAACGGCGTCCGGCGCGAAGTCCACCACGCAGGCGGCCAAGAACTCCGCCCGCGCCGCACTGCAACTGGAGCTGTTCAAGAACCTCCTGACCATCGCCCTGAACTTCGCCGGCCACCCGGAACAACTGGACGTGTATATGCAGCAAAGTTTGCTGGAAGATCATCCGGCGGCGGCCAGCCCCACGCCCGCACCCGTGCCCACGCCGCCGGGGCCGTGAGGAGTTTTGAAATTTACCGCCACATGGGCATGCCGGAGAGGGCATCGGTGCCCAACGAGGTTGGCGGTGAACCCAGTCATGACCTCGTTGGGGTTTCCTAAACGCTGCGGGCGACAGTGATAATGTCCTCCTCGCCCAAACCTTTCTGACCGGAAAAGCGGTCGCGCGAAGGATGCGAAGGGAACGAAGGGGAAAATTTCCTTCGCCGTCTTCGCGTCCTTCGCGCGATGATTATTTGCGGGGTGGCGCGTTTAAGCGTTTTCGCTTATTGTTTTTTCCATTATGACCGATCCGCGTTATCCGAAGCTGGCGAAATTGCTGGTCAATTATTCCTGCGCGCTCAAAAAGGGCGAGCGCATCCTGCTCGACCTCTGGGACGTGCCGGATGAATTTGCCGTGGAACTTCTCCGTGCCGTGCGCGCCGTGGGAGCCACGCCATTCGTCGAGACGCGCCACACACGCGTCGGGCGCGAGCTGCTGCTGGGGATGACCGAGGCCCAGGCCAAGGACGTGCGTGACCTGGAAATGTTCCGCATGAAAAAGATGGCGGCCTACATCGCCGTGCGCGGCGCGGCCAACGCCACGGAAAACGCCGATGTGCCCAGCGCGCGGATGCAGATGTATTCCAAAATCATCCGCCCCGTTTTGGATTATCGCGTGAACAAGACCCGCTGGTGCGTGCTGCGCTGGCCCACGCCCAGCATGGCGCAGGCGGCGGGCATGAGCACGGAGGCGTTTGAGAATTTGTATTTCGATGTTTGCACCATGGATTACGCCCGGATGGCGAAGGCCATGGTGCCGTTGGAAAAATTGATGACGCGCACCGACAAGGTTCACCTCAAGGGACCGGGCACGGACCTGACCTTTAGCATCAAGGGCATCGGTGCGAAAAAATGTGAGGGCACGCGGAACATCCCGGACGGCGAAGTGTTTTCCTGCCCGACGCTCAAGTCGGCAAACGGGGTGATTCAATTCAACACCCCGACGCTTTATTCGGGAACGAAGTTTGACAATGTGCGCCTGGTCCTGAAAGACGGCAAAGTGGTCGAAGCCACGGCGAGCAACACCAAACGGTTGAACGAAATCCTCGATACGGATGCGGGGGCGCGTTACATCGGGGAGTTTGCCCTCGGCTTCAATCCCTACATCCAGAATCCGATGTGCGACATCCTGTTCGACGAGAAGATCGCCGGATCGTTGCATTTCACGCCGGGGAACGCCTACGAAGACTACGGCAACGGCAACCAGAGCGCTGTCCATTGGGACATGGTGCTGATCCAGCGCAAGGAATGGGGCGGCGGCGAAATCTGGTTCGACGGCAAATTGATTCGCAAAGACGGAATTTTTCTGCCGAAGGATTTGCAAGGGTTGAACCCGGCGAATCTGAAATAAC
>PLYV01000286.1 GCA_003151855.1 Limisphaerales bacterium | reverse complement strand
TGCCGCCGTATTTGTTGATCTCGTCGGCGAGATACTTCGGCACGCTGGACGCACCGTGCAACACGAGCGGGTAGTCGCCGAGGTTGGCTTCCATCAAAGCTTTCTTGATTAATTTCAAACGCTCCAAATCCAAGTGCTGTTCGCCCTTGAATTTGAAAGCGCCGTGGCTGTTGCCGATGGCGACGGCGAGCGAGTCGCAGCCGGTTTCCTTGACGAATTTGACGGCTTCGGCGGGATCGGTGTAATGGCCGCTGGTGGAGTGGGCACCGCCCTCTTCACCTTCGTCGAACTGCGCGCCGACGAGGTGGCCGAGTTCGGATTCCACAGAGCAGTTATGCTTGTGCGCGTATTCCACGACCTTCTTGGTGATCTCGACGTTCTTGTCGAACGACTCGTGCGAGGCGTCAATCATCACGCTGGTGAAACCTTCGTCAATGCACTGCTTGCACAGCTCGAACGTGTCGCCGTGATCCAGATGGACGGCGATCGGGATGTTGGACAGGCTGACGGCGGCCTCGATGAGTTTCTTGAGGTAAACCGGGTTGGCGTATTGGCGCGCGCCCTTGGAAATCTGGAGGATCAGCGGGGCTTTTTCCTCTTCGCAGGCTTCAACGATCGCCTGGATGAGTTCCATGTTGTTGACGTTGAAAGCGCCGAGGGCGTATTTGCCTTTGAGGGCCTTCGCGAACAGGTCTTTTGTGTGTGTCAGTGGCATAAATTTAGCATTTTGGTTTGAGGGCAACCCGCCCCGGTTTCTCCAACAGCCGCGAATTATAGAAAACGCCGGCGGAAAGAAAATACAATTTTATTAACACTCCTTGCCCAAAACTGGCGCAAAATTGCCCTGCCTTAACGACGGAAGAAATCCTTCACCACCGCCGTCACGCGCTGAATCTGGGCGTCCGTCAGCTCCGGGAACATCGGCAGGCTCAAGACTTCGCGCGACGCCTTCTCCGCGACTGGAAAATCGCCGGGCTTGTGGCCGAGGTTCGCATAAGCCTTTTGCAGATGCAGCGGCATCGGATAATGCACCGCGTTGCCAATTTTATTCTCGTCCAAAAATTTCTTCAGTTCGTCGCGGCGCGGCGAGCGCACGGTGTATAGATGCCACGCACTTTCGTTGCCGGCGGCGACTGTCGGCAGTTGCAGCGGCGTGTCCGCCAGCAACTCGGCGTAGCGGTTCGCCACGCGCTGACGTTCGCGCGTCCACTTGTCCAGATGCTTGAGCTTCACGCCCAGCACCGCGCCTTGGATGCCTTCCAGCCGGTAATTGTAGCCGACCTCGTCGTGGTGATAGCGCACCGTCGAGCCGTGTTCGCGTAACGATTTCGCACGGGCGGCGAACGCGGCGTTATTCGTCACCAGCGCGCCGCCTTCGCCGCACGCGCCGAGATTTTTCGCCGGATAAAAGCTGAAGCAGGAAATGTCGCCAAGCGCGCCGACCGTTTTGCCCTTATATTTTGCGCCGTGCGCCTGGCAGGCGTCCTCGACCAGCGGTAGATTATGTTTCTTGCAGATGGCGGCGATGGCGTCCACGTCGAACGGCTGGCCGTAAAGATGCACGGGCAAAACAGCTTTTGTTTTCGGCGTGATGGCGCGTTCGATCAGCTTCGGGTCGAGATTGAACGTCGCTTCGTCAATGTCCACATACACCGGCTTGGCACCGCAATAGGAAATCGCCCAGCTCGTGGCAATGAATGTGTAGGGCGTGGTGATGACCTCGTCGCCGGGGCCGACGCCGAGCAGTCGCATCGCGACGTGCAGCGCGGAAGTGCCGCTGTTGAAGCCGAGCGCGTGCTGCGCGCCGCAGAACGCGGCAAAATCCTTTTCAAACTGCATCACATCCGGGCCGAGGCAGAAGGAGCAGTTGTCCAGCGTGCGGGCGATGGCGGCATCAAGTTCCGCGCGCAACGGTTTGAGTTGGGCGCGCAGGTCGAGGTAGGGAACCGGTTCGGACATCCGCAAAACTTATCTGGAGCGGGCCGCTTTGTGAACAACGAAAACAGTCTGTGGCGAAATCAAAAGAATGGGTTGTGTTCTTTCTCCTCCGCAACGGTCGTCAGCGGGCCGTGGCCAGGGCAAAGCAGGGTTTCCGCCGGCAGCGTTAAAATTTGCGCGCGGATTTTTTGTTTCGCCAGTTCCCATTGGCCGTTGCCGTTGCCCATCGAGCCGGCAAAAATCGCGTCGCCCACGATGGCGACGTGCGGCGCGTCGTCCGGCCAGTTGCCGATGAGATAGGTCACGCCGTCTGCCGCGTGGCCGGGCGTTTCGCGGTGCGTCACGCGCAGCCCGCCGAGCTGGATGATTTCGGAGTTTTTATTTCGTTGGTCAACCGGCGCGCTTTTCGAGCCGCTGTGCAGGCGCGCTTTTGGAAAGGCTTCGCGGAATTTTGGCAGCGCCTCGACGTGGTCCCAATGCGAGTGCGTGATGAAAATATGCCGTAAATTCAGCCCTTCCGCCGCGATGATGGCCAGCACCAGTGACGCATCCAGTCCGGTGTCGAATAGCGCGGCATCGCGCGTGGCTTCGTCCCAGACGAGAAAACAATTCACGGTCAGGCTTTCGCCCGCCGTGGTGAAGACGCGCAGTTCGCGCCATTGGCTCAAATCTTTTTCCACCGGCAGCCAGCCGTTGGCGATGGTTGCGAGCTTGGCCGGATTCAGGCCGGTGAGTTTGCCGAGCGCGGCGAAATTGATTTTCTGCGGACACTGGCCGGTTTTGCTCAACGCCGCAAATTCGCTTTCGGAAATGCCCGCCGCATCGGCGGCGGTGGCGTGGGGAAGGTTATTCGCCGCGCAGGCTTTGCGGATGATGTCGCCCAGATGGTCTTCGAGTTGCACGGAAAAACGGTAGCGCAAATTGCCTTGACCGCAAGCGCGCGGCTTGTGGCGCTGGCGCGGACGTGTTAAAACTAACGCGTGTTCGGCCTCAAATCCAAAAAACCGCGCGAGCGTTTCTACCTGCTGCCGGGCCAGGGCGGACGCAATTACCGCCGCAAGCAGCAGCTCTTCATGCGCTGGACGGTTTCCGTGGCGCTGGTTTTCGGCCTGATCATTGCGGTCGTGATGTGGTGGCAGGCGCGTCCGCATCCATGACCGGCGCTTGACCGCGCGGCGGGCATTGCTACCATGCCGAAATATTTGATGAAAACTTTTCCTCTCATTCTCGCGGCGCTGCTGGGCGCGGCGGTTTCGGCGGTGGCCGACCCGGCGGTGATTGACGGCATCAAGAGCGTGGTGAGCAGCCAGGTGGTGACGTTTGCGGAGGTGGAGGATTATTGCCGGCCTGCCGCCGACGCGCTGCGCCGCCAGTATGCCAGCGAGCCGGACGTTTTTCGCTCGAAGCTCAACGTCGCGTTCAACGACGGCCTGACGAACCTCATCGAGCGCCAGTTGATTCTCCGCAGCTTCGAGACGGACGGCTACAAGCTGCCGGATTCCGTCATTGACGAACTGGTGCAGGAACGCATCCACGAGCGCTTCGGCGACCGCGTGACATTCATGAAAACCTTGCAGGCGCAGGGCTTGACGGTGGAGCAGTTCCGCAAGCAGGTGCGCGAGCAATACATCGAGGCCGCGTTGCGCAACCAGAACGTGCAGCGTGAAATTTTCGTCTCGCCCACGAAGATTGAAAATTATTACCTCGCCAACCAGGACGAATTTCGCGTCGAGGACGAAATCAAATTACGCATGATCACGTTCGCCAAGTCTACGCCGGACGACACGAACGTCCTCAAGCTTGCCCGCGAAGTTCAGGCCAAGATCAAGGACGGCACGCCGTTCGCCGAGATGGCCTCCATCTATTCGCAGGACGCGCAATCGCAGGGCGGCGAACGCGGCTGGATGCAGCATTCCGTCCTCCGCAAGGAATTGGCCGAGGTCGCCTTCGGTTTGCAAACCGGTGCCACCGAACTCGTGGACACGCCCGACACCTGCTACCTGCTGCTCGTTGAGGACAAGCACGCCGCGCGCGTCCGTCCGCTGACCGAGGTGGCCGCCGACATTGAAAAAATTCTCCGCGTCAAGCAGCAGGCCAAACTGCAAAAGCAATGGCTGGACGGGCTGGCGAAGAAAACTTTCATCCGCTACTTCTGAAATTGCCGTGTCGCAGACACGATGAAAAACTGGCTTGGAATCCCCCTCGGCGACGTCACCGGCGTCGGCCCCGAAGTCGCGCTCAAGGCCGTCGCCGCCGAAGCCGCGTCTGATGATTGTAAATATCTCCTCATTGGCGATGAAAAAATCCTCGCGCGGCTGAACGAAAAATTGTCGCTGAACCTGCCGCTGAAAAAATTCACCGGCGCCGGCGAGGCCGGCAGGTTTTTTGTGGTAAAGCCGCGCCTTGAATCCGGGTGCGCCGGCATCCTGCCGGCGAGTTCTGCTGCGCAATCCGAGACCTCGCCGGCAGGGATGCCGGCGCTCCCGGAAAATCTGCCCGCCGGCTCGCCGCTCGCCGCCAACGCCGCCGTGGCCGCGCTGCGCGATGGTGGCCAGCGTTGCCTGCGCGGCGAACTGGACGGCATCGTCACCGCGCCGGTCAATAAGGAATCCATCATCCGCGCCGGGCATAAATTTGTCGGGCAGACGGAATTTCTCTCCGAACTCGCCGGCACCCAGCGCACCGCCATGATGCTGCTTGGCACGGACGAGCGCGGCCGTTGGTTGCGCGTCGCGCTGGCCACCGTTCACATTTCCATCAAATCGGTTCCTGAAAAGCTGACGGCGGAAAAAATCACGCTCGCCATCGAACTCGCCGCGCAATCCTGCCGCGACCTCGGTTTGGCGCGCGCGAAAATCGCCGTCTGCGGCCTGAATCCGCACGCCGGCGAAGGCGGCGAATTCGGCGACGAGGAAATCACAACTATCGGCCCGACCGTTCAGGCGATGCAGAAACGCGGCTTCGACGTGGTCGGCCCATTGAGCGGCGACACAGTTTTTCACTACGCGCTGAAAGGCGATTTTGATGCCGTCGTGGCGATGTATCACGACCAAGGGCTCGCGCCGCTGAAAGCCGTGGCGTTTGACAGTGGCATCAACTGGACGCTCGGCCTGCCGTTCATCCGCACCTCGCCCGACCACGGCACGGCCTACGACATTGCGGGAAAAGGCATCGCGAATTCCGGTAGCATGATCGCGGCAATCCGCTTGGCGAAGCAGCTTGCCCGAAACAAAAAGTGATTTCGTGCGAAGGATGACAATTTTTTAGCCGCCAATCAGTTCGCGGACTTTTGCACCGATGTCGTCTTGCTTGACGAGCGACTCGCCGACAAGAATTGCGCCAGCACCGCAGGCCTGAACACGTTCCACGTCCGCGCGGGTGTGAATGCCGCTTTCGGCAATGAGTAGCGAGCCGTTTTTGAGAATGCGCGGCGCGAGATTTTCCGTCGTGGTCAAATCAACTTGAAAAGTTTTCAAGTTGCGATTGTTCACGCCGATGAGCTGCGGGGAAATCTTCAGCGCGCGATTTAATTCCTCTTCATCGTGAACTTCCACCAGCACGGCGAGGCCGGCTTCGACGGCGAGTGAATGGAATTTTGCCAGTTGCGCGTCGGTCAAAATGGCGACGATGAGTAGGATGGCGTCTGCACCCCATTCGATGGCTTCGAGAATCTGCCGCTCATCAATGATGAAATCNNATTCCTTGGCGATGCGGACAGGATCAAAGTTCGGACAAATCACGCCCATGGACGGCGAGGCTTTTTTCACCTCGGCAATCAAACCAACTTTGCCAACTCGCGGATTTTTCAGCGCGACAAGGAAATCGCGCCGCTCGCCATGTTCCAGCATCGCGTCGCGCAAATC
>PLYV01000295.1 GCA_003151855.1 Limisphaerales bacterium | reverse complement strand
AGAACAAAAATTTCGTGGACCCGCTCTACGGCAAGACGTATTTGCCGCGCAAATTCAAAATTGCGTTTGTCATCCCGCCGGTGAACGACTTGGATATTTACACGAACTGCCTCGGTCTCATCGCCATCGTGGAGAACGACCAACTCATCGGTTACAACCTCTGCGTCGGCGGCGGCATGGGTCGCAGCCACGGCAACGAGGCGACATATCCGCGTCTCGCGGATGTCATCGGTTTTTTCACACCAGACAAGATTGTGGACGTGGCGAAGGCCGTGCTGACGATCCACCGCGATTTCGGTGACCGCACTGACCGCAAACACGCGCGTCTGAAATATGTCGTCGCCGAACGCGGCGTGAAGTTCATGCAGGACGAGGTGAACCAGCGCGCCGGCATCACGCTCGCGCCCGCGAATCCGTATCAATTCACCACGACGAGCGATCTGCTCGGCTGGCGCAAGGCGGTGGACGGAAGTAATTTTCTCGGCGTGTTCGTCGAGTCCGGCCGCGTGAAAGGCGTGCAGAAAAAAGCGCTGCGCGAAGTCGCGGACAAGTTTCCGAAAATCGAATTCCGGCTGACGGCGAATCAGAATGTGATTCTCGCCAATGTCAGCGACGCCGACAAGGCCGGCATCAATGCCGTGCTCGCCGCGCACGGCGTGAAGACGGATAACCAGGCCACCGTGTTGCACGCCAACGCCATGGCCTGTCCGTCGTTGCCCACCTGCGGCCTTGGCCTCGCGGAATCCGAACGGATGCTGCCCGGTTTCCTTGACCGCATCGAAAAACTTCTGGCTGAAACCGGCCTCGCCGGCGAGGAGATCATCATCCGCTCGACCGGCTGCCCGAACGGCTGCGCGCGGCCTTACATGGCGGAGATCGGTTTCGTCGGCAAGGCACCGGGACGCTATCAAGTCTGGCTCGGTGGCGACGTGGCCGGCACGCGCCTGAACAAGGTTTGGAAAGACATGCTCAAGGAAGCGGATTTGGAAACCGAATTCCGCCCCGTGTTCACGCGCTTTGCGAAGGAACGCCACGCCGGCGAACGCTTCGGCGACTGGTGCGAGCGCGTGCTGCTGAAAGAGCAAACGAATTAACAACGAAGACGCAAAGACGCGAAGAACTTTGTGTCTTTGCGGCTTTGTTGTTCAAAGAAAATGACTCCCGACCAAATCTCAAAAGCAAACGCCGAGCTGCGCGCCAAATCGCCATTGGAAATCATCCGTTGGGCGATTGCACAGGCGAATGGCCGCGCCATTGTCTCGACCAATTACCGGCCTTACGAGGCGGTGATTCTCCACCTCGTCACGCAGGTGCAGCCGGACATTCCGGTGCTGTGGGTGGATCACGGCTACAATCGTCCGGCGACTTATCTTCACGCCGAGCAGGTGAAAAAACTGCTCAAGCTGAACATCAAGGCTTACGTCCCGAAGATGACCGCCGCGCATTACGACGCCGCGTTCGGCGGGATGCCGGAGCCGACGCCGGAGAACGAGGCGCGCATCAAGGCGTTCAGCACCGCGATGAAACTGGAGCCCTTCCAGCGCGGCATGAAGGAGCTTGCGCCGACCGTCTGGCTCACCGCGCTCCGCAAGGTGCAGAACCCTAACCGCGCCGGCCTCGACATCGTCAGCGAGGACAAGAATTTCAATTCTTTGAAGGTCAGTCCGCTGTTTTATTGGACCGACGCCGACATGGAAAAATATCTTGCCGAGCATCACCTGCCGAACGAGTGGGATTATTTCGATCCGGCGAAGGCCGACGAAAAGCGCGAGTGCGGTTTGCACGCAAGCTGGGGCGGCACGGCGGTTTCCCACGGCGCGGGAATTTGAATTGGCCACAGATAAACACAGATGAAACACAGATAAATGTATCTGTTTTCAGAAATCTGTGTTTCATCTGTGCCCATCTGTGGCTAAAATGTTTTTGAAATGAGCAGTTACCATCTTGACCATCTGCAGTATCTGGAAACGGAAGCGATTCACGTCATGCGTGAGGTCGCCGCCGAGTTTGAACGTCCCGTCCTGCTCTTTTCCGGCGGCAAGGATTCCATCTGCCTCCTGCGCCTCGCGGAAAAGGCTTTTCGCCCGTCCGACCTCCCGATGCCGTTCCTGAACGTCGAGACCGGTCACGAATTTCCCGAACTGATCGAATTCCGCGACCGTCGCGCCAAGCAGCTCGGCGCGAAGCTCATCGTCCGCACCGTGGACGAGGCGTTCGCCAAGGGCATTGCGCAGCCGACGCCGGGTCAGGTCAGCCGCAACCAGCTTCAGATTCCCGTGCTGCTGGCGGCCATTGAGGAATTTCAATTCGACTGCGCCATCGGCGGCGCCCGCCGCGACGAGGAAAAGGCCCGCGCCAAAGAACGTTTCTTCAGCTTCCGCGACAGTTTCGGCCAGTGGGACCCGAAGAACCAGCGGCCGGAAATCTGGAACCTTTACAACGCCCGCGTGAATCCTGGTGAAAACATGCGCGTGTTTCCCCTCTCCAACTGGACGGAGATGGATGTCTGGGAATACATCAAGAAAGAGAAGCTCGAAGTGCCGAACATCTATTTCAGCCACGAGCGTGAATGCTATCGCAAAGGCGGCCAGTGGCTGCCAGTTCCCCCGCCCCACACAGATGCGACCAAGCCCGATCCCTACGCCGGTGCGCGCCCGAAGGCGAACGACACGGTCAAGAAAATGGTCTGCCGCGTCCGCACCATTGCCGACATGATCAGCACCGGCATGATTGAATCCAAGACGGAAACGATTGACGACATCATCGGCGAGGTCAGCGCCGCCCGCGTCACCGAACGCGGCACCCGCGCGGATGACAAGGCCAGCGAAGCCGCGATGGAAGACCGTAAAAAGGCCGGATATTTCTAAGCAGATGGGAGATGGCAGATGGCAGATAGGATTGACAATTTCGAGCAACTTGAGGCCTGGCGCACGGCAAGGGAACTTGTCCGCGCCGTCTATGCTTTCTTTCGACGCAAGCCAGCGGCGACTGATTTTGGGCTGCGGGATCAGGTGCAACGCGCTGCGGTTTCCGCGATGACCAACATTGCTGAAGGTTTTGAACGCGTTCACGCCGCCGAAAAGATGCAGTTTTACAATGTAGCCCGCGCTTCCTGTGGTGAGGTGCGTTCGCTATCCTACATCATGCTCGATGCCAGTTATATTACGGACAACGAACACAAAACCTTGCTCGACCTCGTCGCCCAAACCGGACGGTTGGTTTCCGGCCTGATTCGCTCCACCCGCGCCCGAATCGAGAAACCCTAACTCCCAACTGCCATCTCCCATCTCCTTCCCATGCCCCACACGCAACATCC
>PLYV01000231.1 GCA_003151855.1 Limisphaerales bacterium | reverse complement strand
CGGTGGTGCAGCCGCAGAACCAGCACAACGTCTCGCAAAACGGAATGTGGAAATAGATTGAGAGGTCGCGCGCCGCGCGATTGTTCTCCTCGATCTTGGCGGAAAGCTGCTCCCATGTCACGGTGTCGGTGAACTTGGTGGCCGGCGGATAACTGGTGTAACGCGGCCCGGCCACGTTGTATTTGCGCACCAAATCCAGATCTACGTTGAGCGTCTTCATTTGAAACCTTTCACAGTCTCCACCAAGGCGGCGATATTTTCCAGTTTGGCGCCCGGCGTCAAACCGTGACCGAGGTTGAAAATGTGTCCGGGCCGGCCGCGCATGGTTTCGAGAACCTTCTTCGTTTCCGCCGCAACCACTTCCGGCGTGGATTCAGCGATATGCACCGGCGACAGATTTCCCTGCATGGCTATGTGCGCCGGAATGATTTTCCGCGCCTCGGCCAAATCCGTCTGCCAGTCAATGCCGAGGATGTTCGCACCGCTGGCGATGAGGTCAGGCCAGTTACCGTGCGTGCCGAGCGAGAAATTGATGACCGGAACCTTGCCGCCGAGATTGGCGATGATTTGATCCGTCCACCGACCGCTCGCTTCCTGAAATTCCGTCGGTGCGAGATGCCCGCCATGGCTGTCGAAAATCTGCAACGCGTCGATGCCCGTGGATATCTGCATCTGCAAATACGCGGTGACGGCGGCGGTGAGTTTTTCAAGCAGGCTGAAAAACGTCTTTTTGTCCTCGCGGAAAAGCTGAAGCGCGCGGCTGTATTTCGGCACGCTGGCGCCTTCCATCATGAACGTCGCCAGCGTCCACGGCGAACCGGTGAAGCCGAGCAAAGCGGTTTTATCGCCCAGTTCCGGTCGCAAAATCCGCAGCGCCTTGTCCACATAGCTCAAGCGCTCGACGACGCGCTCGACGGAAAGTTTTTCAATGTCCGCCTTGCTGGTCACGGCGAAATCCATCTGCACGCCGCCGGTTTCCTTGAAGTGATACGTCTGCCCCATCGCCTCGGGAATGACGAGGATGTCGCTGAACAAAATCGCGGCATCGAAACCGAACCGGCGCACCGGCTGGAGCGTCACTTCGACGGCGAGTTCGGGATTCTGGCAGAGCTGGACAAAGGTGTATTTCTCCTTGAGCTGGCGATATTCCGGCAGCGCGCGGCCGGCCTGGCGCATCAGCCACATCGGCGGGCGGTCAACGACCTGGCAGCGCGCGGCGCGGTTGAAGCGTTCACGGGCGGTGGCGGGGGCGGCAGTCAGATTCATCGGTTGCGGCATAGACATAGCATAAATCAACGGGGAGGGATAGCGGCTTTGCGGATTTTGGTATTGGCGGGGCATTTTTTGGTAAGCCAAAGCCGCCGGTTTTTCGACAGAAAAAAGATTGCAACTTTGCCCGGACAGCGGTTTTTAATGAAAAGCGATGGAAAACAAGCCTGACAATCTGGAAGCAGCGTTGTGGCGCCGGAAAGTTTCGGAAGCCGAACGCGCGGCCTTGCGTGCGCAGCCGGGGCTGGAACTGGAGGCGCGGCTGACGCAGGCGCTCGCAAAAATATCCGACGCGCCGGTGCCGTCCAATTTCACCGCCCGCGTGCTGGCGGAAATCGAACGCGAAGAATCACGGATGGTTCGTCCGCAAATTTGGGCGTTGAACTGGCGCCTGCTCTGGCCGCGCGTGGCCGTCGTCGCCGCCGTCTTGATTTTTGCCGGCGTCAGTTTGCAGCGCTACGAAATCCACGCCCAGCGGACGGTGCTGGCGAAAAATCTGGTGCTGGCCGCGCGCGCGCCGTCGCCCGGCGTGGACGCGCTGGAAAATCTCGACGCCATCCAGCGCATGAGCCAGTCCAGCCACGCGGACAACGAACTGCTCGCCGCCCTGCAATGAGCCGGATGCGCCAGGCGATATTTTGTTTGGCCGCAGCGGGCGCGGTTTTCACGGTGGCCGCGCAAGCACCCGCGCCGGTTTCGCCCAAAAGATTTTCCACCGCCACCAACCTGGTTCCGCCGGTGCCGGTGCTGCCGTCGCCGGTGAATTTTTTCCGGCAACTGCTCGTGATGACGCCCGCCGAGCGGAACAACTCCCTCACCAACCGCACGCCGGAAGCCCGCGTCAAAATTCTCGCCAAGGTGCGCGAATACCAGGTGCTCGGCCCGGACGAACGCGAGTTGCGGCTGCGCGCGACGGAATTGCGCTGGTATCTCACGCCGTTGCTGTCGCTGACACCGCCGCAGCGCGCGGCGCGGCTGGCGCTGATGCCGGAGGATTTGCGCGGATTGATCCAGTCGCGGCTGGCGCAATGGGACGCGCTGCCGCCGGCGACGCAGCAGGAATTTCTCGCGAACGACAAGGCGCTGCGTTACCTCGCCCACATCGAGCCGACGAACGCGCCGCCGGCCAGCCCGGAGCAACAGAAAATTGCCGGCCAGTTCAACCAGTTTTTCGAACTCACGCCGGTGGAAAAGCAGCAGACACTGAACACGCTGTCCAAGGTGGAACGCGCCGCGATGGAAAAAACACTGCAATCGTTCGGACGTCTGACACCGCCGCAGCGTGAACTGTGCCTGCGCAACTACGCCAAGTTCGCCGGCATGGGCGCGGACGAGCGCGCGGAATTTTTGAAGAACGCCGAGAAATGGGCGCAGATGTCGCCGAAGGAACGGCAGGTCTGGCGCGACCTCGTGGCGCGCATCCCGGCCTGGCCACCGCTGCCGGCAAACCTGATGCCGCACGCGCCGGGGAAAATTCCGCGCCCAACCGTGGCGACGAACCTGAATTGATTTCCGCCGCCGCGCGTTTCGTGATTCCCCCCGCCGCCGCTTCCGATTAACTTTCCGCGTGCATCCGATTGCCTTTTATCTCGGTTCAATGCCCGTCCGCTGGTATGGCGTGATGATGGCGCTGGCGTTTCTCGCCGGCTTGTGGACGGCCACGCGCCGCGCCCGGCTGGCGAATGTCCACGGCGAAATCATCGCCGACGTGACGATGTGGCTGATGGCCGGCAGCATCATCGGCGCGCGCTTCGTGTATGTGACGACTTACTGGAAACAGGAATTTGCCGGCGGCCCGTTCTCCGAAGTCTTCATGATCCAGCATGGCGGACTGGTCTTTTACGGCGGCCTCATTGGCGCGGCGGTCACGGGTTTCGGCTATCTCGCTTGGAAAAAACTGCCAGTCTGGAAAATCGCCGACATTCTCGCGCCGAGCGTGGCGCTGGGCAGTGTTTTCGGGCGCATCGGCTGCTTGCTCAACGGCTGCTGCTACGGCCGCGCCTGCAATCTGCCGTGGGCCATCCATTTTCCCGCCGACCACGAAACGCACGGCACCGGCGTGCATCCGACGGAAATCTACGACGCGTTGCTGAACTTCATTTTGTATGTCGCGCTGGCGTGGCTGTTCCGCCGGCGGAAATTCGACGGGGAAGTCCTAGCGCTATATTTTATCGGCTACGCCATCTGCCGCACCACGGTGGAATTTTTCCGGGGCGATTATCCGGCCGACCACATCCACGCCGGCATCTTTACTTCGGCGCAACTGGTCAGCGCGCCGATTCTGATTGTCGGCAGCGCGTTGTTTTTCTGGCGGAAAAACACCCGGGCCAAACCAAGCTAACCGATGGCCGCGCCCCAACTCCCATCTGCCAGCTCCCATCTGCCAATTTTCCTCGCCGGGCCGACGGCCGTGGGCAAATCCGCCATTGCGCTGGCGCTTGCGGAAAAAATTGGCGGCGAGATCATCACCGTGGATTCGATGCAGGTGTATCGTGGCCTCGACATCGGCACCGCCAAGCCGACGGCGGAAGAACGGCAGCGCGTGCCGCATCACCTGCTCGACGTTTGTGAATTGACCGAAGCTTTCGATGCCGCGCAATTCATCCAGCGCGCACAACAGGCGGTTGAAGAAATCCAGTCGCGCGGGCACACGCCGATTTTTTGCGGCGGCACCGGGCTTTATTTCAAGGCATTTCTCGACGGCCTCGGCGAAGCGCCGCCGTCCGATGAAAAGCTCCGCGCCGAACTGGCCGCCACGCCGCTGGAAACCTTGCTGGCCGAATTACGCGACCGCGACCCGGCGGCCTACGAGAAAATTGACCGGCAAAATCCGCGCCGCGTCATCCGCGCCGTGGCGGTCATCCGGCTGACCGGCAAAAAGTTTTCCGAGCAGCGCGCGGAATGGAAGATTTCCGCTGCCAACGAAGATGGAGAATTGAAGATGGAAGATGGCAAACCGCACGTCCGGCCATCCTCCATCCTCCCTCCGCCATCCTCGCCCATCTTCTGCTTCACGCGTCCGGCGCAGGATCTGCACCGGCGCATCAATGGCCGCGTGGACGAGATGTTCCGGCTTGGAATCGTGGACGAAACCCGTGAGCTTTTGCAACGCGGCCTGGCGGAAAACATTTTTGCGATGCAGGCCATTGGCTACCGGCAGGTGGTGGAGCATCTGCGCGGCGAACGCGATCTGGCGGCGACGATTGACCTGGTGAAAAGCCGCACGCGCCAGTTTGCCAAGCGACAACTGACATGGTTCCGCCGGCATGGAAATTGTGCGTGGCTTGAATTGCAGCCGGGCGAATCGGCGGAAGACACACTGACACGCCTGACCTGAAGTTAAACGTCTGATTGCTGGCTTGAAAAAGAGATTCGACAAAGATTTACCTCCGGCGCAGACTCAAATTCATGAAACAGGACAGGTCAACTCAATCGCCGTCCATTGTCGGTTAGGCGTCTTCCACGCTTATGTGGCAAAATTATATTTTTGGGATGCACTGGAAGCACGACGGAAAGATGTATTATGACGAGTTGCCGGCCGAGTCGAAGGAAGCGGCGGCCGAGTATTTTATCGACCACAAACGAGACGATGTGTCTTTGGTGAAGGTTGAGTTGCTTGGCCCGAATGAGGGTGGCGTCCGAGAGTTTGTTGTTTCGCCGAACTCGCCATTTAGTCCATTGATTGCCCGCCGCCGGTTGGATAAAGACGAGGACGCCAGATGACCACGTTGCTTAATTTGGAGACAGGCGGCAAACATTTCCCGCCGGCAAAATGAAAACCGCCGCCTCATTCCGCCTCGTCCTCGTCACCGCTCCGGACTTAAAAACCGCCCGCGTGCTGACCCGCGCCGCACTCACCGCCCGGCTCGTCGCCTGCGCCAATCTCGTTCCCAAAATCGAGTCGCATTACCGCTGGCAGGGGAAAATCGAGTCGGGCGCGGAAGTGCTGATCCTTTTCAAAACGACGAAAGGCCAACTGGCCGCGCTGGAAAAACTCATCCTTGCCCGGCATCCCTACGACACGCCGGAGTTTGTGGCGTTGCCGCTGGCCGCCGGCAGCCGCAAATATCTGGCGTGGCTGGCGGAAAGTTGCGGCTAAAAATAATTTGAATTGGCACGTTCTGGGTTTAACTTTCGGCGTGGATCAGACGGATTTCATTCCATTGATGCTGCTCGCCATGCAGGGTTTGGCGCTGGGCATCGGCTTCATGATTCTCGGCTGGATGCTCGCGGTGCATCGCCGGCAACGGCTGGCTCCGGCGGCGGTGCCGGCGCGGGAATTTATTTTCCAGTCCGTGCCGGTGCGCCGGCCCTGCTGCTGGATGGCGGTGCGGGCGGCTTCGCCGGAGGCGGCGAAAATGGCGCTGGGCATGGAACACGCCGCGCCGTGTTCGTGGGCGGAAGGATTGGCGGGCGGGCACGAATTTTTCATCAGTCCCAGCGTCGGCGGCTGGGTCATCATCACCGGCATGGGCCTGCCGAATCCGACAGACGACGTGGACGCGACGTTTATTTTCCTCACCGAAATGAGCAAGCAGCTCGGCCATGTGCAGTATTTCTACGCGAGCCGGCTGCTGCATCACCACGCGTGGGTGCGGCTGGACAACGGCTGCGTGATGCGCGCCTACGCCTGGGCGGGCGAAACGGTCTGGAACCAGGGCACGGAGACGGTGCCGGAAATCCAGACCGGCGTGCGGCTGTTCGCTTACGGCGAGCACGCGGCGACGATCCTGGATGCGGAGAATAATTTTGAAAAAGTCCCGCAGCTCGCCGCACGCTGGAGTCTCGACCCGGCGGAGGTGAAATGGAACCCGCTGCGCCCGGCGACGGGCATCGCGGGCGAATCGGCGTTCGGCTGAAATATTTTGTTGCGGAAATTTCCCCGGACGCGCAGAGTGCGCGCAGGAGAAAGGATTAATATGTCATTCAGCATCGAACTCGAACTGCAGAAATTTCCCAAGCACATCAAGCTCAAGAACGGCAAGAAGGCCACCTTGCGCCCGCTCAAAGCCGAGGACGAAAAGGAATTTCACCAGCTGTTCCTCGACATCCCGGAGCGCGAACGGATGTTCATCAAGCACCGCGTGCAGGACATCAAGGTCATCCGCGACTGGTGCCGGAACATTGACGTGGGCCGCAACCTGCCACTGCTCGGCGTGGTGGATGGCAGGATTGTCGGCGTGGCCACGCTGCACCAGCGGCTCGGCGGCTGGAAACGCCACATCGGCCGCGTGAGCGTGCTGGTGCATCCGGATTTTCGCGGTATCGGTCTGGCGACCACGCTTGTCAACGAGACGCTCGACATTGCCCGCCGCGCGAGCCTCGAACGCGTGGAGGCGGCCTTCATCGCGGAACAGGAGGCGGCAATGAAGATGTTCGCGATGCTCGGCTTCAACCAACTCATCCGCCTCGACGATTATGTCAAGGATATGCAGGCCATCACGCACGATTACGTCCTCATGGGCCTCGACCTGCGCACCGACGAGGAATACGCCGGCGTGGGCGGTTGAAACTAGTTTTAAGTTTTTAGTGCTTAGTTTTGAGATAACTAAAAACTAATAATTCAAAACTTAAAATTGATCGTGCCTCCCGAAGTCTGCCCCAACTGCGGTGCCATCGTGCCGCGCAAGGCGAAGGCCTGTCCCGAATGTGGCGCGGATGAAAAAACCGGCTGGGCGGATTCCGCCTACGCCGACAACCTCGGCATTCCCGAGGAAAAGTTTGATTACAACGAGTTCGTGAAGGAGGAATTCGGTTCTCGCAGCCAAAAACCGCGCGGCGTGCATTGGGTCTGGTGGCTCACCGCCCTGCTCCTCGTCGTGCTGTTTTTATTTTTCTGGTTCCGGTAAAACTCAGCCTCGTCCTCATGCTCATCGTCATCCTCGCTTCGAGAATGAGCACGACGATGAGGATGAGAAAGATTTCCTGAAAACAAAAAAGCCCGCTCAATCGAGCGGGCTTTGTGTTTTGCAAATCGTTACTTCTTTTCCTCGGCCTTCACTTCGGCGGCGGGCGCAACCGGTGCGGCAGGGGCCACGGTGTCCACCCATTCCAGAATCGCGCTCTGCGAGGCGTCACCATTGCGCTGGCCGAGCTTGATGATGCGGGTGTAACCGCTGCGGCGATCCTTGAACGCTGGTGCGATGTCTTTGAACAGTATCTTCGCGGCCTTTTCCTGATGCAAACGGGCAACCGCGAGGCGGCGATGGGCAACGGTGCCCTTCTTGCCGAGCGTGACCATCTTTTCGGCGACGGAACGGGCGGCCTTGGCCTTGGCCAAAGAGGTCGTCACGCGCTTGTGTTCGATCAAACTGCAAACGAGGTTGGCGAGCATCGCGTTGCGATGTTCCGAGGTGCGGCCCAGCTTGGCCGTGCGCTTCAAATGTCTCATGGCAAATCCTAAATGTTATTCGGCTTTGGGAGCTTCTTCAGTCTTCGGTGCCTCGACGAGGCCCGGCTCGAAATTCATCCCGAGCGAGAGGTTGAGGGAAACCAGTTTTTCTTTGATTTCGTTGAGCGACTTCTTGCCGAA
>PLYV01000148.1 GCA_003151855.1 Limisphaerales bacterium | reverse complement strand
AGGGATGCGGCAGCATCAGGCGAACGCAGCGCAAGTGTCCGCTCTGTGAAGCCACGGGAAAATGCTGAAGCCTGAAATTTGAAAAGGCGACTGCAAACGCAGTGCGCATTCGCCCCCGCGAGAAACGAAGTGACGAGACAGCAACCCACTAACTTTTTCCCGCCTGACTCCGCGCCTAAAATCATCCGCCAACCAGCAACGGTTGGATGGCACGTAAAACATTCGATAACCTGCGACGCCCGCCGCGTGCGCGGGGTAGCGAAAGGNNGGCATTCGTGAATGGAAACCGTGAAGAGGTGGCGCGTTCGTATTTGTTGAGCACGCGAATGGAATGCAGCGCGAACAAAATTTCCTATTGAGCATCGCGAACCAACATTGTCTTTCGAGCGCATCCAATTACCGAACGCATTCCATTTGTCCACGGCTCACAACTTCACCTGGTTGCTTGTCACGCATGACCAATGATGACGAATTGCCGCGCGCATAAAAATTGTCGGGAGCGAACGAAGCGAAAGTAAAAAGCGCCATCGGACGGCTGATTTCAAAAAACCGTCAATAATTATTTTAGGGCTGAAATGGTGGCAGTTGTCGGCTGGCGCGTGCCGGTTGTCGGCTGGTGTCGGTTGGCGTGAATTCCTGAAAAGCGGTGTAAAAAAACGGTGCTAGAGTGCGCCCGTGCCGGCGAACTCCACACATCAAGATTACGACGCGAACATCGTTGCCTGGCAACGGGCGCGTGATGTCTTCGCCGGGGAGGATGCCGTCAAAGCCGCTGCCGAAAAATACCTACCGCGTCTCGACTGTCAGGACGACACCGACTATCTCGCCTACAAAAACCGGGCTTCATTCTTCAACGCCTCCGCCCGCACGGCTGACGGCTTCGTCGGCCTGATCTTTCGTCGTGATCCAACTTTCAAACTTCCTGATGCCAGCAATGGCATCTCCGCCGCACTCACGGAATTTGTCGAGGACGCCGACATGCTCGGCACGTCGCTGTCCGCCTTCTCGAAAAAACTCGTCACCGAAATTATCAATGTCGGTCGTGCCGGCACGCTGATTGATTGGAACGAGGAAGCCGAGCAACGGGCTTACGCCGTCGCTTACACCGCCGAAGACATCATCAACTGGCACACGGAACGGGTCAACGGGCGCAACGTCCTCACGCTGCTGGTCCTCAAGGAAATCTGCCGCAAGCCCGCTGACGAAGCTGATCCGTTCGTGCCCGAAGAAATCCAGCAACTCCGGGTCTTGAAGCTGGTGCCGCCGCAGGGCACGGCTGACAACGCCAAAGCTGACTGGTCTTACCAAGTCGAAATCTGGCAACTGCTGTCGGAAAACGAAAATCCGAATGGCACCCGCAGCCGTGGCAAAAAGAAATGGAAACTCACTGACACCATCACGCCGCTTCGTCTGGGCAAACCGCTACCGCTGATTCCCTTTGTCTTTCATGGGCCGCGTCACTCGCTGCCGGAAATTGATAAGATTCCGCTGGCTGACATCATCGCCGTCAATCTCGACCATTACCGGCTCAATGCCGACTACAAGCATGGGATGCACTTCACCGCACTGCCAACGGCTTGGGTCTCTGGCTTCGACAAGGCTTCCACGCTGCGCATCGGCAGCAGCACGGCCTGGGTGGCTGAAACTCCTGGAGCCACGGCTGGATTCTTGGAATTTCACGGTCAAGGTCTGTCCACCTTCGAGCGCGCCATGGACCGTGACGAACAACTCATGGCCGTCCTCGGCACGCGGATGCTCGAATCCCGCAAACGTGTCGGTGAGACCGCCGCCGCCATCGAACTGCGGCAGAGCGGCGAAAACTCCATCCTGAACACCGTGTCTCTCAGCATCAGCTCCTCTCTGACGCAAGTGCTGCGCTGGGTCTATTGGTGGAACTCCACGGAACACTTTCCCGACGACATCGGCCCTGATCTCGTGCTGGCCACGCTGAACACCGATTTCAGCATCACCGGCATGTCCGCGCTGGAAATCACCGCGCTCGTGGCCGCCTGGCAAGCCGGTGCCATCAGTCAGTCCACCATGCTTGACCTCTTCCGCGCCGGTGAAGTCATCGCACCTGGTCGCACCAACGAAGAGGAAATCAATCTGCTGGCGACGCAGAAACCACCGACCGCGCCGGTCGGTCCTTCCGGACGGGCACCAGCACCAGCGCCAGCAATCCCGCCGACTGTCCCCGGCGATGTAAACGCCAAACCTGTAACCGCAAACTGAAAAGCTTATGCCATTGAAATACAAATACACGAACCAGCAGGAAATCCCTGCTGAACTCCAATCCTTCTACGTCGAGCGTGACGGCGCTTGGCTGCTCGACGCCGATGGCGTCGTGAGTCAGACCAAGCTGGATGAGTTCCGACAGAACAACATTACGCTCACCAACCAACTGAAACGCTTCGAGGGCATCGACCCTGACGCCGTCCGTCAGCTCGCCGCCGACAAGCAACGCTTGGAAGACGAACAACGCATCAAGGACGGCAAGTTCCAAGAGGTCTTGGATGCGCGCCTCAAGACCGCCCGCGCCGATTGGGACAAGACGCATGGCGTCGTGGTGGCTGAACGCGACGCGCTCACTGGTCGCCTCACCGCGATTCAGATTGATCAGGCCGTCGTGAGTGAAGCGACCAAGCGTGGTCTGCGCCCGACGGCATTGACTGACATCACTTCGCGTGCGCGCCAGACATTCAAGCTCGTCAACGGCGTGCCGCAGGCTTTCGACAGCGACGGCCAGACCGCCCGTCTGGGCAAGGATGGCACGTCGCCGATGACTTTGGCCGAATGGGTGGATGCGTTGGTGTCCGACGCACCTCACCTGTTTGAAGCAAACGCTGGCAGCGGTGCTGCTGGCTCCGGCTCCGGTGGGGCTGGCAACCGGTCCGTGAAGAATCCCTTCCGCAAGGAATCGTTCAATCTCACGGAGCAAATGAAGATCCAAAAAACCGACCCTGCGCTGGCGGCACGTTTGAAAGCTGCCGCGTAAGGTCACAACACCAAAACTTAGTTTATGGCAAAGACACAACTTGCAGACATCATCGNNCGCCGGACTATGACACGCGCGCCGCTCTCGGCGGCACGCAAGTCAACATGCCCCACTGGAATGACCTGACGGGCAACCGGCAGCCGCTTTCCGATTCGGCACCGCTCGTGCCGGCGAAACTGGTTGCTGACCAGGACATCGCCCGCATCCAGAACGACGGCAATGCGTGGTCGTGGAATCACCTCGCGACGCAATGTGCTGGTGATGATCCGGCCTTGGCGCTGGCGGACTTCCTCGCCGAATACTGGAATCGCCAGAATCAATACATGCTCATCAACTCGCTCACCGGCGTCTTCGGTGCGGCGAGCATGGCGGGCAACCTGTTGGCGATTCACAGTGAATCCATCGCCGCGCAAACGGCTGCCACCAAGCTAAACGGATCTTCCTTCGTGGACGCGACGCAGCGCCTCGGTGATCGCGGCGACCGGCTCGTAGCCGTGGCGATGCACTCCGCCGTCGAGGCCGCGCTGCGCAAGCTCGACCTGATTGACTTCATCCCGGACAGCCAGGGTGAGGCGCAAATCCNNTCCGCACGTTCCAAGGCCGTCGCGTGATCGTGGATGACGGTTGCCCCGTGCGCAACGGCACCACGGATGGTCAGGTTTATACAACCTACCTGTTTGGCATGGGTTCGTTCGGCATGGGTTTCGCCGATCTGAACGGTGCGCCAGTCGAGGGCGGTCACGGCACGGAAGGCTGTGAAATGGCGCGTGACGCGCTCAACAGCGACACGTTTCTCGTGAACCGTCGCCGCTTCATCCTGCATCCGCGTGGCGTGAAGTTCACCAGCGCGAGTGTCGCGGGTGCCAATCCGACAAACGCCGAACTGGCCCTGGCCGCGAATTGGGTGCGCGTCTGGGAAAACAAAAACGTCCCCGTCGTGGCGGTCACTCACAATATTTGAGTGCGGAGTTGAGAGTGCGGAGTGTGGAATAAAACCGCGCTCCGCACTTTCTGAAACGAAACCAAAAATCGAACAACAAAATTTATGGGCAAACTAATTCCTCGCAGTTTTGAGCGGATTCGTTCGGGTGAACAAATCCAGCCGACAACTTTTACCAACGTCGCGGCGGCGATTGCTGCCGGTGTCACAGCGGCCAAGTTTCCGCGCCGCATCATCTACCTGTCCGCCGGTGGCACTGGCGCGGTGCCATGTCTCGCCATCAGCGATGGCACGAACTGGCGGCAAGTTGCCATTGGTATCAATGCCATCTAGGGAAAAGTGAAAATATGAAACTACCGTTTCCCAACATCCGGCGACAACGAAAGCCATTGCTGCCGGTGGAACCTATGCCGACCGTCTGCCCACATTGCGGCCGGTCGTCGGCTGAACCGGTTCAACCAGTGGTCAAAGTGCTAGAGGTTGAACCGGCGAAAATCACCACGCCTGACGATGCCAAAATCCCTGCCACAAACAAATCGGAGTAATCCGCCGATGACCGTCGGCCAACGACGCGTCTGGCTGGCGCTGGAGGAACAGAAGCGTCGCCGGGCGCGGGCGGTGGCACTGGCTGCTCCGGTTGATCCGGTGCCGGCCATCCTGCTCGCATCGGATGGTCACGGTCATTTGACCTGGACGCTCAATTTCAGCAGTCCCTATGGCGGCATCAACATTTACAAGTCCGCCGATGGCGTGACATGGCCCAGCGACGCTTACGACGGTTCGGATTTGGCATCGGGCAACCGCGATTGCAGCGGTGATGCCGGCTGGTTTCGTATTTGCATTTGCAATGACGACGGCGTGGATGTGCCGCCTTACTCGAACGCGGTTTATTCGGACGGCTTGTAAATTTTATGGCGCTTACGCTCATCAAAGAAGACGGCACCGGCAAGACGGACGCGAACAGTTACGCGGACGTGGCCGACGGCAACGCCTATCACGACGGGCATCTGTATGCAACGACGTGGACGGGCGCGAGCGATGATCAAAAGGCTGTGGCGCTGGTGATGGCATCACGGTTGATTGATGCAGAATTTCAGTTCAACGGCACGCGCACCAATGCCGTGCAAGGGTTGCAATGGCCGCGTGCGCGTTGCCCTGAACCGGATGCCATCCATGTGCCGCTGCAAGTCCTGCTGCCGATTCCGTCGGATTTTGTCCGCTTTGACAGCGTGCCGAAGGCCGTCGTCCA
>PLYV01000018.1 GCA_003151855.1 Limisphaerales bacterium | reverse complement strand
AGCCGAGCCTCCAGCCCTCCTGCGTGGAAGTAGTCTTCAGAAGGAGCCGCGCAATGGCGGGCTGGTGATTTAGGCGAGGCCGTGACAAGGCGACTGACTGCTTGATGAGGGGATGCAGAAAAAGCCGGACCTGAAAACGAAGCTGCCCACACAAAAAAACCAACCCATTTATTTTTCGACCGCAGGGAGCAAATCAACTTGGCAGCGTAGCGAACAAACTGACTGCGTTGACCCGGCCAATCACACTCAAGGCGCAGCGATGGGGTTGGCGTGCAGGATGCCGGCCAATTGGCGCACCGATAGCAGCGCAATGGGAATTGCGCGACCGCTGGGGACAGCGGCGCTATCGGTGTGCCAATGCTGCCGCCGGATTAAACACAAGACGCCGTTATATCTCGATGAACCGGGCCGTCGGCGCGAGGGAACGCGGGAGACGGCGGGGACCCGGAAACGGAGGGTCACGCGGAGCGGGAAGCCGTTTCTGGGGCGGCATTGAATATAATGGCTCTTGTGTTTAATCCGGGTAAGCAAGGCCAGCGTCCAGACTCGCAGCGGAGCGAGAATCGTAACGCTGGCCGTTCCTCCATGCCAACCCCGTGAGCGGAGCCGGTGACTGCGTCACGGCCACTATTTCGCCGGGTCATTTCGTTTCCCGGCGCAGTCGCGCCAGCGCGAAAGCCAATTCTCTGACTCCACGACGGCAGAGCGTANNCGGTGCGGAAATGGCCGATCTCACGATTACTGCTGGCGTCCTCGGCGACAGGCGCAGCCTCGCGCCGTAATGCCGATGTCTTGCCCGTGCGAAGCATCGCGGGCTAATTCTGATTTCTTGGCCGGACGAAGTCGCGCGGCCTCTGGAATCTTCGGGGCACCGCTGTCTTTGCCGGTCTCGGCAGTTTGCGGCCGTCGGAATGAGCGAGAGCAATCCGCGCAATCGGTGTAGCGGATGCGGCAGCGAATGGAGCGGGCGCAAAGTGATGAGTCCGGCCAGCGGTGCGGCGGAACCGTGCCGATACTTGGTGCAAGGCACGAGCACAAGTGTCGGCTCGGTGACGGTCCTTGCGGACTGCCACCTTGCCGAAATTAAAAAGGCGACCGCGAGTGATAGCGAGCGTTCGCCCCCGCGAGGAGCGAAGCGACGAGTCAGCAACCCACCATCTTTTCCCCGCCTGACCCCGCGCCTAAAACCATCCGCCAACCAGCAACGGTTGGATGGCACGAAAACCATTCGATAACCTGCGACGCCCGCCGCGTGCGCGGGGTAGCGAAAGGGCCGCCGTGAGAAACCATTCGTAAACCAGTGAAGGCGGCCCGGTGCTGGCGTAGCGGTGGCGTCAGCCGCCGCCGCCAGCATGAGCGTCAGGCGTCCGCGCACGCGCCAATTGGTATTCGTAAATGGAAACCGTGAAGATTGGCGCGTTCGTCATTATTGAGCGCACAGTGAATCAGGAACGGAGCGCGAACAAATTTATCTATTGAGCAACGCGAACCAATTTGTCTTTCGAGCGTGAACGGAATTCAAGGGCGCGTTCAAATCTAGCGGGACACACGACTTCACCTGGTTGCGTGCGTCGCGAACACATTGAAATACGAAAAACAGTGTGACGCCAAACCATTGCGGGACGCGAATGGCAGCAAAATTCACAATCCCGCTTTCAACTTGTGCGGCGTGCGATTTGTGTTTATTGATGAAATTATGATTAGCAACGAACGACCTTCGCCTTACGGACGCCAACCTTATCGGCAACCGTATCATCAGTCCTACGCGCCACAACCGCCGCGTCCTTTCGTGCAGGAAGACACGCTGAAAATCGGCGAGGTTCAAATCGAGCGGAAATTCTTCGTGCTGACGTTGAAGGAAAATCCGCGTGGCCGGTTCCTGCGCATCAACGAAGAAGTCGGCGGCAAACGCAATTCCATCATCATCCCCTCAACCGGCCTGAAGGACTTCAAGAAACTGCTGGATGAAATGGTGAAAGCGTCTGACGAAATTCCGGCCAAGAGCGAAACCACCGGGAAATAGGTGTTCGTTTTTCAAATTGTCACGGCGAGTTCAAGGCCAGCCGCCACGCGCACAAAAAGCCGTCAAATTATTTTGGTGTAAAAATTGGGCGGCTGGTGGCAGGCAAACGACACCTGCTGGCAGCTAGATGCAGGCAACGTGAAATCCCGCCGAGGCCAAAAAAAATCGCGTGCTAATGTTCGCCCGTGCCGGCGAACTCCACACATCAAGACTACGACGCGAACATCGTTGCCTGGCAACGGGCGCGTGATGTCTTCGCGGGTGAAGATGCCGTCAAAGCTGCTGCTGAAAAATATCTGCCGCGCCTCGACTGTCAGGATGACACTGAATATCGCGCCTACAAAAATCGCGCCTCTTTCTTCAACGCTTCCGCCCGCACCGCCGATGGCTTCGTCGGTCTGATCTTCCGCCGCGATCCGACTTTCAAACTGCCGGAAGCCGGCGGCATTGCTGATGCCCTCACCGAATTCGTCGAAGACGCTGACATGCTGGGCACGTCGCTGTCGGCCTTCTCCAAGAAACTCGTCACGGAAATCATCAATGTCGGTCGGGCTGGCACGCTGATTGATTGGAACGAAGAAGCTGAACAGCGTGCTTACGCCGTCGCTTACACCGCCGAAGACATTATCAACTGGCACACGGAACGGGTGAATGGTCGCAACGTCCTCACGCTGGTCGTGCTCCAGGAAACTTGTCAGAAACCTGCCGCTGATTCTGATTCCTTTATCCCGGAAGTCATCCAGCAACTTCGGGTCTTGAAACTGGTGCCATCACAAGGCACGACTGACAACACCAAAGCCGACTGGTCTTACCTCGTCGAAATCTGGCAACTGCTGCCCAAGAGCCAAGGCTCTGGCAGTGGCCTGACCAGTCGTTCCTTTTGGAATGGCTTCTTTGGAAACGGTCAACCATCCAGTCAAGGCAACAAGGAATGGAAACTGGTGGACACCATCACGCCGCTCCGGCTTGGGAAACCGCTGCCGCTGATTCCATTCGTCTTTCATGGGCCGCGTCACTCACTGCCTGAAATTGATAAAATTCCGCTGGCCGACATCATCGCCAAGAATCTGGATCACTACCGTCTGGATGCTGACTACAAACACGGGATGCACTTCACCGCGCTGCCGACGGCTTGGGTCAGTGGCTTTGACAAGGCTTCCTCGCTCCGTATCGGTAGCAGCACGGCATGGGTCGCGGAAGCGCCCGGTGCCACGGCTGGGTATCTGGAATTTCACGGCCAAGGTCTGTCCACCTTTGAACGCGCGATGGATCGTGATGAGCAACTCATGGCCGTCCTCGGCACCCGGATGCTGGAATCCCGCAAGCGGGTCGGCGAGACCGCCGCTGCCATCGAACTGCGTCAGAGCGGCGAGAATAGCATCCTCAATACCGTGTCGTTGAGCATCAGCTCTTCGCTGACGCAAGTGCTGCGCTGGGTCTATTGGTGGAACTCGACCGAATCCATCCCCGACGCCATTGGCCCCGACCTCGTCTTGGTCACGCTGAACAATGACTTCAGCATCACCGGCATGTCGGCCTTGGAAATCACCGCGCTCGTGGCCGCTTGGCAAGCCGGTGCCATCAGTCAGGCGACGATGCTTGACCTGTTCCGCGCCGGTGAAGTCATCGCCCCTGGTCGCACCAACGATGAAGAAATCACTTTGCTGGCAACCCAAAAACCACCGACCGCGCCGGTCGGTCCTTCCGGACTGGCACCAGCAATCCCGCCGACGGCGTCCGGTGATGTGAACGCCAAACCTGTAACCGCAAACTAAAAGTTTATGCCATTTAAATTCAAATATGCAACCAAGCAGGAAATCCCTGCTGAACATCAACCCTTCTACGTCGAGCGCGATGGCGCTTGGCTGCTTGATGCCGATGGCGTCGTGAGTCAGTCCAAGCTGGATG
>PLYV01000214.1 GCA_003151855.1 Limisphaerales bacterium | reverse complement strand
TTCGTCGAGGAACGCGAACTCACGCTCATGCTCGTCGTGGACGTCAGCGGGTCGGGCCTGTTCGGCTCGCGCGGGCAGTCCAAGCGCGAACTCGCCGCCGAGATCGCCTCGGTGCTCGCGTTCTCCGCCATCCGCAACAATGACAAGGTCGGNNGAAAAATTCATTCCGCCGCGCAAAGGCCGCAGCCACGTCCTGCGCGTCATCCGCGAAGTGCTGTTCTTTGAGCCGAAGCGGCGCGGGACGGATTTGAATCAGGCGTTGGAATTTCTTTTGCGCGTGCAGTCGCACAAGGCCATCACGGTCATCGTGTCGGATTTTCTCGGCTCGCCCATCGCACCGCGTCGCACGGGCGAGAAGCCGGCAGCGCGCCCGCACATGATGTCATTGGAATCGCTGGCGCAGGCGTCGTTCACGCGGCTGCGGCAGACGAACCGCAAACACGATGTGGTCGCGGTGCAGGTTTCCGATCCGCATGAATTGGAGTTGCCGAATCTGGGGCGGCTGATTTTTCAGGACGCCGAGACCGGCCAGATTGTGGAGGTCAACACCGGCGATGCGCGCAAGCGGGCGGCGTTCGCGGAGCGGCAGGTGAAGGCGCAGTCGGACATCGCGCGGCTGTTCCGGCGCGCGGGCATTGACGCGATGCAGTTGCGCACGGATCAGGATTACGGACCGACGCTGGCGAAATTTTTCGAGAACCGTGAGAAACGGAGGCTGCGCGGATGAAAAGCCGGCTTCAAATCTCCGCGAGGTTTTGGAGTGCGCCAGCCCTCTGGCGCTTTGGCATCGTCTGGCCCGTGATGGAAAAGCGGCAGAGGGCTGGCGCAGTCCAAGACACTGTTGCGCAAAGCGAACATTTTACGGAAGCATGATTGCCACGAATAACAACCTAGCTCCTGTTGCCGAGGACATCCGCGACATCAAGCCGCCGATCGAGATTTCGGATGGCTTGGCGTGGCTGTGGTGGAGTGTCATCGCGCTGGCCGTGGTCGTCGCGGCGTTTCTGCTTTGGCGCTGGTGGAAAAATCGGAAGACAAACATCGTCCTGCCGCCGCCGATTCCGGCACACGTCCGCGCAAAACGAAAACTGGAACAGGCGCTCGCCCTCATCACGCAGCCGAAGCCATTCGTCATCGCGGTGTCCGACACGGCGCGGGCGTATCTGGAGGAACGCTTTGAATTTCGCGCGCCGGAGCGGACGACGGAGGAATTCCTGCGCGAACTCGGTGGCACCAAGTTGCTGCTGCCAGAGCAAAAGGAAAGCCTCGGCGGATTTCTGGCGAGCTGCGATTTGGTGAAGTTCGCCAAATACGAGCCGGGCGAAAATGAATTGCGCGGGCTGCATTCCTCGGCGTTGCGTTTGGTTGAAGAAACCGAACCGCCGCCAATTTCAAATTCTGAATCTCAAATTTCAAATGACGGCGAATCGGAACAAATCATAAATCGGCAATCGTAAATCGAAAATGGTGCTCGCTCATCCATGGCTGTTGTTACTGCTCTTGCTGCTGCCGGTGCTGGCGTGGTTGAAGGGACGGCGCGGTGCGCCGCCGGCATTCGTCTATTCGTCGGTGCAATTGGTGCGCGCGATGCAGAATATCCACCGCTCGCGCTTCGGCGGATTTCTCGGTTCGCTGCGCTGGCTGGCGCTGGCGCTGTTCATCGTGGCGCTCGCGCAGCCGCGTTTCGCCAAAAGCACCACGGAGGTCAAGGCCAGCGGCATTGATATCGTTGCAGCGCTGGATTTGTCCGGCAGCATGATTTCGGAAGACTTTGAGGTTCACGGCGAACGCGTCAATCGCGTCAACATGGCCAAGTCGGTGCTGAAAGATTTTATTGAAAAACGACCAAACGACCGCATCGGACTCGTGGTGTTTGCGGCGCAGGCGTTCATTGCCACGCCGCTGACACTCGACCACGATTATTTGCAGGAAAACCTGGCGCGGCTGGAAATCGGCACGATCAATTCCGACGCGACGGCAATTGGCGACGCGCTGACAACGGCGGTGAACCGGCTGCGCGATTTGAAGGCGAAAAGCAAAATCATCATTCTCGCCACGGATGGACAAAATAATTCCGGCAAGGTCGAACCGCTGCTCGCGGCGGAAGCGGCGGCAGCGCTGGGCGTGAAGATTTACACGGTCGGCATCGGCGAACAGGGCCAGGCACCGATGCCCGGGCGCGACATGTTTGGGCGCAAAGTTTATCAAATGGTCCCGGTGGACGTGGACGAAACCACGCTGCAAAAGATCGCCGACAAAACCGGCGGAAAATATTACCGCGCGGACAACGCGGACAAGTTCAAACAGATTTACGACGAAATTGACAAGTTGGAGAAGACCGAGGCGAGCGTGAAGAAATACACGCAGTTCACCGAGCTGTTCGCGTGGTTCGTCGCGGCCGGGCTGGCGGTGCTGCTGATTGAATTCGTCCTCGCGCAAACCGCGTTCCGGAGGCTGCCATGAAACAATTGCCGATTGCCGATTGCCGATTGCCGATTACAAAATCATTTTCCCGCCGCAGTTTTACGCGAGGCGGCCATGATGGCGGTGAGTGCGTTGGCTTCGTCGAGCAGCGCGGACAATTTCTTTGCCGGCATCGTGCCGGATTCGACAAGCAATTCCAGCCACAGCGCGGTTTCGTCGGCTTCTTCCTCGACGGTTCCGATTTTGGCGATGAATTCAGCCTGGCTGCGGGCGCGGCAACTGGCTCGGTAATTCGCCGCCACCGAGGTGCCGCTGCGGACGATTTGTTTGGCGATGGCACGTCCAGCGTCGTCAGATTTAGGAATGGCGCGCGTGAGCTTGATGATTCTCAACGCGAAGGCTTTTGTGCGGGCTTTGAGTTCTGTCGGGTTCATGGCGCGAATTTACAAACCCAATCGGCAATCGGCAATCGGCAATCGGCAATTTCAAGATGAGATTCGAGCATCCCCAATTTCTCTGGCTGCTGCTGGTGATTCCGTCGGCGCTGGCAGCGTTTTTCTGGTGGAGCGAGCGCGTGAAGCAAAAGCTGCTCACGCAGTTCGTCGAACCGCGTTTGCTCGGGCAACTGACCGTGGGGCTTTCGCTGACGCGGCGCAAATGGAAATATATTTTGCTCATCGTGGCGGTCGCTTTGCTCATCGTCGCCATCGCGCGGCCGCAGCGCGGTTTTGATCTGGAAGAAGTTCAGCAAAATGGCTTGGACATCGTTGTCGCGGTGGACACCTCGAAATCCATGCTGGCGACGGACATCGCGCCGAACCGGCTCGCTCGCGCGAAGCTCGCGGCGCTGGAACTGATGCAGACGGCCAAGGCCGACCGGCTCGGGCTGGTGGCGTTCGCCGGCGACGCGTTTTTGGAATGCCCGCTGACGATTGACGACACAGCGTTCCAGCAAAGTGTGCAGGCGCTGGATGTGAATTCCATCCCGCAGGGCGGCACGGCGCTCGCGGCGGCCATCAACACGACGCTGGAGGCGTTCAAGGAAAAGGGCAATCACCGCGCGCTGGTGCTGTTCACCGACGGCGAGGATAACGACGAGGGCGCGCTGGAGGCGGCGCAGAACGCGGCGAAGGAAGGGTTGAAGATTTTCACCATTGGCATCGGCTCGGCGGAGGGCACGCTCATCACCGTCGCGGACGCAAATGGCAATTCGGATTACGTCCGCGACGACAAGGGGCAGGTCGTGAAATCGCATTTGAACGAGGAGCTTTTGCAGCAAATCGCCACGGCGACCGGTGGATTTTACCTGCCGTTGCGCGGCGCGGACACCATCA
>PLYV01000133.1 GCA_003151855.1 Limisphaerales bacterium | reverse complement strand
TCGCGCTCATCCGCGATTCCGGCTGTCAGCAGATTCTCATCGGCCTGGAAAGCCCGGGACGCACAAGCCTTCATGGCATCGAGACGAAATCGGATTGGAAATTCCGCCAGCAGGATTTTTACAAGGAAGNNAGGTGACGTTCCTGACCGCGTTCCCCGGCACGCCGCTTTACGCGCGGCTGAAAAACGAGGGCCGCATCCTGCGCGACCGCGCGTGGGAGCTGTGCACGCTGTTCGACATCAATTTCCAGCCAAAGAACATGAGTCTCGCCGAACTACAAGCCGGCTTTCTCGGCCTGGTGAAACAGCTTTATTCCGCCGAGGAGACGCACACGCGCCGGGACAATTTCAAGCGGATGTTAAAAACCTCGCCGCACTTTGGCCAGCACGCCAAGCGCGACGATAAGCAGTTGGCTGTGCAAAATTAGATTGATTCGCAAACCAATCGGATTCACAACGGTATTACCGGCATGAAAACCACCGACATCGAAAAAATCCACGAGGCCGGCCTCATCACCGCCGAACAGCGCGACCAGATCATCGCGCACTTCGGCCTGAAGGACGAGGGCGCGAAATTCCTCACCATCGTCTCCTTCCTCGGCGCGCTGCTGGTCGCGGCGGGCATCGCGCTGCTCATCGGCGCGCACTGGGACGAAATTCCGCGCGGCGTGAAACTGTTCGCCGGCCTCGCGCTCATGCTTGGCGCGCACAGCGCGGGCTGGTGGCTGCGGGATGCGCGCAAAAGTTATCCCAAAACTGGCGAGGCACTGCACTTCGCCGGCTCGCTGCTGTTCCTCGGCAACATCGCGCTCGTCGGCCAGATTTATCATCTTTCGTCGCGGCCGGCGAACGCCTTCCTGCTCTGGTGGCTCGGCATCGCCGCCCTGCCGTGGCTGCTGCGTTCCGCCGCTCAGTTCGCCTTGCTGCTGCTCGGCATTGGCATCTGGTTTGGCGTGGAGATCAATGACAGCACCAGCCTCATCCGCTTCGACGACGAGCACCAGGTGCTGGCGTATGCGTTGCTCGGTTTGGTCTTCACTGGTTTTGGTTTCCTGCTGCGGCGCGGAACCGATAAAAACTTTTCCGTCGTGGCCGAAACCTTCGGCCTGCTGGCCTTCTCCATGTTTTCCTATCCGCTGACGTGGGCGGGGTTTTTGAGCTGGGGATACCGGCACGCCGAACTAAACCCCTGGATCTTGCCTGCGCTCGGAACCGTGGCCGCACTGCTCGTCGCGCTCGGCTGCCGCAACCTTACCACGCTCTCGGTGCAGTGGCGCATTACTTGGGCCGCGACCCTCGCGGGCGCGGCGGCCTTGCTCGTTGCGGCGCACTTCGTGCCGCAGCAAAGAGAGTGGCATTGGTTCGGCTACATGACACCGCTCAACACCGTTGCCGCCGTCGCCATCTTCATATACGGCTTGCTGCAGGTGCAGGTCGGCGTGCAGGAACGCTCGCGCTTTCTCGTGAATCTGGGCGTCCTCTTCATCGCGCTGGACATCATCGCCACCTACATCGGCCTGTTCGGCTCGATGGCATTCACGGGGATGATGTTCATTATCTCTGGTGTTTTCCTGATGGTGTTCGCCGTCTTTCTGGAAAAGAAACGGCGCAAGCTGATGCGGCAGATCAAAGCCACCCCGGAGGTTCTACCATGAAAACCAAACTCCTGATTCTCGTGCTCGCGCTGCAATGCGCGTGGATTCTCGGCACCGCCGCGATGCAGGAACGCATCCTGCACCAAGGCCAGATTATCCTGCTGGAGACGCAGCCGGTGGATCCGCACGATTTGCTGCGCGGCGATTATGTGCGGCTCAATTACGCCATCAGCGACGTGCCGCGCGAACTTTTCTTCGCGCCGTTGCCCGCCGGTGAACTGCCCGCCGGCCAGACCGTGTTTGTGGCCGTAGCGCCGGCGGTGACGAACCAGTTTTACCACGTCGCCCGCGCGAGCTTGGAAAAATTCTCTCCGGCGGCGGATGAAGTGGTGCTGCGCGCCACCACCACTCCGAGTTGGCGGAACCGCGCCGGCACCGTCCACGTCGAATACGGCCTCGAACAATATTTCGTCGCCGAGGGCACCGGCAATCCGCACGGCAAACTCACCGTGCAGGCCGCCGTGGACAAATCCGGCACCGCGCGCATCAAGGAAGTTTTCGTGGACGGCCAGCCTTACGCCAAAGCGATGAAACCTGCCGCGCACTGAAACAGTCTTATGAGCTTTACGGCTCCCATGAGACAACGCGCCTTCACGCTCATCGAATTGCTGGTGGTCATCGCCATCATTGCGATTCTTGCGGCGCTGCTGCTGCCGGCGCTGTCCAAGGCCAAGCAGCGCGCGCAGGGCGCAGTCTGCCTCGGCGGCGGCAAGCAGATGATGGCCGCCATGCTGTTGTATGTGGACGAGAACAACGACCGATTTCCGCCCAATCCCGACGACGGCAACACCGTGCCCGGCCATAACTGGTGCAGCGGCAATGCCGGCATCGGCGCAACAAACGAATTTAATCCCGATGTTTTGCTCGACCCCACGCGCAGCCTGCTCATTGGCTATCTTTCTGGCAATGCCAAGATGTTCCGCTGTCCCGCCGACCGGCGCGAGGGGATTTATCAGGGCAGCAATCCCGCGCTCGCCGGCCAGATGGTTCCCGCCGCGCGCACGTTTTCCATGAACCAGGCCATCGGCAGCATCTGTCCCGGCTACGACCAGGGCACCGGCCACAGCGGCGCGACGACCCTGACCGTCAACGGCCCGTGGCTGGACAGCTCCTTTCATCACCGGCGCAATTCTCCGTGGAGCACCTACGGCAAAATCTCCACCATCGGCGCGCCCGGCCCCTCGTCGCTCTGGGTGCTGCTGGATGAAAATGCCGGCAAGCTGAACGACGCCGCGTTTGCCCTGAGCATGCAGACGCCTGGCTGGCTGGACTGGCCGGGTTCCTATCATGCCGGCGCGTGCGGGCTGGCCTTTGCCGACGGCCATTCCGAAACGCACCGCTGGCGGCAGGACAGCACGCTGCATTACGGGCAGGGGGCGATGGGCAGCGGCTCCGCCAATCCAGCGGACTGGCCGGACTGGCAATGGCTCGCCGCCCGCACCTCCGCCCGCGCGCAGTGAGGACGGCAGCTTGGGGGGAAATTGGGGATTATTTCAAACTTACTGCCCGTAGGCGCGCTAGAAGTGGCCTTGCCTCGTCGATTTGGTGGACAAGTGTTGGGTGATTGTGTGAGCTAAACGCATCATCGTTTTGTTGGATGTAGTCAGCTTTCATGTTTGGAGTTTTAGTTGATGTTTGAACTGCGGAAACAAGTGGTCGCGCGAAGGACGCGAAGGGTGCGAAGATGCCGAAAAAAGGACTTTCCAGCCTTCGCCGCCTTCGCGGTCTTCGCGCGACTCTGCCCAACGGCTGCAACTATCTCTTTTTGACCACCTGGCGGGGCTGGCTGGGGAAAAGGGGTGGTTTTTGCCACTTTTGGCCTGTTTTTTAGAAAAACCCGCACGGCTGGAACATTTACTGGAACCAATAAATGATTTATTGGTGCGGCTGGAAGATTTATTGGTATGGCTGGCTCGTCCAGCCGCACCGATAAATCTTCCAGCCATATGGATAAATCGTCCAGCCGTATGGTTAATTCCTCCAACCGTATGGCTGAAGGAATTAACCAGACCGGTAAAGGAGCCAGCCGTGCGGCTGGGAGTTTCAGCCGGACGGTGGGAGCGGTCAGCGGTGCGGGGAAAAGTTCCAACGGTGTGGTGGGCGAAAGCCGGCGTGCGGGGGAATGACTTGACCGGACGGGCCACGGCATCAGCCGTATGGATAATCTGCGGCTCTATGCCGTTGCGCGGTTCCCCCAAGCCCAATTCATAAATTGGGCAATTAATTTTCAATAAGGCCGGCGCGTATTTCAGGTAATTATTTTAGAAAAACGAATTGTCAGCGAAAATGTGGTTGAACGTTTCCAGGAAAAGGCGCATCAATAGTTCCATGAAGAAAAACTGCCTCCTCGCCGTTGCCGCCGCTGCGTTGCTCGTGGCGTGTGTGCCGTCCGTCAACCCGTTCTATACCGACAAGGATGTCGTCACCGACCCGCGCCTCGCCGGCACCTGGGTGGAGGCCGGCAAAAAAGACAAGGCGACCGCTTGGACTTTCGCCACCGCCACGAACAACGCCTACGCCGTGACGCTCAAGGATGACGACGGCAAGACCGGCAAGTTTGAAGGCCATCTGTTCAAGCTGGGCAAGGAGATGTTCCTCGATGTCACGCCCACGGAATGTAAGTTCGATGACCAGCAGGCCGGCCTGCTCAACAGCGCGATGCTCCCCGGCCATCTGCTGTTCCGCGTGAAGCTGGCGGACGACAAGTTTTCCATGGCCGTCTGCAATCCTGACTGGATCAAGAAATTCCTCGATAAAAATCCCGCCGCTCTCGCGCATCGCGTGGTGGATGGCAGCGTCATCCTCACCGCCGAGACCGCCGCGCTGCAAAAATTTGTCCACCAGCACCTCGGCAAGGACGAGTTGTTCGGCGAGTTCGGCGACTACGAGCGCGTGCCGGCTAAGTGATGGCATCGTCTGGATTGATGTCGCCCGAAAGTTTTTCGATTCACACTTCGCGCCGCCATCGGCTAGTGTGACGGCGTGAGCAACAACACTCCGCACTCCGCGCTCCACGCTCCGCACTCGCCCCGCGGCTTCTGGGCGCTCATCGTCACGCAGTTCCAGGGCGCGTTCAGCGACAACGTCGTCAAGAACCTCGTCATCTTCGTGGCGCTCTTCGGCACGGGCATGACGCTGGCCGAGAAGAACAGCTACGGCGAGAGCATCGGCGCGCTGTTCGCGCTGCCGTTCATTTTGTTCTCGATGACCGGCGGTTTTCTCGCGGACCGTTTCAGCAAGCGCGCCGTGATGCTGGGCGTGAAAGTATTCGAGCTGTTCATCATGGCGCTGGTGTTCGCCGGCCTGTGGCGCTGGGATAAAAATCTGCTGCTCGCGAGCGTGTTTCTGATGGGCACGCACAGCGCGATTTTCGGGCCGAGCAAATACGGCTCGCTGCCGGAGCTGCTGCCGGAGCGGAAGCTCTCGTGGGGCAACGGCATCCTGGAACTCGGCACGTTCGTGGCCATCATCCTCGGCATCGTGGCGGCGGCGGCAATGTCGGAACAGTTTCGCGGGCGGCAATGGTTGTCCGGCGTCATCCTCATCGCGCTGGCGGTGGTCGGATTCTTCGCGTGCCTCGGCATCACCAAAGTCCCGGCGGCGAATCCGCAGAAGAAGTTCAATCCCAATTTCCCCGCCGAAATCTGGCGGCAGATCCGCGCCATGCGCGGCGACCGTCCGCTCCAGTTGGCGCTGATGGGCAACACCTACTTCAACTTCCTTGGGATGCTGCTGCTGCTGAACCTGTTTTTCTACGGCGCGGAAACCTTGCACGCCACCGAGACGCACATCGGTTATCTCAACGCCGCGCTGGCGCTGGGCATCGGCCTCGGCAGCCTCGCGGCGGGCTATTTGTCTGGTGGCAAGATTGAATACGGCCTCGTGCCGCTTGGCGCGTTTGGGCTTTCCATTTTCTCCGCGCTGCTGGCCCGAACGTCCGTGGGTCTGAATGAATCTTACGTGCTGCTGGCGCTGCTCGGTTTCTCCGGCGGCTTCTTCATCGTGCCCATCGCCGCGCTGTTGCAGCATCGCCCGGCGCGCGACAACAAAGGCCAGGTGCAGGCCACGGCGAACTGGCTGTCGTTCGTCGGCGTGTTCCTTGCGTCCGGTGCGCACTGGCTGCTCGCGCAGCAACTGCACCTTGCGCCGCGCGGCATTTTCCTCGTCGGCGGCGGGCTGACGCTGTTCGGTGCGGTCTATGTTTTATTCCTGCTGCCGGATTCGCTGCTGCGCTTCGTGCTGTGGTGCGTGACCCATTCGCTTTACAAGATCCGCATCGTGGGCCGCGACCACGTTCCCGAAAAGGGCGGGGCGCTGTTCGTCTGCAATCACGTTTCCTACGTGGACGCGCTGTTGCTCATCGCCGCGACCGACCGGCCCATCCGGTTTCTGATGTTCAAGGACATTTACGAAAAGCGCTGGGTGAAGCCGTTCGCGAAAATCCTCGGCACCATTCCCGTCTCGTCCGAGCAGCGTCCGCGCGAACTGCTCCACGCGCTGCAAGCCGCGAGCGACGCCATCAAGAATGGCGAGGTCGTGTGCATCTTCGCCGAGGGACAGATCACGCGCATCGGGCAACTGCTGCCGTTCCGGCGCGGCATGGAGCGCATCATGAAGGACGTGGACGCGCCGGTGATCCCCGTGGCGCTCGACGGTGTGCTGGGCGGGCCGTTGAGCTTCCGGCGCGGACGGATGATTCATCTCCTCACCGCGCGCTGCCCGCATCCGGTGACGGTGAGTTTCGGCAACCCGCTGCCCGCGAACGTCACGCCGTTCGCCGTGCGCGAGGCGGTGCAGGAATTGCAGGTCAACGCGTGGGCGTTGCGCCGCGACCGGATGCAGCCGCTGCACCGCAGCCTCATCCGCATGGCGCGCGAGCATCCGCACCGCTTCGCCTTCGCCGACGCGACCACGCCGAAGATTGCGTTCGGCCTGGCGCTGGTGAAAACGATTTTCCTCGCGCGCCGGCTGAAGAAAATCTGGCGCGGACAAAAAATGGTCGGGCTTTACCTGCCGCCGAGTGTGCCGGGCGCGCTGGCGAATTACGCGGCGTTCCTCTGCGGCAAAGTGCCGGTGAACCTGAACTACACGCTGTCCGAGGCCACGCTCGCCGAGTGCGTGAAGCAATGTGAAATCAAGACCGTGGTCACGTCGCGGAAGTTCATCGAGAAGATCAAGCTCACGCCGCCGGGGGAATTGATTTACCTCGAAGACATTGTCGGAGGGACGAGTTCCACGAGTCCCCAAATTCAGGGCCTCGTGGAACTCGGCCCTCCGAAACCAATGGAAAAACTCGCCGCGTTGGCGCTCGCGAAATTTGCGCCGGCGTTTTTGCTGGAGCGGCTGTTCGGTTCCGCCGGCATCCGCATGGACGATCTGGCCACGGTGATTTTCTCCAGCGGCAGCACCGGCGAGCCGAAGGGCGTGATGCTCTCGCAGTTCAACCTGCTGGCAAACATCGAGCAGTGCGCCGAGGTCATCGCGCTCGACGAATCGCAGCGCGTGCTGGGCATTTTGCCGTTATTCCATTCGTTCGGCTTCACCGTCACGCTCTGCCTGCCGCTGGTGCTCGGCACCGGCGTGGTGTTTTATCCGAATCCGCTCGACGCGAAAGGCGTCGGCGGCATGGTTCGTCAGCATGAAGCGACCGTGATGCTCGCGACGGCGACGCTTCTGCAAATCTACCTGCGCGCGGTTCCGCCGGAGGATTTCGGCAGCCTGAAACTCATCGTCACCGGCGCGGAGAAATTGCCGGAGCGCCTCGCCAGCGCGTTCGAGGAACGCTTTGGCATCCGGCCGTTCGAGGGTTACGGCTGCACGGAATGTGCGCCCGCCGTGGCCGTGAACACTTGGGATTATCGCGCCGCCGGCTTTTACCAGGTCGGCGGCAAGCACGGCAAAATCGGCCAGCCGGTGCCGGGAATGTGCGTGCGCATCGCCGACGCGGAAAATCCGTGGAGCGGGAAAGTGCTGCCGCCCGGCGAGTCCGGCCTGCTGCTCGTGCGCGGCCCGAACATCATGCTCGGCTACCTCGGCCAGCCGGAAAAAACCGCCGCCGTGCTGCGCGACGGCTGGTATTGCACCGGCGACATGGCGATGCTCGACGCGGACGGCTTCCTGCAAATCACCGGCCGGCTGAACCGCTTCAGCAAGATTGGCGGCGAGATGGTGCCGCACCTGAAGATCGAGGAACAATTACAGGAGCTTGCCGGCGTGGCGGAGGTGGCGTTCGTGGTGCTGGGTTTGCCGGATGAAAAAAAAGGCGAGCGCTTGGTGGTGCTACACAAAATCCCGGCGGACGCGCTGCCCGGGCTGCTGGAAAAATTCGCCGCGTGCGACCTGCCGAACTTGTGGAAGCCCAAGGCTGACGCGTTTTACCGCGTGGACAGTTTTCCGATGCTCGGCACCGGCAAGCTGGACGTGCGCAGCGTGAAGGAAATGGCGGCGAAGCTGGCGGCGATCACAGCGGGATGAATTCGTGGCGGAAGCCCTTTTCGTCGAGGTGCAGGATGGCCACGCTGCGTTCCGCGCCGAACTTGGGCTTGCCGGCGTAACCGGGGTTGAAAAAGAAAACGCCGTCCATCGTCTCCGCAAACCGTTTGTGCGTGTGGCCGAAGATGACGGCATCCGGTCTTTCCATTGCGAGCCGCCGCGCCAAAGTCTCGTCCAAGGCGCGCGGGTTGACGATGTGGTGGACGAGGAATTTTTTCCGCGCCAGTTCGACCGCTTCGGTAAGCCGGTAGTTGATCTGTGGGTCGTCGCAGTTGCCCAGCACGGCGGTGGCGGGCGCGATGAACTGGAGTTCGAGAATGATGGACGCGTAACCGATGTCGCCCGCGTGCAGGATGTGATCCACGCCGGCGAAGATTTTTTCCACGCGTGGGTCGAGGAAACCGTGCGTGTCCGAAATGACGCCGATTTTCACGCCTTGGCTTCCTCCGGTTCGGTCTCGGCTTCGGGTTCCTTTTCGGGCGAGCGCTGGCCGGCGGTTTTTTCCGCCGGCGATTCGGCGGCAAGCTTGCCGGCGGCGGCGAACAGCGCGGTGAACAGTCCACCGCTCAACAGCGTGTTGCGGAAAAATTCCCAAGTCGGGGGAAAGCCATTGGTGCCCTTGGTCAGTGCGATAATCCAGCCGGCGAGGGTCTTGGTGTATTCCGGGCAATGAAACGGATTGAAGAACCACGACGCGGTGTTGGTGATGAAGTAAAACAGCATCGCGCCGAGCAGGCCGCCGCCGAGCAGGCCGAGGAAGGACGATTGCGGTTTGAACCGGCGACCGAGCAGAATCAAAACGGCGTAGGTGACGTAGTTGAAGGCGAGGTTGGCGAGGTTGGCCGGACTCCAGACGTCGTGAACCGGGTCGTTGTGCTGGTAATAAATATTCAGCCCGATGTCCGTCGCGAGCATGACGCCGAGCGGCAGCCACCACGCCAGCGCGCCGCGGAAATAAACGCCGGCGCAAAACGCGAACGCATACGCCACGCTGAAGTTCGGCGGCAGCAATCCGGGAATCCGTGACAACATGAACGTCGCCACGAAAATTGCCGGGAGCAGCAGCTTGCCTTTCATCGGGAATTTTTAAGCGGCGGGCCGGACCGGTGCATCGTGGAGCGTGGCGTGGATGGCGGCGAGGAGTTTGTCGTTGTCTACCGGCTTGCGGAAGAAGATGGCGATGCCGGCGGCGAGGGCGCGGGACTTGTATTCCTCCGGGTCGAGCGCGGAAATGATGATGACGGGGATGTTCTCGGCGGCCCCGGTGCGGCGCGCCCAGTCCATGATGATGAAGCCGTCGCGCATGGCGTTGGAGACGTTGCCGGTGTCCGGCAAATCAAGGTCGAGCAGGATCAAATCCGGTTTGTCGCGACGCAGGCTCGTGAGGGTGTCCGAGCCAGACTCCGCCATCACCACGTCGTAGCCGTGGTTGCGGAGGAAAAAATACATGGCCTTGAGGACGACCGGATTGTCGTCCACCACCAGGATTTTCTTGGTGCTACCGGAGGTGGGGTTCGTTTGCATGACAAAAACAGGATAGCAGATTTATGCGCCAAATCAATGCGGCATCAAAAACAGAAAATCGTCAGCTTCTTCGGTCCGTGTGCGCCGAGGACGAGGATGCGTTCAATGTCGCCGGTGCGGCTGGGGCCGGTGATGAACGAAATCATGCTCGGAAAATCCGGCGCGTATTTCGCCTGCAACAATGCGAACGCCGCCGGCAGGTCCGCGACGAGTTGCTCGCGCCGCGCAATGACGACGTGATGCGGCGGCAGCACGGACAAGGCGCGTCCGCCCGCGCTGCGGCTCGTCACGGCCACGCCGCCGGTCTGCGCAATGAGAGCGTCGCATTCGGTGATGCCGGCGTCGCACTTTTCCATTGCCTGAACATCGTAGCCTTGGTCGGTGAGCAGAACCGGCAGGCCGAGCGAACGGCTGGCGAAGTTGCTCAACTCGCCGTCGTGGCTGGCGACGCGCTGCCATTTTTCGGCGGCGGCAATCTTGGCGAGCGCGGTTTTTAATTCATCGCGGTTGGCGAACAGTTGGAAATCGGTCTTCAAGTCGGCGCAATTTCTGGCGAACAAGTCGAATTGTTCCGCCACGCTCGCGCCGACGGAAGGCAGCCATTCGCGGGCGTGGCTGGCTGGTGCTTCGGCCGACGCATGAACCGACATGTCGTCATGCGAGCCGGGCAGGGGAGCCGGCACTTTCAACGCCTCGCGGATGCGGCCCAAAATATTTTCGCGTTCGCTCATTTCCGGTTCCTCCACCAGTCTTTGAAAGTTTCCTGCGGCATCGGTGGCAGGTCGCGCGTCTTCGTCCACGCCTTTGCCGGGTCGAGCGCGGAGCCTTTCACTGCGCGTTGCAACGGCTGCGTGAGCCAGCCGATTTTTTTGGCGAGCGACCAAAACCTTGGTTCATTCGCCACGATGCCGAAAATCTGATACGCCAGTTTCTCGAAGAAAGCCGGTTGGCTGGCGGAGGCATTGCGCCGGTTTTGCAGCAGGTGATGGTGCAGGTCAATTTTCACCGGGCACGCCTCGGTGCAGGCGCCGCACAGCGACGAGGCGTTGGAAAGATGTTTCCAATCCTGCAAACCGCGCAGGTGCGGCGTGATGACCGCGCCGACCGGGCCGCTGTAAGTCGTGCCGTAAGTGTGGCCGCCGACGTTGCGAAAAATCGGGCAGACGTTCAGGCACGCGCCGCAGCGGATGCAGTGGAGCGCGTCGCGCTGCTCGGCGTCGGCGAGGAGTTCGGTGCGGCGGTTGTCGAGCAGGACGACGTGCCATTCCTCCGGGCCGTCGCATTCGCCGGGCTGGCGCGGGCCGGAATACATCGTGTTGTAACACGTCATCGGCTGGCCGGCGCCGGCGGTCGCGAGCATCGGCAGAAACAGCGCAAGGTCGGCAAAGCGCGGCAACACTTTCTCGATGCCGATGAGCGTGACCATCGTCTTGGGCAGCGCGGCGGTGAGGCGCGAGTTACCCTCGTTTTCCGTGATGGAAATCATGCCGGTCTCGGCGATGGCGAAATTTGCGCCGGTGAAACCGACATCGGCGGTGATGTATTTCTGGCGCATCACGCGGCGCGCCACCATCGTCAAATCCTCCGGCGTGTTGGACGGCGCGTCGCCGAGTTCCTTTTGAAACAAGTCGCGGATCTCGTCCCGCGTCAGGTGCATCGAAGGGAAGACAATGTGATACGGCGTCTCGTGGCGGAGCTGCACGATGAATTCGCCGAGATCGGATTCGACGACGGTAAAACCTTCTTTTTCCAGCGCGTCATTCAGGTGAATTTCCTCCGACGTCATCGCCTTGGACTTGATGATGCAGCGCGCTTTCTTGTCGCGGAGAATTTGCGCGATGATTTCGCGCGCCTGCGCGCCGGTGCTGGCCCAGTGGACTTTCGTGCCGCGCGCTTCCAGCTTGGCCACGAGCGATTCCAGATGTTTGTCGAGGTGGTTGACCGCTTCCCATTTTGTCTCGGCGGCGGCCTGCCGGGCGGATTCCCAGCTTTGGAACGCACCTTTACGCTTGTCGCGCGCGACTTCGTAGCCGCGCAGCGCGGTGCGAATGAACTGGCGGTGCCGCAGGTCGCCGGATTTCTCGGTGGCGCGCGTTTTGAATTCGGAAACGAAGTTCATGCGGTTTTTAGCCACAGATTTTCACAGATGGAACACAGATGGCGAACGCATTGAATCCGGTTTGATTTGCACCACTTGTTTCTTCGCATCTGTGTTTATCTGTGTGCATCTGTGGCAAAATTATTTGTGGTTCAAGACCTCGGCGAGGCTGATGGTTTTGGTTGGCTTGCCCTGCCGCGACAGCAGACCTTGGATATGCATCAGGCAACTCGAATCGCTGGAGACGATGTATTCCGCGCCGGTCTCGGCGGCGCTGGCGCATTTCACCTCGCCCATCGCGGTGGAGATCATCGGGAATTTCGCGGCGAACGTGCCGCCGAAGCCGCAGCAGGACACTTCTGGCATCTCGACGAACTGCAAATCGCGGACGTTGGCCAGCAAAGCGCGCGGCTGTTTCTGGATGCCGAGTTCGCGCAGGCCGTGGCAGCCGTCGTGAAACGTGACCTTGTGCGGAAACTTCGCACCGAGATCCGTCACGCCGAGTTTGCTCACGAGAAAATCGGAGAATTCCCAAGTGCGCGCCGCGACTTGTTTTGCCAGTTCCGCGTGCGGTGTGTCGGCGAACAGTTCGGGATAAAACTTTTTCACCATCGCGCCGCAGGAACCGGAGCCGATGACGACGGCCTCCGCATCCGCCAATTTTTCCAGCACTGGCGTGGCGATGGTGCGGGCCTCGGCGTGGTAGCCGGAGTTGAACGGCGGCTGGCCGCAGCAGGCGATTTCTTCGGGACAGACGACGCGGTGTCCGAGCCGTTCCAAAATCTCGACCATGCTGATGCCGGCGCGCGGATACAGGGCGTCCACGAAACACGGGATGAAAAGCGTGACAGTCATTGCGGTTGCGACGGGACATTTTTGAACACAATCGCCAGCGCGTCATTAAAAAAATGAAATGCGCCGTCAATTTCCATGCGGCACGCTGAAATCAGCCCATCGGCAAAGCTCGTCAAAAAATCTTGCCTTGGATTTTGCGGTCTGCCAAAATCTGCGTTCGCGGTGAACGTGGTTCGCCGGCGAATTTTGCCTCGGTAGCTCAATTGGTAGAGCAGCAGACTCTTAATCTGTTTGTTGAGAGTTCAAGTCTCTCCCGGGGCACCACTCTAAACCGCCAGTCTTTACTGGCGGTTTTTCATTTTTAGACCGTGGTTGGCGGGTCGTCCGCAGTCGGGCCGGTATCACGTCGAGGTTCACGAATACTTTTGGTTGAAGGAGGGCACCGCCACGGGCCGGGTGTGGACGCTGGATAATGGGAAAGCCACGAACGGCTGGGAGTTGATTAAGAATTGAACCGTTGGCAACAGTTGCGGCAACAGTTGGCTTGAGGTATGAAACCAGCCCCTAGAATCAACTGTTTCGTGAAAAATCAATTTCCCTTTCAATCTGTTTGTTCACGGTTCAAGTTCGATTGGATATGGAATCATCACTAATTATAGAGATTGTTGCAGCTTGTTTTTGGGGAAGAGTTGCCAACCGATAAAACGCGCTCTAAAGTCATGGCGCGCCTGATCCATGAGTTCCCGTTTCAACCAAATTCTATTCTGCCATGTCATGTTCCTGGCTTTCTGGGCTCATTCGGAGCCAGCACTGGCCCAAGTGCCAGCCGCGGTCTCTCCGGTGATATTGACGAACGCCGCTCAAGTCAGGGCGCTGACGCCGGCAGAGGCATCCCAGCGACTCCCGGTCCGGATCAGGGGAGTTGTGATTAACAAGGATGATGGGTCGCGCTCCTCGTTTTTTTCCATTGTGGATGGCAACGTGGGTATTTATTGCCAGATGTCTGCTGATTTGGTCGCCAACTTTGCCCGCGGTGACTTGATTGAAGTTGAGGGCGTCAGCAACCCGGGCAAGTTTGCCCCCTACCTTGATGCCCACGCGGTGCGGAAGCTTGGAAAAGGGATGATTCCCGAACCTCGGGTGGTAAACCGGGATGAACTGTTAAGCGGACAACTGGACGCACAGTGGATCGAGGTTTCAGGCGTTGTCCGCCGGGTGAAATCGGTCGAGAATGATCTGGACCTGGAGGTGGACCTGGAAACCGGCGGCGGGCGAATGCTGGTGCATGTATCAGGGGGCGGGCGCGCTATACCGGTTGATTCAACCGTCCGGTTACAAGGCGTGTGTTACTACCAATTCAATAAAACCCGTCAGGCGTTAAGTCCATACCTGTCCGTGCCCGCCGCTAATCTGGTTTTCGTGAGCGCTTTGGCCACGACTAATCTGGACACCCTGCCGGTGTGTTCGGTTGAGAACTTGATGCAGTTCAGTCCCGTTCAATCTTACGTCCATCGGGTGCGGGTGCGGGGGGCGGTGATTCATTCGCAGCCGGGCGAGAATTTCTGGATTCGTGATGGCGGACGCGGCCTGCATGTCGTTTGCGACGGACCGGAGTCGCTCGCAGTCGGGGCCGAAGTGGATGTGTTCGGCTTTTTGAGCCACGGCGAATACGGGCCGATGGTGGAGGATGCGATTTTCCGGAAGACGGGGAAGACCTTGCCCGTGCCGCCAATCCATTTGATGAAAGCCGCCGAGGCGCTCGACCACGATTCGGATTTGGTGGAGTGCGAGGCGGTCATCCAAGAACAGTGGTCAGCCTTGGATGGCTGCCGTTTGAAACTGTCGGGTGGGACAACCGAATTTCCCGCCGTGCTTCGCCTCACGAATCACAATGCGTTTCCGCCGCACTGGCTGCCGGGCGCGCGCGTCCGGGTCGCCGGCATCTGTGCCGTCAGCTTCCTCACGAAACCGCTCGCTCCCGGCACGTTGGAACCGCAGCAATTTCAAATTCTCCTGCGTTCGCTGGCGGACGTGGTGGTGCTGCAACCCCCGTCGTGGTGGACATCCGGGCATGTGGCGTGGCTGCTGGGGGTCGCCGCTTTGATGCTGTTGCTGGCGGTCGCCATCATTGTGGGGATTGGCCGCCGCCACTTGCGGGAGCAAGCCATCGAACGGATGAAATCGGAAGCGGAATTTTCGGCGGTGATGAATGAGCGCAATCGCATGGCCCGCGAGTTCCATGACACGCTGGCCCAAGGGCTGGGGGCGATTTCGTTGCAATTGGAAGTGGCGAAGCGCCAGTTGCCGGCGGATGCGAGCGCGCAAAAACCCTTGGGCGAGGCGGGTGCCCAAACCCGCGCGAGCCTGGACGAGGTTCGCAACGCGATTTGGAACATGCGCTCGCAGGTGCTGGAAACCGGTGATCTTGCGTCCGCGCTCAACGGGGTTTTGCATGCGTTGACGGATCGCAAACAGCTTCAAGCCGAACTAAAAGTCATCGGCGAGCCGAAACGGTTCGCGCCCGTGGTGGAAAACAACCTGTTGCGTATCGGCCAGGAGGCCATTGCCAATGCGGCGAAACACGCCCAAGCGAAGCGGATCGAGGTGGTCTTGAAATTTGAAGAGCGGCAGTTTGAAATGTGCGTGAGCGACGATGGCTGCGGGTTCGATCCGTCGCATCCGCCCGCCAGCGAGGGCGGGTTTGGATTGGTGGGAATGCGGGAGCGGGTGACCGAATTGAACGGAGAACTGAATGTGAGCAGCGCTCCGGGAAAGGGCAGCATTGTCAAACTCACCATGCCATTATCAATTTCATGAAAGCCAAATCTGTCATTCGCGTCATGCTGGTGGACGATCATCCGGCGCTGCGCAAGGGGCTGGCGGCGCTGGTTCAAAGCGAGCCGGGCATGGCGGTCGTCTTGGAAACCGGCGATGGACGCGAAGCGGTGGAGCAGTTCCGGAAATTGCAGCCAGACGTGGTGCTCATGGATTTGCGGCTGCCCGGTCTCAGCGGCGTCGAGGCGATCATGGAAATTCGGAAGGAATTTTCCGACGCCCGTTTCATTGTGGTGACCACGTATGAAACGGACGAGGATATTTATCGCGCCATCCAGGCCGGCGCGCAGTCGTATCTGCTCAAGGACAGCAGCGGTGATGAAATCATAAGGACGATCCGCACGGTTCACGCCGGCGGGGTTCATCTGCCGGAAAAGATGGCCAGGCGTTTGTCGGAGCGACTGAAGCGCGGGAATTTAGATCCGCGCGAAATGACCCTTTTGGAATTGCTGATCAAGGGTCGCAGCAACAAGGAGATGGCCGCGGCTTTGTCTTTGCCGGAGACGACCGTCAAATTTTACCTGCGGGAACTCTTCATGAAACTCGGCGTGCAGGATCGCACCGAAGCCGTTGTCAGGGCCTTGCGGCACGGCATTGTCCATCTGGAGGAATAGCGGGGGGCTTTCAACGGCTGACCGTTCTGTCGCTGGCCGGACTTTCGGCAGTCCGCTGTTCGTTTCTCCATTTTATTCCTGCACTTCCAGCCCGCCTTTCAACTATCTAAAGAGAGTTCGCGGGTTCGTCAGGATGGCTTTAGCTTGCTCCCTAATGCCCCTGCCTGAGAACAACGCGTTAGTTCTGCCGCCGGTATTTCCTGACTTCAGAGGGAACGGGGGAGGCATCGTTTGCAAGCCAGAACCACCCGGAATGAAGTCGGGTCAAAGGAACTGAAATTCCCGCCCCTCCGGTTCAGCTAAACTCACAACTTAAACACCCAGTCAGCCCAAACAATCAGCCCCCATGAAAAAAGACATCAGCAATATAATTGGCGCGCTCATGGTAGCGGCGCTTTCATCCGTCTCCGCCCTTGCCGCCGGGACGGATACTTGGCAAGGCAACACCGACGTGAACTGGACCACCGCCGGCAACTGGATCACCTCCGGCGGCAGCACGCCGCCGGCCAGCGGTGACTCGCTGGTGTTTGGCGCGGCGGGATCATCCGGCTTGAGCTTGAACAACAACATCTCCGGCCTGTCGGTCAACAAGCTCACCTTCAACAGCGGCGCGAGTTCTTTCACCGTTGGCGGCAATGGCCTCACGCTGGGCAGCGGCGGCATTGATGCCAGTGCGCTGACCAGCGGCACCATGACGTTCACCCCCACGATCACCATCGGGAATGGTTTTCAGAGATGGAACGTCGGGTCGGGTGCCACGCTCGCCTTCGGCCGTCTCGGTTCCGGTGCGGACGCCCAAGACTTATACAACCCAAACGGAGCGATCGCGATTATATCAAACACTGGAACCAAGACCACGACCACTGCCGATGGGTGGGGTTGGCGCGGTGGTGTTGGTGGTGGCACCGGGCCGCTCGGGCCGGGGATGGTGATTGACAATGGTAACAATACCTACGATTGGGCGAGCGTTGGAAACCAAACCCCTGGAACAAGCCTTCCGATCGTAGCTGCCACCTACACAACGGCACCAAATGCTTCGGATTCACACAATGTGAAGGTTACGAGCAGCACCGCCGTGACTGAAAATAACGCATGGGCCTCCCTGCTGGTGTCGAACGCCACTCTGACCGTTAGCGGCACAGCGCTTTATCTTGATACGGGTATGATTCTTGAAAATGGCGGCACGGTCGCGGGTAGCGCGCCGATCAAGTCCGACAACACTGACGGGCTATACATCTATGTGCCCGACACCGGCACCATCAGCTCAAGCATTCAAAACAACGGTGTTAAAAAGCTCTACAAATCCGGCCCGGGGACTTTGACTTTAAGCGGAGCGAACAGCTATACCGGCAACACTGTCATTTACGAAGGCGCGCTAAACTTCAACTACGGATCGGGGGCCAACGTGACGTTCGGCAGCGGTATCAGCGGCGTGGGTCCGGTGACACTGACGGCCTCCAGCGGCACCCCGCGGGTGCATTTCAACGCGGCGAACACTTACAGCGGCGCGACCACCATCGGTGCCGGTGTTACCTTGGAGGTCAACGCGTCGGCGGCCTACTCGGCGAATTCAGACTATACGGTCAACGGCGGGTTGGAATCCTACAACAATATTTCCACCGTGACGATTGGGGCGCTGAACGGCAGCGGGACGATTTACAACACCGGGGACGCAGCCGGCACGACGACATTCACGGTCGGTGCCAACGGGCATTCGGGCAGCTTTAGTGGTGCGATCGTCAATGGTGCCTGGGGCAGTCGCGTAACGGCGCTGGTCAAGTCAGGTGCCGGCACGCAGACTCTCACCGGCAACAACACCTACAGCGGTTCCACCACCCTCAATGCCGGCACCCTCGCTTTGGGCAATCCAGCAGCTCTTGGCACTGGCACGCTGACGATCAGCGGCGGTAACTTGGACAGTGTGGTGGCTAATCTAACGATTGCCAACAACAGCGCGCAGAATTGGAACTCGGATTTCACCTTTGTCGGCTCGCAAAGCCTTAATCTCGGCAGCGGTGCCGTGACGCTGAACGCCACTCGGCAAGTGACCGTTTCGGCCAACACGTTGACCGTGGGCGGCATTACCGATAGTGGGGCGGGCTACGGCCTGACCAAGACCGGCAACGGCACCTTGAAGCTCAACGGCGCCAACTCCTATACCGGCACGACGGCTGTCAATGGCGGTGTCTTGCTGGTGGCCAACACCACCCAGGGCAACGGACCGGTGACGGTCTCGGACGGGGCCGCAGCGGGAGTGGCGGCCACGGCGGACACTACCTACTGGATGCCCGGCAGCCTGACGGTGGGTTCCAGCACGGGCGGCGCGCTTCAGTTTGGTGTTTTTGGAACGACCCAGCCGGCCATGGCCCCCTCCAGCCTTACGCTCAACGGCACCACGACCATCAATATCAGCAGCGCTCCGTTCGTGAACAATGTGAGCTATCCGCTGTTCAGCGGTTATACCTCCGGCACTTTGGTGCTGGGTTCGCAGCCCAATGGATTGTTGGGACATTTGGTGATCGGCGGCGGGACGGTCAGCTACGCCGTCACCAACGTGGCGGTGACCACCTGGACGGCGGCGGTCAGCACGAACTGGGACACAACCACCGCCAACTGGACCAACTCTGTCGGTGGAAATCATTTTGCGGCCAATAATCCGGTGCAACTCAACGACAGCGCCAATGGCGCCGGACCGTTGCTGGTGAACATCACCCCCGCCGCCGTCGCGCCGGCCACCATCGTGGTCAGCAACACGGCCAAGAGCTACGTCATCGGCGGCCTGGCCATTTCCGGCACGACCGGTCTGACCAAGACCGGCAACAACACGCTCACGCTAACGGGCACCAACACGTTCGCGGGCGACATCGCCATCTCCGGCGGCACGGTTGAAATCGGCGGTGCCGGCCAGTTGGGCAGCGGCAATTATCTCGCCAACATCCAGGACGACGCCACGTTGAAAGTGAACACCACGGCGGCGCAGACTTTGTCCGGCACGATTTCCGGCAACGGCGCTTTGGTCAAAACCAACACCGGCACGCTGACGTTGTCCGGCGCGAACACGTTCATTGGCGGCGTCACGAACAACGCCGGCACACTGCTGGTGGGCAACAGCGCCGGGCTGGGCACGGGAGACCTGACCTTAAATACCGGCACCTTGCAGAACGCGGCCAACATCGGCATTTACAATAATATCGTGTCCGGTGGCGGTGGCACCATCAGCATACCCGTGTCTGCCAACCAGGACGTCTATTACGGCGGCAGTTTGAGCGGCACGGGACCCTTGACGATCGGCGGCGGCGGCCCCATCAAGTCGCTCAACCTGGGCTTTGTGGCGAACACGCTGACCGGCACCATCACGATTCCCGCGTCACCCAACCAGACCGTCGTCCGGTTCAAGACCCCGACTGCGGGCAGTCCCACGGCGGCCTGGGATATCACGGGTGACAATTCGGTTCGCTTCGTCACGCTTGATTTCGATGGCACGATTGACTTCGGTTCATTGACCGGCCCCGGCATCCTGGCGGGCAACGGCGGGAACCAGAAAATTGTGTCAATCGGCGCGCTGGGAACCTCCACCACCTTCTCGGGGTCCCTCCGCAACGGCTCCGCCACCGAGGTGGCATTGACGAAAGTGGGCGCGGGTGTCCTGACGCTTACCGGCGGCAATACTTACACGGGCTTGACCACCGTTCAAAATGGTTCCCTGGTTGCCGGTGCGGCGGGTGCCTTCGGCGCTAATGCTTCGCCCATCGCGCTGGGGGATGCCACCACCATCGGCGGCAACTTGAGTCCGTCGCTCATCATCGCAGGTGCTTATTCAATGACGCATGATGTCACGGTCGGCTATGACGCAACGGCGACGACCGGCATCTACACCATGGGCGGCAATACCGCGAGCAGCGTCACACTGAACGGCAGCATCAGTTTGAACCAAAATCTGGTGGTCACCCAGGCGACCGGCGGTTTGCTGACTATTTCCGGCACCCTCGGCGGCTCGGGTGGATTGACCAAGACGGGCAATGGCGCCGTGAATCTCGCCGGCGGCTACAGCTATGCCGGACCGACCGTTGTCAATGCCGGCACGTTGAGCTTGAATGCGGCCCAGTCCAGTTCCAGCTCCAGCACATTGACCGTCAATAATGCGACTTTGGCCCTGACGTTGAACGATGGCAATTCATCCATTTCCTCTGCCGACGTGGTGTTCACCGGCAACTCCGTGCTCAACCTGAATTTCGGCGCGGCCACGACGCCGGCCGCCGCCGCCATCAACGCGAACGGATTCACGGTGAGCAACACCGGCACGAACACGATTAACATCACCGGGCCGGGGCTTGTGGTCGGACAATATCCGCTGATTTACACCAGTGGCCCGGTGCCGACAAACAACTTCGTGCTGGGCTCGCTGCCGTTGGGCGTGGCCGCTGTGCTCACCAATTCCGGGACGTCGCTTGATCTGTTGATCACCGGCACCGGCCAAACCTTGGCATGGTATGGCGCGGACAGCCTGGGCAATCCGCTCACCACCTGGAACATCAACACCAGCAGCAACTGGAATTCGGGCAATGCCAAGTATCTCCAATACTCCGGCAACAGCTACGGCGACTACGTGATGTTTGACGACTCGCTTTACACTCCGTCCGGCGCGGACATCACCTTGAACATCGCAGTGGTTCCGGCGAGCGTGACCTTCAACAACAGCTCGACAGCCTATAGCGTCACCGGTTCCGGCGGCATCGGCGGGGCGATTGCGCTGGTGAAGTCCGGCAGCGGTTCGCTCTATCTCGGCACCAGCAACAGCTACACCGGCGGCACGATCGTCAACGGCGGCATCTTGAGCGTTGCGAAAGATAGCGCGCTCGGCGCGAGCAACGGTCCGGTGACGCTCAATGGCGTCACGCTGCAATACAGCAACACCACCGCCAGCGTCCGCAGCATCACGATGACCGCCAACTCCACGCTGGATGTGGCGTTGGGTGCGAATGCGCAATTGGCGGGTGTGGTCTCCGGCGGTGCCAGCCTGACCAAGACCGGCAACGGTGCGCTGACATTGAGTGGCACGAACACTTATACCGGCAAGACCATTGTGGATGGCGGCACTTTGGGTGTGACGGGCGGCCAGGTTCCTTCACCGTCGGCGGCCGGTCCCGGCCTCGTCGTGGGCAGCACGCAGAATGCCGCCTTGAGCATCTCGGGCGGCAATGTGGCGGCCAATACCAGCGATGGTGAATTTGCTGCGGGACTTCTCGCCGGCAACGCTTCTGGCATCGTGGGCAGCGTCGCGGTCAGCGGTTCGGGAAATCTCGCCTCCAGTCGGCAGATTGTTCTGGGTAATGCGTCCGGCTCGTATGGCGCGTGGAATCAGAGCGGCGGCACGGCCAGCACCGGCACCAACGTCGGCGGCTTCCTGGTGGTTGCCGCCAGCAGTGCCAGTGCCGTGTTTGAACAGAGCGGCGGCGCGTTCACCATCGGCTACAACGCGGGCACCATTGCGGCAGGCAATTCCGGTTCGCTTGGGGTGATGAACCTCAGCGGCGGCACGTTCACCTCGATGGCGACGAGCGGCAGTTACAGCACGGCCGGCGGTCTGGCGGTGGGTGAAAATGGCACCGGTGTGCTGAATGTCTCCGGCGGCGCGTCACTGAATCTGTCGGGAAATTTCAACCTGCTTCTGGGCAGGAACACGGGTGCCAGCGGCATCGTGAACCTGCTCGGCGGCACGCTGGCCACGACGCAGGTGTCGCCTGGTTCAGGTTCAAGCATCTTTAACTTCAACGGTGGCACGTTGTTGGCGGGCGCGGCGAGCGCCACCTTCATGGGCGGTTTGACCAGTGCGCATGTTTACAGCGGCGGCGCCGTCATCAACTCCAGCAGCAACGCCATCACCATCGATCAGCCGCTGCTCGCGCCGACAGATCATGGCGTCAGCTCCATCTCCCTCAGCAGCGGCGGCACGGGCTACATGGCGCCGCCGGTCGTGACGATCAGCGGCGGCACGGGCAGCGGCGCGACGGCCATTGCGCAGGTCAGCGGCGGAGCCGTGACGACGGTCGTGGTGACCAGCCCCGGCACCGGCTATCAAAGTGGCGACGTGCTTTCGGTGAACTTCACGGGCGGTGGTGGCAGCGGTGCCACCGCCAACACGCCGGCGCTCGCGTTGAACACCAGCGGCGGTCTGACGAAGACCGGCACCGGCACGCTCACGCTCTCCGGCGCGAATACCTACACCGGCAATACCACCATCAAAGGCGGCACGCTGGAACTGGCCCAGTCGGTTGCCACGCTGGCGACAAATTCGACGGTCAGCATCACCAATGGTGCCTTCCTGCAGTTGACCGCTGGCACGGTGACCAACGTGGTGGCCGGCCTCGTGACGAACGGGGTGACCGTCGGCAATGGACTTTATAGCAGCGCCAACAGTTCCGGCTATATCACCGGTTCCGGCTACTTGAAGGTTGGAACGTCCGCCCCGGCCCCGACTGCGGAGCCGATCAACTTCGGCTATAATGCCAGCTCCGGCCAGTTGACGCTCTCGTGGACGCAGTCAGGCTGGCGGCTGGAAAGGCAGACCAATAACCTCACCACGGGGCTGAGTCTGACCGGTTGGACTGATGTGTCCGGTGCGTCCAGTCCTTACATCATAACGGTGGATCCGGCCAAGCCGACGGTGTTCTACCGGTTGGTGAATCCGTGAGTGTGGCTGTCTGGACAAAATCATTTTGCTGTGAGGTATGGGGTTCGCAGTAAAACAGTGGCGGGGTGCCGGTTTGGGTTCCGGCACCCCGCTTTATTTATGCGGGCGCTATCGCATCAACTCCGGATAACTTTTATGTGACTTTTGAAGTGATGAGTGTCAGATTAAATTATGAGAAAACAGTTTAATAATCCTCGGAAAAAGTGCGCCGCGTTGAACGCGGGTTTCACCTTGATTGAACTGTTGGTGGTCATCGCCATCATCGCCATCTTGGCGGCGATGCTGTTGCCGGCATTAGCCAAAGCCAAGGAGCGGGGCATCCGAACGCAATGTCTGAACAACATTCGCCAGGTAGGCATCGGGGTGACGATGTATGCCGGAGATTATAGTGATAAAGTGTTTCCCCCGTATCAGGGGAATGTGGTCGTGGGCCTGGATGCAGCGTTCCTGCCGACGCTAACAACCTATGGGATGGTTCTCAAGACCAATGCTTCAGAGCAGAACAATATCTGGAGTTGTCCGAAGCGTAATTATCTTCCGCGGGTAGATCCAAACAACGCGCAACACCCCATTGCCATCGGCTATGCCTACTATGGTGGACTTACGAGTTGGGTCAATCCGGCTGGCACCATAGCGAACCCGCCCAGTCCCGTCAAATTGGGACAGGCCAAACCGAATTGGTGCCTGGCGGCGGAGGCGAACTGCAAATATTTGGCCGCGTATACGGCAGGCCAACCCATCGGTTGGGGCGCGGATGGTTTTGTGCCCGGCCAGCCGATTAGGGTGCCCCATCCAGCCGGCAAGGGCACACACCCTGACGGCGGCAATGTTTTGTTCACGGACGGTTCGGCCCGGTGGATCAAGTATGCGAACATGTATTTCATAAGCTCGTTTGATCCTGGGGCTCATATTTATGCCTATCAGGAAGATTGGGGCAATTTGACGGCTGCCCAGTTAAATGCCATGAAACCGCTGTCCACAGATTTTGACTGAGTTCCATGAGAATAAACATTTGCCAGATGGCTTCAGGACTAGGGTCATCCCGCCTGTGCATCTGAAGATGAATCCATCTGACATCAATTTCGTAACCACATCCATTTGATAGACCAATGAAAAAAATTACCATCAGCCTGTTAGCTGCGGTTGTCCTGGCTATTGCCCCGGCCGCCGTCGCCCAGAGCTTGCAGACCTATTTCAACTTTACGACCTACGGCACCCAGAGCGGCGGTGCCTCGCTGGCTGATCTGACGGGGCATACGACGGCCACCCTGAATTCGGAAGCGCATACGACCTTGACGAGCAGCGGCCTGACCATCAGCGCTGGCGGAAGTTCTTTGAGCACGGGCGTGACGATCGGCAGTGCGGCCATGAGCGGCTTCACTGGAGCCTTCTCGATTCAGCAGTGGGTCACACTGGCGGCGGTCAATAACAACCAGGTTTTGTTCGGGGCCAATAACGGTGACGTTAATTTATACGTCGGCGATGGTTCCACCGTCAGCACCGTGATTGGTTCGATACGAGGTGGAGCTATCAGCGCTTACGTTGGCGGCAGCACGCCCAGTTATGCTCAGGGCGGCTACGGTGTTGCCGACAGTTCCGGCGCAGCCTCCACGGCCACCCTCTATGACGTGGTGTTGACCTACGACGGCACCACTTTCCGCGAATATGTCAACGGCACCTTGAAAGGCACCTTGAACATGCCCACCTTCGGAAGCCTGGCGCAGGCCTGCTCGACCGATTCCTACACGGGCAAGAGTGGTTTTGCCATCGGTGGCGGGCTGAATGACCCTTTCACCGACACCACCCTGCCTGAAACCACGAGCGACTTCCTGCTTTACAACGGGGCGTTGAGCCTGGCCCAAATCACTTCGATTCACAATCTCGGTGCGGGAGCCGGTTTGAGCGCCATCACCAATGTTTTTGCACCGCCCACCAATAGTGAGGCTTGGAGCGGCGGCGGCAGTGACAACACTTGGACCAATGTTGCCAACTGGACAACGGGTCATCAGCCCAATGTTGGTGACCCGGTGCTGTTCGCAGGCACAACCCAGACGACCGCGAATATGAACACCAACTTCAGCATCGGTTCGCTGACCTTCTACAGTAGCGCCGGCAATTTCAGCATCACCAACGCCGCCTACACGCTGACACTGACCGGCGGCGTGACGAACGACTCAGCCAACGGTCAAACCATCAACGTGCCGGTCAGCCTGGGCGCAAATCTGGCCATCAATGCGTTGGTCGGGAATTTGACATTCGGGCAGAACATTGCCAACAACGGCAACACCGTCACATTCGCGGGTGGCTACAATGTCACCGTCAATGGCGCGATCACTGGCTCGGCTGGATTGACCCAGTCCGGCACGGGAACCTTGACACTTACGGGCGCAAACAATCTGACCGGCACAACCGTGGTGAGCAATGGAGCCGTGATTGTGGGGGGCACTGCCAACCAATCGCTGGGTTCAACCATCGTGGTGAAGGACGGCGCAACCTTGGGCGTGACGGCATCGGTGACCACCAACTATTTGTCACCGAGCAGCCTCATGGTGGGCGGCAGCAGCGGGGCGACGCTGCAATTTGGTCTGGCGGGAACCAACAATGCGCCGTTGCGTCCCACCACCCTTACCTTGAACGGCACCACGACGATCAACATCAGCGGTTGTCAGGCTTTGAACAACAATTACCCGTTGTTTACCGGTTATACCTCCGGAACCTTGGTGCTGGGTTCGCAACCTCCAACTTTGGCCGGCAAACTGACGGTGATCGGCTCAACGGTCTATTATACGTTGACCAACTGGCCGGCCTTTGCGCATCCGAGCGCGCTGCACTCGCAGGCGGATTTCGACCGGATGAAGGCCAAGGTGCAGGCTGGCGCGCACCCGTGGATAGACAGCTACAATATTCTCATCAACAACTCTTTCGCACAGGCCAGCTACACGCCGACCCCGATGCCGATTCTGCAGCGCGGCAATGGCGGCGGTGCCTGCCTGGCATCTGACAACTATTGGTATGCCTATTGGGACACGGCAGCGGCATATCAACTGGCGTTGCGCTGGAAGATCACCGGCGACACCAATTACGCCAATGCCGCGATCAACATTCTGAACCAGTGGGCCAGCACCTGCACTCAACTGTGCGGCGATCCCAACGTCGATCTGTTGTCTATTTACGGCTATCAGTTCGCCTGCGCCGGAGACATCATGCGCAGCTACAGCGGGTGGGCGCCGGCGGATGTGACGAAGTTTCAGGTTTGGATGGTCAACCTCTGGTATCCGTTGGCTCATCAATTTCTATACTGGCACGACGGCACCTGTTCCACCTACATCTGGGCGAACTGGGATTTATGCGCGTTGGACTCGATGATGGCGATTGGCATTCTTAGTGATGATGTCAACATTTACAACGAGGCGCTGAATTACTTCAAAACCGGCGTCGGNNCAGGGACATTCCGGTTTGGAGGTTTCGTTGTTGGGGGTGTTTTGTTCGATGACTTACAATCAAGGCGACGACATGTTCGCCTACGAAAACAACCGCGTATTGTCGTTGTGCGAATATTTCGCCAAATACAATCTGGGCAACGACGTGCCGTTTCTGTTCTATGACGATTGTAACAACGATCAGGGCTGGGGCGTTTCTTCCGCCAGCCAGGGCGACAACCGGCCGTGCTGGGATTTGATCTACAATCACTATGTCAACCTCAAGGGCATCGCCGCGCCGTGGTCGCAGCAATACGCGCCGCGCGTGCGGCCCGAGGGCGGCGGCGGCAATTACGGCGGCAACAGCGGCGGCTTCGACCAGCTTGGGTTCACGACCCTGACGTGTTCGCTGGATCCGATTTTGATGGGTGCCAACCCGAGTGGCTTGACGGCGATTTTGAACGGGCCGCAGCAGGTTCAACTCAATTGGTGGGGCACGGCCAACGCAACGAATTATCTCGTCAAGCGCGCGACGACCCGCGGCGGGCCCTACACGACCATCGCCACCATCACGACGGATTTGTTGACCTACACCGACACGACCGTGACCAACGGTGCGACGTATTACTACACCGTCTCGGCGCTGACGCCGCTGGGCGAAAGTGGCAATGGCAACGAGGCGGTGGTCAGCGTGCAACCGCAGTTGATTGCGTATTACAAATTCAACGAGAGCAGCGGCACGAGCGTGGTGGATGCCTCAGGTAATGGCCAGACCGCCACGTTGAACGGGGCGACGTGGACGACCGGGCACAGCAACAACGCCGTGAACCTGAGCGGCAGCAGCCAGTATGTGACCCTGCCGAACAACCTCACCACCAATCTGACGGGAGACTTCACCATCGCGACGTGGGTGTATCTGAATGCTGCGACCATGTGGACCCGCATTTTTGATTTCGGCGTGGGCAATGTGCCCTCAAGCGGTGCCCCTTCGACGCCGGTGCGTTATATGTTTCTGACGTCGTGGGGCGCTTCGGGAGGGGTGCGTTTTTCCATCACCACCGGGGGCGGCGGAGCCGAGCAGCAAGTCAACGGCGCGAATGCGTTGCCGGCGTCCGGCTGGCATCACGTCGCCGTCACGCTGGCGGGCACCACCTGCTCGATATACGTGGACGGTGCGTTGAGCGGATCGGGCACCATCACCATCACGCCGTCGCAGTTGGGCAGCACGACGCAAAACTGGCTCGGCCGGTCACAATTCTCAAACTGGCCGAATAACGACTCGTATCTCAATGGCCGGTTGGACGACTTCCGCATCTACAGCGGCGCATTGAACGCGGCCCAGGTCACGGCGCTGGCGGCTTCCTATCCGGTGCAACCATCCGCGCCGATGAACGTCGTCGCCACGGTGGTTTCGGCGAATCAAAACAACCTCACCTGGTCGCCGGCCTTGCGCACCACCAATTACTATGTGAAGCGTTCGACCGTGAGCGGCGGACCTTACACCACGGTTTCCGTGCCGCTGACGGTGACGAATTTCAGCGATTCCGGATTGGTCGGTGGCATGACTTATTATTACGTCATCGCGGCGGCGAATGATGGCGGCGCGACCAATTCTGCTCAAGTCAGTGCCACCACATTGACCGCGCCGCCCGCGCCGGCCAGTTTGACGGCCGTTACCGGATTGAGCGGGGCGATCAATTTGTCCTGGCCTGCCAGCACGGGCGCGACGAGTTACAACATCCTGCGCGCAAATTTCGGTGGCGGTCCTTATGCCATCGTCGCGACCGGCGTCACTTCGACCGGTTACACCAACACCGGCCTGTATTCGTATAGCCCGGTGACCTATTACTACGTTGTCTCGGCGTCGAATGCGAATGGCGCGGGCACCAACTCGGTGGAGGCCAGCGCGACCACGCAACCTTTGCCGGGCGTGCCGACGGGGGTTGTGGTTGCGGGGGGTTACGGTTCCGTCCAGTTGAGCTGGAATGCCTCAGCCTATGCGGCGGGCTACAACGTCAAGCGCTCGACGACCAGCGGCAGTGGCTACGTCACCATTACGAACGTGACCGCGACCACTTTCCTGAACACCGGCCTCACCAATGGCGTTACCTATTACTATGTGGTGACCGCCACCAACGTCGGCGGCGAAAGCGCCAATTCAACGGAAGCCAGCGCCGCGCCATCCGATCTGTTTGATTGGTGGAAATTTAATGAGGGCAGTGGCAGCACGGCAGCCGACGCCGGGGTTCATGGCAACAACGGCACGTTGATGAGCGGCGCGACGTGGGTTCCGGGCATCATCACCAACGCCGTGCATCTGGATGGCACGGCCAACGCTTATGTGAGTTTTCCGGCGGGGCTGGTCAGCACGCTCAATGATTTCAGCATCTGTTGTTGGATGAAAGCGGATGTCAGCAACATGTGGGCGCGGGTGTTCGACTTCGGTTCGGGCACGGGCACTTATATGTTCCTGACCCCGGTCGGCGGCAGCGGCACGGTGCGTTATGCGATTACCACCGGCAGTTATGGTAGCGAACAAGCGATCGTCAGTCCGTCGGCGCTTTCGACGGGGGGCTGGCATCATCTGGGAGTGACACTGTCCGGCACGACCGGCGTCCTCTACATTGACGGCAAGGCCGTCGGCACCAACAGCGGCATGACGCTCAAGCCGTCGAGCCTGGGCAGCACCACGTTGAATTACATCGGCAAATCGCAATACCCGGATACGAATTTTACCGGCAGCGTGGATGATTTTCGCATCTATGCCCGCGCGTTGAGCGGCGGGGAAATCGCGACCTTGTCCACCTTTGTTCCCTCGGTGCCCGTCGGGTTGGCCGCCGTTGCCGGCAACGCCAAAGCCACCTTGGTCTGGGGCGCTTCCGGTGGGGCGACGGGTTACAAGGTGAAACGCTCCACCACGAGCGGCAGTGGCTATGTGACCGTGGCGAGTGTGACGACGTCTCACTATGTGAATAGCGGGCTGGCGAATGGCACGACGTATTACTATGTCGTGTCCGCCACCAACGCCGCCGGTGAGAGCGCGAATTCCGTCGAGGCGAGCGTGACGCCGAACGCCGGGGCGGCGACGGCCTTGTTCTGGAGCGGCGCGGTCAACGGCACCTGGGACACCACAACGGCGAACTGGTTGAACTCCGTGACCGCCGCGACGTTTGCGGACGGCAACGCCGCCATCTTCGACGACACGGGTGCCAACGCGACCGTCAATCTGTCCGCCAACCGCTCGCCGGGAACGGTTATCGTCAACAACTCGGCGGTGAATTACACCATCGGCGGCAGTGCGATTGCAGGCAGCGGAAGTCTGGTGAAATCCGGCGCTGCCACACTAACGTTGAGCGGGGCAAACACCTACAGCGGCGGCACGACCTTGAATGCCGGCCAGATCACGCTGGGTGGCAGTTCGGTTGGTTATGGCAACTCCGTCACCAGCGGCGCGCTGGGCAACGGCACCGTCACCTTGAGCGGCGGCACGGTGCAATTGAACGCCAAGGAACTGGGCAACAACCTGATGGCAACCGCGGGCACCACGTCAACCTTGGACAACACCGGCGGCGATGGCAACTTGGACGGCAATTTGAGCGGCGGCGGCACGGTCACGTTGCAAAACTCCAGCGGCGGCGGCATGTCTTTGAAGATCAGTCAAAATGCCACGGTGGACTGGAGCGGCTTCACGGGCACGTTGAATTACAATGCGGCGAATGGGCAGGTCTTCAACGTCTTTATGCCCACCTCGTTCAATCTTGCCAATGCGACCTTGAACACTGGCGGTTCCGGCACACCGCCCGGAAATTGGTCCAGCATGCGGGCTGGCGGCACCAATCTGCTGGGCGCGTTGAGCGGCACGAAAGGCTATTTGGACTTTGGCGGCCTGTTGGTGATTGGCAGTTTGAACATCAACACGACGTTTGGTGGCGCGATTATTGATGCCGTCGGCATCACCAAGGTCGGCACAGGCACGTTGACGTTGACCGGTGCGAACACCTACACCGGCAACACGACGATCAGCAACGGCACGCTGCTCATCACCACCACGGCGGCCACGATGGGCAATTACACCGTGGTCAGCGGCGCGACGCTCGGCGTCACGAACATGTCGAGCAGTTCAGCCTTGGTTTCCAACCTCACCGTTGCAGCCGGGTCGAAACTGGAATTCCAGAGCGTCGCCAGCCCAACGATACCGCTGATCGCGGCGAGCAACGTGACTGTGAGCGGCAGTTGCGCGGTGAAACTCACGGGCGCGGGCGGGCTGGCGGCCGGCAACAGCTATCCGCTGGTCAGTTACGCCGGAACGCTGGGCGGCACTTTTGCAAACCTGCAATTGCAGATGCCCTACGGCTGGCGCGGCGCGCTGGCGAATGTTGGCAAACAAATCGTGCTGACGAACGTGGTGGTGGTTTCAACGACTCCGCTATCCCTGAGCTTTGGAGCAACCAACGGTCTGATGCAATTCAATTGGCCCTCCGATCATACGGGCTGGCGTTTGCTGATGAACACCAATCTGGCCAGCGCCAATTGGACGGATGTGTCGAGCAATTTGGTGACGGTGACCAACCAAATCAACCTGCCAATCATAGTGACCAATGGCAGCGTGTTTTACCGGCTGGTGTATCCGTGACGCAAGGCGAACTCCCATGGAAAAGCAGCATAAGAAATTCAATCACAAAACGCTTGGGACACTTGTTGTCATTACTGCAGCGCTGCTGTTCGGCGCGGTCGCTGGCGCACAAAACGCGGCGGCGGCGGAAGCTGGCGTCGCGGCGGAATCGGTGGCTGCTCGCGACGCCCGGATGACGTGGTGGCGTGAGGCGCGTTTTGGCATGTTCATCCACTTTGGACTCTACGCCATTCCCGGACGTGGCGAGTGGGTGCAATGGAATGAGCAAATCCCCGTCGGTGAATACGCCAAGCTGGCTGATCAATTCACGCTCACCAATTTCAATGCGAACGCGTGGGTGGAAGCGGCCAAGTCCGCCGGCATGAAATACACGGTGCTCACGGCCCGGCATCACGACGGCTTTTGCCTGTTCGACGATCCGGGAAATAATTTTACGACGGTGAACACCGCGGCGCATCGCGATGTCGTCAAAGAATATGTGGCTGCGGTGCGCCAAGCCGGCTTGCATGTCGGGCTGTATTACTCGCCCCTCGACTGGCGTTTTCCGGGGTTTGTCATGCCGGATTTGCAGCGCCAGAACGCCGAGGCGATGCGCGATCAGTATCATCGCCAGATGAAAGAACTGCTTTCCAACTATGGCGGGGTGGACGTGGTCTGGTTCGACGGCGGCGAACAGGATTGGCTTGATTTCGGCGCGGACTGGAGAAGCGGCGGCGACCGGGTGAAACGTCCAGCCGACAAGCATTATCATGGCGGATTCAGCTGGCAGCATGACCGGGTTTACAGCCTGCTCCGCCAGCTTCAGCCGAACGTGATCATCAACGGGCGCGCCGATATGCCGGCGGATTTTCGTTCGCGCGAGGGTGATGGCGCGCTGGGTGATTTTGACAATCAGCAGCCTTGGGAACTCTGCACCACCCTGGCTGGAACTTGGGGTTATCAGCCGAATCAAAAACCGAAATCCCTCAAGGATTGTATTCAGTTGCTGGCCAAGGTCGCCGGGCGCGACGGCAATTTACTGCTGAACGTCGGGCCTGCTCCCGATGGAAAAATTGATCCGGCGCAGGTTGCCCGGTTGCGCGAAATTGGCGACTGGCTTGGCAGATATGGTTCGAGCATTTACGGCACGCGCGGCGGACCGTTTTTGCCGGGCGATTACGGCACCGCAACCTTTCGCGACAAAACCATTTATCTTCACATTCTCAACTGGCCGGGCGAGAAACTCACCATGCCGGCGATTGCGGCGAAGGTGGTTCGCGCGACGGCGATGACCGGCGGGACGGTCACGGTTTTTCAGACCGATCACAATCTTGAGCTTTCGATGACGTCAGTCAGTCGCAACGACGTGGACACCGTCATTGCCCTGGAACTGGATCGCCCCGCTAATGCGTTGACGCCGCTTGAAGTGAAACTGGCTTCAAACTCGCCGGGCGCACGGTAAGAAAAGAATCCAACCGGAGCTTCCAGCTAAGTGCATAGGATCGTTTTAATTGTTTTGCTGGGAGTTGCATTTACGGCAGAGGCGAAAAACTATTACGTCAATAGCCAGTCGGGCGATGACGCGAGCAGTGGGACTTCACGAACGCACGCGTGGCGAACTCTGGCGCGGGTCAACCAGCAGGTGTTTCAGCCGGGTGACCGGATTCTTTTTAAGGCTGGGACGTGTTACACTAGCCAACTTGCGCCGCAAGGTTCGGGGAATGGGAATCATCCGATTCATGCCGGCAAATACGGTTTCGGCGCACTTCCCCGCATTGATGGCGCGGGCAAGGTGCTTGATGCGCTTTTGCTCCGCAACGTCGAATTTTGGGACTTGGAGGACTTGGAAATCACCAATCTCGGCACGAACCGCGAACCGTGGCGCACCGGCGTTCGCATCGTCGCGGAGAATTTTGGCAAGATGCGGCACGTTCATTTGCGGCGCTTGTTCGTTCATGACGTGAATGGCGATTTACGGAAGTCGCACGAGGGTTGCAGCATATATTTCGAGACGCGCGGCAAACGCGTTCCTTCGCACTTTGACGATTTACTTGTCGAAAATTGTCACGTGCTGCGGACGGATCGCAATGGCATTTGCCAGCGCAATGGCAGCGGGCCGCACAGTTTGCGCGTGGTGGTTCGCGGCAACCTGCTGGAAGACATCGGCGGTGATTGCATCAAGACATGGGGTGGCGATGCACCACTGGTCGAGCACAACATCGTTCACGGGGGGCGGATGCGCTGCGACGACGGTGCGGCGGGCATCTGGCCGTTTGATTGTAACGACGCGCTCGTCCAGTTCAACGAAGTCTCCGGCATGAAAGGCATCAAGGACGGCCAGGGGTTCGATTCGGATTTTCAATGTCGCCGTTCGGTCTTTCAATACAACTACAGTCACGATAATGAAGGTGGTTTCATGCTCATCTGTTCGCCAGGCGATTCTTTCAACGAGGATACGGTCATTCGCTACAACATCAGCCAGAATGACGGCATCAACACCGCGCGGGTGTTTCAGTTCGGCGGCGGCTCGTCGAACACGTTGGTCTATAACAACACGGTTTACATCGGCACCAATCAGGATGTGCCATTGCTGCAGTTCGGTGATTGGAACGGCGGCCATCCGCGCAACGTGAAGTTTTTCAATAACCTGTTTTATGTGGATGGGCGCGTGGCTTGCAAATGGGATTCGACCACCAATCTTGATTTTGCGCACAACATCTTTTACGGCGACCTCGCGGTAATTCCGCCGGATTCTTTTGCCATCACCGACCGGCCCGCGTTGGTTCGGCCTGGAAGCGGCAGGAATGGTTTCAATTCGCTCAAGGGGTATTGCCCCCTGTCCGGAAAAGATTTTCCGCGCGGCCAAATTATTTTGAACAATGGCGGCCGGGATTTCTTTGGTCGTGCCGTTTTGACCAATCAACCGCCCAGCGTTGGCGCGGCAGAAGAATTATGATTTCAATTTGAAACGGGCCATCTCTTAAACTGCGTGAAACACGTTGCGATCAATTTGCTTTTCGGCCTCGTTTTGCAGGGGGATTGTTTTCAGTTTTTGCGGCGCCGCCCGACCCGGGCTGGGTGCAAAACCAGATAAGCTTCCCGCCAAATACCGGCAACGGCAGCGTGTTTTACCGGCTGGTTTATCCATGACGGGTTGGGGAGCGCCTATTGCAACCATCGTTCCCGACATCTTGGCCGAGGCGTTGGTGTTGAAGGCGATGAAGGCATGTTCCGCCGCCCAGCAGAGGAAGAAACCATCTTTCACGTGGTGAAGAATCTCGGCGAGCGAGTGATTCTTTTTATTATTCGCATCGTGCAGGATTTTGCCCCGATTGGCGAAGTTGCTCCGTTGAACTGGTTGGAGCGATTGATCAAGGTGGGAAAGACGGACAATTTCGGCTTGTTGGTTGAAATGAAATGCTCCCTGCCGCAGGAGACGTTGGCGTTGCGCGAAAAAGCAGTCGAGGTGGAGGCGTTGCAGGTGCAAATCCGCCGTGCACTGAAACAATAGGAGGAATTCCACAAGGAACTGTTGGAACGACTGCCCAAGGAATTTCATTCGCAGACCACCCAGACCATGAATGATGTGACCGGCGACAACAACAAGTCCGGTCAGATCAGCGTCACCGGTAATTTCATTAGCATTGGGTGACCTGTATCCAACGAACTGGTGCTATCGCATCAGGATTCATGTTTTTTGCTGCGAACGAACAAAACTGCTGGCAGGATATGAAGATTAACGCCACCGGCGTGAATGGCTTGGAATTGATTTGTAACTGAAAACCGACGTAGCAAATCCGTATCAAGCCCGAATATGTGTGAAAACGATCAATAGAATCAGGCGATTGGTGAAATTAGCAAGATTCTCTTAATCTGTTTGTTGAGAGTTCAAGTCTCTCCCGGGGCACCACTCTAAACCGCCAGTCTTTACTGGCGGTTTTTCATTTTCAGGCCGTGGTTGCTGGCGATTCTTCACCAAGAAAAAGTCCGCCGGGAAAACCACAGCGGGCGCAGAGGAGGTTTGCACTTGATTGCAAGCGATGGATTAGTAATTCTCTGCCGCCGGTTAACATTTGCTTGCACCAGCCACCCGACATCCTTTTATTTTTGGGCCACTTCCATCCGTTGCTGGTGCATCTGCCCATCGGCATGCTCGCGGCGCTCGCGGTGCTGGAACTCGCCGCATTCCTTCCCCGATTCAAAAATGCCGCCGCCAGCGCGGGCTTCATCCTTGCGCTCGCCGCACCGCTGGCGGTCGTGACGGCGGTGTGCGGCTGGCTGCTTTCGCTCGCCGGCGGCTACGATGTGCAATTGCTCGCGTGGCACAAATGGCTGGGCACGGCCACGGCGGCGGGCAGCGTGCTGGCGGCAATGTTTTTTTGGCGCGGGGAATTTTTGGCTTATCGCGTCAGCCTCTTCGCCACTGCCGGCGTGCTGATGGCGGCGGGCCATCTTGGCGGTTCGCTCACGCATGGCAGCGATTATCTGACGCAATATGCACCGGCACCGGTGAAAAAACTGCTCGGCATTGCCAGCACAAAAAAAACTTCCACGCCGGTTTCATTGGCTGAATTACGGCGGCAGCCGGTGTTTGCCGGCGTCATCGTGCCGCTGCTGGAAAATAAATGTGTGCGTTGCCACGGCGCGGAAAAATCCAAGGCCGGCCTGCGGCTGGATTCGTTCGCCGCGTTACAGGCCGGTTCGGACGACGGCTTGATGCTGAAGCCCGGCAATGCGGCGCAAAGTCCGTTGGTGCAGCGCCTCCTGTTGCCGGCGGACAGCGACGACCATATGCCGCCGGCCGGCAAGCCACAGTTGACCGCCGGCGAAATCGCGCTGTTGAAATGGTGGGTGAATGCCGGCATGCCGGAGACCAACACCCTCGACTCGCTCGCGCCGCCGCCGGAAGTGCTTGCGGTCCTGCCGGCGCGGTGAATCGCATTCGGCATTGAATTGCCGTTGCGCCGTGCCAATATATTTGCCGTGAACCGTCATTCATTTTTTGTCACGCTGCTGCTTTTTTGCGCCGCGCTGAAGCTGACCGCGCAGGGGACCGCTTTCAATTATCAGGGCCGTTTGAGCGACGGCGGCTTGCCCGCCAACGGCGCCTATGATTTGCGCTTCGGTGTCTATGATGCCGTGACCAACGGCACCGCGATCAGTTTCCCCCTCACCAATTCCGCCGTGGCGGTGAGCAACGGACTGTTCGCCGTGACGCTCGATTTTAGCAACAGCGTTTTCACCGGAGGCAATTACTGGATGGACATCGGCGTGCGCACGAACGGCGGGACGAGTTTCACCGCGCTGTTTCCCCGGCAGCCGATCCTGCCCGTGCCGTATGCCATCTTTGCGAACACCGCGAGCAACCTGCTCGGCAAGCTGACCGCCGCGCAGGTGTCCGGCAACCTCCCGGCCAGCCAGGTCACGGGCGCGTCCTCGAACGTTGTCAGCTTCACGAATCTTAACAATGCTTTTTCCGGCACGTTCACCGGCAGCGGCGCGTCGTTGAGCAACCTGAACGCGAGCCAGTTGACCACCGGCACGGTGGCGGATGCGCGGCTCACCACGAACGTCGCCTTGCTGAACACAAACCAGACGTTCACTGGCACCAACATTTTCAACGGCCCCATCGTTTCCACCGGCACGAACCTGTTCAGCGGGCCGAACACGTTTAACAGTGTGAACACCTTTACCAACTGGGCCAACAGTTTCACCGGCAATTTCTTTGGCAACGGCCTGGTCGGCTGGGTTGTCACTAATGGTCTGACCGTGCAAGCCGAGCGCGACCACGGCTATATGTTGACGAATGCGGGGTTGGCAACCGTGATCCTGCCGCCAAGTTCAAGCCTGACCAACGGGGACATCGTGCGCGTGTCCGGCGCGGGCGGTGGCGGCTGGCTGGTGAAGCCCAACACGGGGCAGTCCATCTCCGGCAATTTCGCCGCTTACACCAACGCCGCCGTGGTGAAGTTGTCGCTTTCCAGCGCCACTCCTCTTGGCGTGGCCGCCTCGGCGGACGGCCGGTTGATGTTCGCCGTGGGCAGCGGCACCGGCATCACGGGGGTTTGGGGTTCGACTGACTCGGGAAGCACTTGGCGGCAGATCAACAGCGGCACGCTTGCGGCGGGAAATTACGCTTCCGTGGCCTGCTCCGCCAGCGGCAAAATTGTTTACGCGGAGCCGTTGTCCAGCGGCAACATTTATAAATCCACCGATTGCGGCGTGAATTGGACTAACACCGGCGTCGTCCTCACTGGAAAATTCATTGCCTGCACGGCGGACGGCGGCACGCTGCTCACCGCCAACGTTGCCTGTTCCGGCAACGGCAGCTACCGCGCGAAGTTGTCCGGCGGCACCATCACCGTTTCCATCAACGGCGGCACGAGTTGGGGCGTCAGCGTGACCGCGCCGGCCTCCGCCAGCAGCGGCATCAGTTGTCTGGCGGCCTCCAGCGATTGCACCCGGCTTTTGGCCGGCACCAGCAACGGGATGCTTTACGCCACTGCAAATCTGGGCGCAACTTGGACGGCACTCACCATCAGCAATCAAGTCTGGTCGGCCGCGTGGATTTCGTCCGACGGCAACCGGCTGGCCGCCGCCGTCAACGGCAGCGGCGGGATTTATTCAGCCGTCGTCTGTCCGTTGCCGAACACCGTCACCACCAACTCCATTGCCGGCAGCCAGGGGAGCGCGGTGGAATTGCAATATCTCGGCAACAACCAGTTCATGCCCGTTAGCAGCACCGGCAGTCTTTGGGCAAACTGACCAAAAATAACTCCGCCGTTCGACAGCGCGCAATTCGATGTCACGGCCTGGAAAGCGGTCGCCCCCGGGAATTGTTGGATCAAGCGCTTTCACAAATACAGCCGTTGTCGGATTATGAATTCCCAGTCTGTCTTGGTGGCTTGGTTTCTTTGTTATTCATTTTCCAACTGCGGAATTTAGGTTTAAGCCGAATCCATGCAGTCCGGATTGGCTGCATGGCGTGTCTCTCAACGTAGGACAGGCGTCGCGCCTGTCTCCAACTAAAAATCCCCCTCATCTTTTGGTGACTGCCGGCCAAGCCATGAATCGACGCCTCAAGGCGACCATTCAAAGTCAGAGACCGGTGCGACGCCGGTCCTACTGCATGAATTCGGCTTATCGAGTCGCGCGCAATGGGGTGATGGCGCGCGGCCGCCCCGGCTGCGTTTCGTTGCGTTTCCGGCCAGGCACTAATCCATGAATTCAGCTTAAGCACCATGGCATTTTTGCCGATAGTGATTGTGATAACTTTTAAGTGTGGCCGTTGTGTGTCGCGACAGGCAAGTGCGATGCTTGATGTTGACTGGCCAAAAACTGTCGCAAACCGTTGCTGACAGATGTCTTGCAGGCAAAGTTTAATAAACCAATGGTTGAGCGCCGTGCTTAAAACTCATAAATGAGCCGCCACACCACCATTGCCAGATTGGCTGTGTGCTTCAGCTTGCTCGCGGCGAGCGTTCCATCCATTTTTGCCGCGACCATCACCAAGGCAAACTATGGCACCGAGCTCACCCTTGGCGGAAGCTGGACTCCGTTCGGCTCACCCGGCCCCAACGATACAGCTACTTGGAGCGGTTCATCGCTCGGAGCGGGTTTGACATTTAATTCGATTGCGAATCCGGGCACGAAGTGGTCAGCCATCAACGTATTAGGTGCGGCGAGCGATATTTCCATCAGCGGCGACCCCTACCTCGGCGCGGGCACGCTGACGAACGGCAACATCACTCTGGCCGGGGTCAACCTGAGCATCTCCAACAACATCACGGTCAGCGGAAGCCCAACGTGGGCGGTGGCTTCGGGAAAAACTTTAACTCTTTCAGGAACGAATTTAATGTCGTCCGGGTCGCTCACCATCAACAATGCCAGCACGGCGAGCACGGTGATCAGCGGGAAGGTTACTGGCACCGGCGGAATCACCAATACCGGCGCGGGCACGCTGACGCTTTCGGGTGCCAGCACCTACGGCGGCGGCACGACGTTGAGCGCGGGGCAATTGAACATCAACAACGCGGGTTCGAGCGGAACCAGTTCCGCCATTGGCACGGGGACATTCACGATTTCCGGCGGCACGATTGACAACACGAGTTCAGGCGACATCACCTTGTCGCCAACCATCGCGCAGAATTGGAATGGTGATTTTATCTATGCCGGCAGCGCCCACAGCCTGAATCTCGGCGGCGGTGCCGTGACGCTTGGCGGCAATCGCCAAGTGACCGTCAATGGCAATACGTTGACCGTGGGCGGCGGCATATCCGGCAGCAGCTATTCGCTCACCAAAACCGGTTCTGGCACGCTGACGCTTTCGGGTGCCAGCACCTACGGCGGCGGCACGGTAGTCAGCGCCGGCAAACTGACCATCAATGGTTCGGGTTCGCTTGGTGCCGGCTCGTATTCAGGCGCGATCAGCAATGGCGGCACCATGACTTTTGGTTCGTCTGCGGCCCAGACATTGGCTGGCCCGATTTCAGGGAACGGCTTGTTGACGGTCAGCGGCAGCACTGTGACGCTTTCGGGCAACAACGCCTACACCGGCGGCATCATTTTGAGCAACGGCCAGCTTAACATAAATTCCTCGACTGCCCTTGGCGCGGCTGCCGGAACATTCACCATCGCTGGTGCCAGCACCATTGACAACACGTCCGGCGGCGCAATCACTCTTGCCAACAACAACGCGCAGTCCTGGAACGGGGACTTCACATTTGCCGGCTCGCAAAATTTGAACCTTGGCACCGGCGCGGTGACGCTGGGTGGCAACCGGCAAGTCACCGTCAGCGCCAACACGCTGACCGTCGGCGGGGCGATTGGCGGCGGTTACTCACTGACCAAGGCCGGCGGCGGCACACTAACGCTCTCCGGCAACAATACCTTCACCGGGGTCTTGTCACTTAATCCCATCAGCGGCAGCACGACGATTCTTTCCGGCGATAACACTTCAAAAACCGGGGCTACCTATGTTTATTCCACTGCTGGTGGTTCGACTGGAGCCACGCTTCAACTGCAAGCCAATGGCGGCAACACCGCCAGTGGAGTTAGCACAGCACTGGGATCAGCCAGCTACACGGGTCTGAATGTGGGCGTCAATGGCACCCCCAGTTCCCAAAGTTCTGGAGCCACGATTCAATTGCGTTCCGACAGCAGCGTAACTTTTGCGGGTGGAAATAGCATGGGAGCTCTTGGCGGTGTTACTTCCACGATTGACGTGAACCAACTGACGGCTGGAAACAGTAATAATGTCATTACGTTTGCTCCCGGTGGATTTAATATCGCCAACACTGTGATTAATGTGACGGGCGGCAATGGTTATTCGTTGATCATGGGCAATATTACTGACGTCGCCTATAGCACGGGCCTTACTCTCAATCCCACCACCGCCAATGTCACCGTGACCAATATCGTGAACAACGGGCATCCCGTAACCCTGACTGGTTCGGGCAATTCCACCGTGGCCGGCGTCATCAGCGGCACTGGCGGTTTGACCAAGAGTGACAGTGGCACGGCAACGCTTCTCGGCACGAACACCTACACCGGCGGCACGGTAGTCAACGCTGGCACACTGACCATCAGCGGTTCGGGTTCGCTTGGCGCCGGCTCGTATTCGGGCGCGATCAGTAATGGTGGCACCATGACTTTTAGTTCGTCTGTGGCCCAGACCTTGGCTGGCCCGATTTCAGGGAACGGCTTGTTGCAGGTCAGCGGCAGCACCGTGACGCTTTCCGGCACGAATACTCTCTCTGGCCAAGCGAAAATCGTCGGTGGCGGCGTCTTGAGCGTTTCATCCGTGAGCAAAGCATTGGGAAGTGTGTCGGACATCAACCTGGGCGGCTCCAGCGCGAACGGGACATTGCTCTACACCGGCACCGGAGAAACATCGGATCGCGTCATCAGTTATACCGCTTACAATGGTTCCGACTACCAGCCCAACCAGGTCATTGACCAGTCAGGGACTGGCTTGTTGAAATTTACCAGCAGTTTGAGTCAAGGCGGCGGTCGCGCCCATTACCTCACGCTTCAAGGTTCAACCAGCGGCGCGGGCGAAATCGCCGGAGATATTTCGGGCAGTGGCCCCGCAACCACCGTTGTCAAAAACGGCACCGGCACCTGGACGCTGTCAGGCAACAACGCCTACACCGGCGGCACGTTGGTCAACGCCGGCACGTTGGTCGTCTCCAACGCGGCGGCGCTGGGAGCCGCCGCCAACCTGTTGACCCTGGCCTCCAACGCCACTAGCGTTGTTTTGCAAGTCGCCGCCAGCCTGACCAGCCCGCAAGCGACAACATTGACTGGCGGAGCCGACGGGGCCACTGGAACCGGAAGCGTCATCGTGGACACGCTGACCAACCAGACGGCCCAGCTTCAAATGAATCCATCGGCTGGTCCTGCTTTCCCTGGATTGATCGTGCGGGATCAAGGTTTGTTGGCGCTCTCCGGCACGAACACCTTCAACTATTTTTTCGCGGGGAACAGTAGTCTCGGCGGCAATTTGCTGATCACCAACGGCAGTTTTGTGGTGCTGCAAAACAGTGGCAACAGCAAGTTTGACCAGGGCGCGAATGTGACCATCGCCAGCAACGCTGTTTTCGCGGTGGGTTCCGGCAATAATGCCTGGTTCCCGTTGGGCGACACGGCGGGAACCACCAACAACATGACCATCGCCGGCGGCACGTTCGTCGTTACCAACAACTATGGTTTCCAGGTTGCCCGCAACGGCGACGCCGCGCTGACCATCAACAGCGGCAGTGTTCTGGTCAACGACACCGGCACTCTTGGCCTTTCCATGAGTGAGGGCAACGGACACTCAACGGTCAACTTGAATGGCGGTCGTCTGACGCCGCTGCTGTTTCGATTCGGTGGCGGCACGGAGACAATTAATTTCAATGGCGGCACGCTGGCGGCCAACGCCAGCCGCACCGACTTTCTTCCCAGCAGTGGAGAGACCGCGAACGTGCGCAATGGCGGCGCGGTGGTGGACAGCGCCGGATTCAACATCACGATCAGTCAGCCGCTGGTTCACAGCGGCATTGCCGGCGACAACGCGGTGGACGGCGGGTTGACCAAGCTCAGCTCCGGCATCCTGACGTTGTCCGGTGCGAATACCTACACCGGCAATACAACCATCAATGCCGGCACGCTGGCACTCGGCAGCGCCGGATCAATCAGCAATTCCGCCAGTTTAATCCTCGCCGCTGGCGCTACTTTTGACGTGTCCGCATTGTCCGCCTTCAACCTCAGCAGCAACACTGCTTTTAAGGCAAGCGGCACCGGTGCCGCGCCCGGTTCCACCGCCGCCACCCTCAACGGCGGCGGCACGGTGAATTTCAGCACCAACGCCATCATCCTCAAAGTGACGCCAAGCTCGTTCAGCGGCGACACCACCCATCCCGCGTTGCTGGTCACCAATGCCTCGCTCACGCTGAACAACAACGGCATCACCATCACCAACGCCGCCGCCACTCCGCTCGGCGCGGGCGTTTACCGCCTCGTTCAAGTCGGCAACGGCTCCAGCGGCTCCATTACCGGCACGCCCAACGCCACGCCGGTTGTTGTTTCCGGTTCAGGCATCGCCACCGGCACGACCGCCTCCATTTCCGTCTCCAGCGGCAATGTCAATCTTACGGTTCAGAATGTGACCACCAACACTCTGGTTCTGACTTCCGGCAGCAACCCGTCCACCTACGGCAACTCCGTCACTTTCTCCGCCACGGTCAGTCCCGCTCCCACCAACGGCGAGAGCGTTACTTTCAAGGACGGCGCAACCACGCTGGGAACGGGAACGATTTCAGCCGGTGTCGCCGCCTTCAGCATCAGCACACTTGCCTTCGGCTCGCATTCCATCACGGCGGTGTATGCCGGCGACGTTACCAACACGGCCAGCACGTCTGCCG
>PLYV01000164.1 GCA_003151855.1 Limisphaerales bacterium | reverse complement strand
GTCGCCGACCTCAAGCGCGACCTCGCGGGCGTGAAGGAAGTGGACATCGTCGTCGCGCCGCCCTACACCGCGTTGAGCGAAGTCTCCAAGGCCATCCTGGACTCCAGCATCAAGCTCGCCGCGCAGAACATGAGCGAGAATAATTTCGGCGCCTTCACCGGCGAGATCTGCGCCGGCATGCTCAAGGAATTTTCCGTGCGCTACGTCATCCTCGGCCACAGCGAACGCCGCCAGTTCCAGAAGGAATCCGACGCGCTCATCGCCAAGAAGGCCGCTGCCGTCCATGCCGCGAGCCTCAAGCCGATCGTCTGTGTGGGCGAAACCCTCGCCGAACGCGAAGGCGGCCTGATGGAAAAAGTTTTGGAAACCCAGGTGCGCGGCAGCCTCGCCGGCCTCACCAAGGAACAGATGGTGGAAACTGTCGTCGCCTACGAACCCGTCTGGGCCATCGGCACCGGCAAGACCGCCACCACGCAGCAGGCGCAGGACGCGCATAAATTCATCCGCGGCGTGCTGGTCGCGATGTTCGACGCCGAGGTCGCGCGCAAGGTCCGCATCCAATACGGCGGCAGCGTGAAGCCCAACAACGCCAAGGAACTGATGAGCCAGCCCGACGTGGACGGCGCGCTCGTCGGCGGCGCGGCGCTGGAGGCAAGAAGTTTTGCTGACATCATCAAGAATTCCATCTAAACTTTTCCGATTATGGCATTCATTGTTGGTATTTTGACGTTCGTCATCGTTCTGAACGCGATTCTGTTGATCCTTTTGGTGCTGGTGCAATTGCCCAAGAAGGACGCCGGCGCGGGCATGGCGTTCGGCGCGGGCACGGCGGACGCGCTGTTCGGCGCGGGTTCCGGCAACGCCCTGACGAAGATCACCAAGACCGCGACCATCGTGTTTATCCTGCTCGCAGTCGCGCTCGGCTATCTGCATGACAGGGCGCACACGGACAACAGCACTTCGGATTTCACCAAGCGGGTGCAGTTGAAGCAACAGCAGGGAACGGTGGCGCAACCCACTGCGACGGTGCCGCCCAGCCCGGGTCCGGCCACTCCGCCGGCCAGTGGCAACTTGCTCTCCACGCTGCCCGTCCAGACCAACGCCCCGGCGGCGAAGTAAATCATTCATCTCCCCACCAGCGCCCGCACTCACCTGCGGGCGTTTTGCTTTGCCAGCGAAACGAAATAAAAGCAGATGGCAGATGGCAGATGGCAGATGGCGGGGACACCGCCGGTTGGCTTTTCCCCATCTTCCATCTGCTATCTCCCAACTCCCAACGGCTATCGGTCAACCGCCTTCGCCTCTTTGCGCCTTTGCGTTAACTCCGGCGCCTTGAGTGCGCCGAAATCGCCCGCCTCGCTCGCGGCCACGAAACCTTCCGTCACGCTTTTCAATTCCTCCCAGCGGGCGCGGATGTCCTTGGCCTCGGTCTCCGTGATTTTTTCATCGGCGGTGGCGAGGGCGATGGTGTGCAGCAGGTCGGCGAATTCCTGGACGATCTGGTTCGTCGCCGGGATCAACTGGTGCGGATGCGGCGCGTTTTTGGGATTGGCGATGAAGAAACCGCCGGCGCGCTGGCAGACCCATTGCGCGATGCGCGCGTCGCCGGTGCTTTGGATGAGGGCGTCCACGCGGTCGAGGGGGTTCTCGATGCCGCCGTCGTTGGCGGCCGGCTGCGCCCATTTGTAAATCATCGAGGTGGAGAGTTCGAGGTCGGCGGAGATTTCCTTCGTGCCTTTTTTGTCGAAGACCTCGCGGAGCAGTTCGTGCGATTGCATGGGATCAAACATTGCGAAAGGCTGCCCAAGTTGGCAAGCGGGAAGCGATTCCAAAAAACGCTGGAAATTATCAATGCGCCCGGCATGGGGATATGGTTGAGTAGGGTCATGCAGTGTCTTGGAACAAAAACAGTTGCCGTTCCGGCTTGCCATGCCGGCGGAATTAAGGTTCTAATGCGGCTGACAAACCAACCGGGAAAAAACTTATGATTATCTACGCCTTTTGTCTGGTGCTGGGTCTGATGTTCACCGTTATCAGCGCTTTCCTCGGTCATCTCTTCGGCGGCCATGATTCCGTGGGCACCGGCGGTCACGCGGATGCGGGGATGCAGAGCGACGGCGTGCCGGGCATCAGCTTTTTCAGCCCCACGGTGTTGGCGTGCTTCGTCACGGCGTTCGGCGCGTTCGGGCTGGTGTTGTCGGAGATTCCCGCCACCAAAAGCATCTGGGTCAACGCGCCGCTGTCTTTCGTCAGCGGTCTCCTCATCGCGCTGCTGGTGTTGTGGGGCATGAACAAGATTTTCCGCAACACGCAGAGTTCCAGTGAAGGCAAGGTGGCGAAACTCATCGGCCAGACGGCCGCCATCATCTCGCCGATTCCGGTGAACGGCGTGGGCGAAATTTCCTACATCCAGTCCGGCTCGCGTTACACCGCGCCGGCGCGCGATGAAAAGAACGGCGCGATTGCCAACGGCCAGACGGTGAAGATCACGCGCATCGTCGGCACGCAGTTTTACGTCGAAGTCGCGAACTAAATTTAGCCATCAACCATCAACTACAAACTACTGACTAAAATGAACCTCATTGCCATGCTTGCCCAGGTGGAACCTTCCGGTGCCTCCTGGTTGAAAATCGCCCTCGCCGCCGGCTCCGTGCTGTTCGTCGTGTTCGTCATCGCCATCATCTGGGCGAGCCGTTACACGAAGGCCGGCCCGAACCAGGTGCTCGTCATCTCCGGCAACAAGCACAAGATCACCGACCCGGACGGCAACGTGAAGGAAGTCGGCTTCCGCATCGTCAAGGGCGGCGGCGTCTTCGTCTGGCCCGTGCTCGAAAAGGTGGACGTGCTCTCGCTGGAACTGCTGACGATTGATGTGCAGACGCCGGAAGT
>PLYV01000226.1 GCA_003151855.1 Limisphaerales bacterium | reverse complement strand
GCATCCGCAAAATCATCGGGCCGGAGGTGACGCCGATGCGGATGTTGTATTCGATGACGTGCCATTGGCCGCCACGCTTGATGGCGGTGACTTGCAGCGGGCCGTTGAATTTGGCTTCGCGCAGCCACGGTTTCAGCGGATGGATCAGTTCGCGCGCCAGGCCATATTTGTCGTGCTCATCGCGTTCCACCAAACCGCCGAGCGGCGCGCCGGCGACGATGCCGAGGTTGCCGTTGAAGGCGTATTTGTATTCCTGGTTCGTGACGAGCGAATAAATCTCGCCGCCGCTGACCAGCGCGATGTGCCCGGCCTCGGCGCGGCCAAGATATTCCTGAAGAAAAACGCCCTCGGCATAGTTCACGTTGCGCAGCCACGCCCGCGTGTCGGCCACCGTCTCGCACATGACGGTGTGAATTGGACTGGTTGGCGAGCACAGCGGATTTTTCAGGACGAACGGCTGCGGATGTTCAGCGAGAATTTTTTCCGCCTCGATGCGGTTGGATGCGACGAACGATTTGGGAAACGGAATCTTGAACTTCGCGCACAGCTCGCGGGCGAAGTCGCGTTCACGCTCGATCCGCATCGCCTCGCCGGTCGGCGAGAAGATGCCGACGCCGGACTTCGCCAAATCTTCCGCCCACGGCTGCGTGGCCCAGTCAATGGACTGCGGGATGACCACGTCAATTTTGTTCTCGCGGAGCAGCGGCACCGGACTCGGAAACGCGTCGCGCGAAAAAGTTTTTCCAACGAGCGTGGGCGAAAAGTGGCCGTAATTGCGCGTCAAATACGTTGAGACATCCGCGCCGGCCTCGGCTAGGGCGGTGCCGATGCTGTGCGCGAACGAGCCGACGCCGAGAATCATCGCGGCGACCGGCGGGTTTTTGGTGTCTGTCGGTTTGCGTGCCATCAAATTTTACGGACGCAGTTTCCCGCAGTTTGACCGGCGACGCAATCAGAAGTCATTCACCGCCTCGACTTCGCGGCGGCGGGCGGGCAAGATGCTTTCATGGCAGACGAAAGTTCCCGACGGATGGAAAAACTCGAATCACACCTTGCGCACCTCGAGCACCAGGTCGAGCAGTTGAATGGCGTGATCATCGAGCAGGGCCGATTGCTGGACCGGCTGAAAAAGGAAGTCCAGCGCCAGTCCACCGCGATGCAAACGATGGAGCTGGAGCGCGTCAAGTCGAACAACCAGAAGCCGCCGCATTACCAGTGAAATTGCCGCGTCTCAGCCGCCGCCAGTTTCTCGCCGCTGTTTTGCTGGCGACGCCGGGCGCGGTGTTGGCGGATGCGAAATATCTCGAACCGACTTGGCTTAAAGTCCGACGGCTGCGCATCGGCAACGGCCCGCCAACCTATCGGTTTGTTCACTTCACCGATTTGCATCACAAGGGCGACCGGGATTATTTGCAAGCGGTCGTGGCTAAAATCAATTCGCTGGCACCGGACTTTGTGTGTTTCACCGGCGACATCATCGAGGAGGAAAAATATCTGGCCGAGGCGCTGGAGATCTTATCCGGCATCAAGTCGCCGATGTTTGGCGTGCCAGGCAACCATGATTACTGGAGCAAAGTTTCGTTCGCACCGATCCACCGTTGTTTCAGCGCCACCGGCGGCGCGTGGCTGCTGGACGAACAGCGTGCCGTGGCCGGCGGCAAACTCAACCTCATCGGCATCACTTGCAGCCATGGCAATCAGGCGCAACTGCCGCTGAACCCGGCGGTGAAAAACATTTTGCTCATGCACTATCCGGCCTGGGTGAAGAAGCTGGACGGACCAAAATTTGATTTGATGCTCGCCGGCCATTCGCACGGCGGACAGGTGCGGATTCCGTTTTACGGCCCGCTGCTGGTGCCGTATGGCGTGGACGAGTTTGATATGGGAATTTACCAGACCGCCTCTGGGCCGCTGTATGTCAATGCCGGCATCGGTTATGTTTATACCTACAACTTCCGCTTCAACTGCCGACCGGAAATCACTGTGATTGAGATTTGACCGGACGGTAAAATTGGTGGAATATGGAGTTGCCGATTGATGGGGGCGCACTGGTTTCGACCATGTGAACACGCCAGAGGCGGCATGCCGAGGACGATGCGTTGGCCTCGTAAATCATTCGCATCAAAACCAAAAAGCTAACGAAGAACTAGCCCTCGCGGCCTAAGGCCCCGACGTTCGTCACTGGACACCTGCTACGGTGGATGAACGCAACAGCAGGCATGGTTGACAGCGGAGACCGCGCGTTGTCAGCCGAGATCTTACCATGCGGACTAGGCAGTGCGACTCGAGCCCAAGCGCCATCGCATAGCAGAAAAAATTACTTGGGATAAGCATGTAGTCGCGGCTGGTAGGTTGACTTGGGACGCGGGTTCAATTCCCGCCGCCTCCACCATTTATTGCAATATAAATGAGGTATTGACTTAATTCTATCTTTCATCTATCATGTGGATAGATGAAAGCAAATGAATTAACCGACATTAAGGAATCGGCAAATCCTGCGCCCGCCGCCGATTCATCCGACGTTATCGAGGTCAAAAAGAACGGCATCTGCGTTCGCATCCGCCCCACAATCAAAGCCGGCACGACCTATTTCGTGCTGGATTACCGCGCACAAGGGAAGCGCAAGCTGGTCTGGCGTTCCACGCTGGCAAAGGCCCGCAAAGCCGCTGACGCGGCCATTGACAAGATCACCGAAGGCCAGGCCGAAGTCCTCAACCTCAAAGCCGCCGACGCCTACGCTTACACCCGCGCCCGCGATGCGCTGGTCGGGATAGAAAAAGGGATAGATGANNTTAATCTGCAATGCGTCGCCAACGGCAAATCCAAAATTCGGCGGAAGGAAATTTCCACCATCCTGAAAAATTTCGCGACGGCCTTTAACGAGGAAATTCAAGCGCTGGAACCGAAAATGATTTCGGACTATCTGACCAAGCTGACGCTGGCCGAACGCACCCGCCGGAATTATCGGAACGTGATTGGCTATTTCAACCGCTGGCTGATCCTGCGCGGCTATCTCGCGAAGGCGACTGATCTGCTGGATGGCGTGCAAAAGTATTCCGCCCGGCTGCATGGTGAAATCACCACCTACAACCCCGAAGAAATGCACCGAATCATTGCCGCTGCGGACGAACGGATTTTGCCGCTGATCGTGCTTGGCGGTTTTGCCGGATTGCGTCATGCCGAAATTCAGCGGCTGGATTGGGC
>PLYV01000283.1 GCA_003151855.1 Limisphaerales bacterium | reverse complement strand
ACGAACATCTCCACGAAGTCCGAGCCGCTGATGCTGAAGAACGCCGCATCCGCCTCGCCCGCGATGGCCTTGGCCAAAAGGGTTTTGCCCGTGCCGGGCGGCCCGATCATCAAAACACCTTTGGGGATGCGCCCGCCGAGGCGCTGGAATTTTTTCGGGTCTTTCAGGAACTCGACGAGTTCAGAAACTTCCTCCATCGCCTCTTCCACGCCGGCGACATCCTTGAAGGTGGTTTTATTGCGGTCCTTCGCGAGCATCCGCGCCTTGCTTTTGCCGAAGCTCAACGCGCCCTTGCCCGCCGCCTTGATTTGCCGGATGAAGAAAAACCAGAACAGCAGTCCCAGCACCAAAAATGGCGCGATGCCCCAGAGGAAATTCGTCAGCATCACGTTCGGCGCGCCGGCCTCGATCTTGTCCGACACCAAAAGCTGGTCGAGCATCTTCTGCGTCAGCATCGCGTTCGGCGAGACGAAGGCTACCGGGTGCGTCTTGCCATCCTTGCCGGTCTCCGAGTATTCGCCGCTGATGGGCGTGAGGGGCGACGACTGCGCGTTGAAATTGATGCTGGCGTGGACAATCTGGTTGGAGGCGAACTTGTTCAGGAAGTCCGCCTGGGAGAGCTGGGCCGCCGGCGCGGTAAAATTCTTCTTAACCATGAACAGGCCGACCGTGGCGGCAATGATGGCCGCCCACGCGAGCAGCGTGAACACAGGGATATTATTGAAGCCGTTGCCGCCGGACTTCTTTTTATTGTCTTTCTGGTTGGAATCGTCGTCAGCCATTTTTAGTCCGGCACACTAACACGACCGGCCACTTGCCGCAATCAACGAATTAAACCGCCGCCGGCCCGCCAGGTGCCCACTTTTCCAGATTGCCGGACGGCGGGAGTTTTGTTAAACCGTTGGGGTATGAATTCGAGCGACCATCCCGGCGCCTACGGCTACCAGCCGCCGCGCCCGCACGGCTACGGCTATCACCATTCCGGCCCGGCGTTCCAGCAGCAGCCGCGCATTCAGGAAGACACGTTGAAAGAACGCTACGTCCAGGTTGAACGCAAGGTCTTCGCCGTCGTGCTCAAGGAAAATCCGCGCGGCCGCTTCCTCCGCATCACCGAGGATGCAGGTGGCCGACGCACCGCCATCATCATCCCCAGCACCGGGCTGAAGGAATTCCAAACGCTCCTGGCGGAAATGCTGCAAGCCAGCGAAAGCCTCCCGCCCCTGACGACACCGCCCGCCGCCGGGCCGCAGTGACCAACGGCTTCCGTCCTCCCCAAAAGACAAGTCACGCTGGTCATCGCCCTGCACCGCTCGCGAGCCTGTGCCTCCGCCCGAGCCGGTGACGATGCCAGCGTTCTTTTTTGCACATCCTCCGTCCACCGAAGGCTTTCATCCGGTTCCTTCAGACACCCATTCACCTTGCTTCAATAAAGGTTTAGAAAAAGTTAAAAAAGGGTTGGTCTCCACTTTTAGAGGGTCTAAACTTCCACTTATGAAAGCTAAAAGATTTGCTTGGATGACCGCGCCACTGCTGGCCGGCGTCCTGGCCCTGGCCGCCCTGCCCGCCGCGCAGGCGGATGACAAAGCCGCCACTCCCGCCACCCCGAAGAAGAAGATTTCCGGCGTGGAGCTTTACGCCATCCACTGCAACCGCTGCCATCCGGAGCGCTACCCGGTGGAATTTGACCAGCGCCAGTGGCAGACCTATATGCTCCATATGCGTGTGCGGGCGAATCTCCCCGCCGAACAGGCGCGCGAGATCTTGAAGTATCTCCAGGAAGAGGCCGGCTACTAACACAGGATTCATCACATGAAAATACGTTCCTTAATCTTGGGTGCCGCCGCCGGCGGTTGCGCGGCAGGCATGTTGGTTCCCGCCACCGGTTCCGCCGCCGTCAGTGAAGAAGCCTTCAACGCACTGTCCGACATGGTCAGCAAGCAGGGCCAGGCGCTGGAAGAATTGAAAAAGACGCATGAGCAGGATCAGCTGGTGATCCAGCAGTTGCAGCAGCAGGTCGGCCAGACGTCCCAGCTCGCCACGAATGCGGAGCAGAAGGCCGAGGCCGCCGCCCAGTCGCAGACGGTCTATCAGGCGCCCAATCCAGCTCAGACCACCACGCATAATTTCCAGGTCATCGGCGACGCGGAAGTGCAGTTCGGCAAAAGCACCGGGCAGAACCCGACGTTCGTGCTGGCCGACTTCGCCCCGATCTTTCTGTTCCGCGCCAACGACAACATCCTGTTCGAAGCCGGATTCGACATCACGCTGAACAACAACGCGAATGCCGACGGCACCCGCGCGCCGGGCAGTTCCACCACGGTCAGCCTGAGCTTCGCACAACTGGACTATTGCCTGAACGATTACCTCACGCTTTGCGCCGGCGACATTTTGCTGCCGCTCGGCACTTACAGCGAACGCGCGGCGGGCTGGTTGAACAAGATCGGGGACGACCCGCTCGTCCGCGACTGGCTGCCTGGCAGCGGCATCGGTGCCCGGTTGCAGGGCGCGTTGCCCGTTGGCCAAAGCGGCCAGATGGTGACCTACGCGGTGTATGTGGCGAACGGCCCGTCGTCCGGCAATCCGACGAACGGCTTTGCCAATGCCGGCGACCTCGATCTCGGCGGCAACGTGGGCGACACCCCCAACTGGCACGCGAACCCCAGCGGTGGCGGACGCCTCGCCTGGTTCATCCCGTGGAAAGTGCATTATGATTTGGAACTCGGCGTGTCCGGCCAAACCGGCGAATGGAGCGACAACCGGACGCACCTCTGGTCGGCCTGCGTGCTGGACGCCGCGCTGCACCTCGGCCCGTATTTCGAGGCGAAGGGCGAATACATCAACACCTGGTTCGGCACCGACGATCTCGGCAACCTCGACCCGCATGGCCTCTGGGTGCAGACCAGCTACAAGCTGGCCGGATTGAAACGGGACTGGCCGGTAATCAACAACCTGGAACTGGTCGCCCGCTACGACAACTCGGATGATGCGCAAGGCACCTACACCGACCGTTACACCGTCGGCTATGTCTATTACTTCTCCAACACCTTGCTGTTCGAGGGCGATTATGAATTCCTCAAGAGCCACGGCCCGAACGCGCTGCCCCCGCAGATGTGGATGTTGCAGCTTTCCTACGGCTTTTAACCCGCTGAACCTATGTTGAACCAAAAAAGTTTTCACCGTGGCCTGCTGCTGCTGGCGCTGGCCGGCGTGGCTGCCGCCGGGACAAATTTGTCCGCGCAGACAAACGCCCCGACCTACCTGCGCGACGTAAAACCGCTGTTCCTCGGCAAATGCTCGCGCTGCCACAACAACGACTCCGCGTTTCTGCCCAACTGGTCGGACTACACTTCCGCCTACCAAAACCGGCTGGAGATCAAGCGTCGTGTGTGGGATGCCTGGAAAGGCAACTACTACAAGCAGTCCATGCCCGCCGGCAACTGCCCGGAATGTCAGACCATCACCGAAGCCGACCGCGCGCTCATCCGCGACTGGGTGGTCGCCGGCGCCCGGCTCGGCCAGCCCGCCAACGCCACGCCCGCCAGCAACAAGGCGGAACGCATTCAGGTTGGCAAAGGTTTGTTCACCACGATGTGCGCGACGTGCCACCAGCTTGCCGGCCAAGGCGTGACCGGTAAATATCCGCCGCTGGCCAACTCGGATTTTCTGAACGCCGACAAGCAACAGGCCATCCGGGTGCTGCTGCACGGCAAACAGGGCGACATCACCGTCAACGGCGCGAAATACAATAATAACATGCCGTCGTTCCCCTTGAGCGACGAGGACATCGCGAACGCGCTGACCTACACTTATAACTCCTTCGGCAACTCCGGCAAGGAAGTCACGCCCGCCGAGGTGAAGGCGCTCCGCGCAGAAAAATACACGCCGGATGCCACCGCCACCAAGACCGCGCCCAGCCAGTTCGAGTAAGCGAAAGTTTTCCAAAACCATCACCGCCGGAATCCAATGTGGTTCCGGCGGTTCTTTGTTTTGATTCCAAAGCGGTGAATTTTTCCTTAACCTGACGGCGTGCAAATCGGCTCGCTCAAGCTGTCCTCCAACCTGTTTCTCTCGCCGCTGG
>PLYV01000123.1 GCA_003151855.1 Limisphaerales bacterium | reverse complement strand
AACGACGTGCGGTTCTTGAAACAGTTTTAATCTGGCAGCATGGACACTTTTGACCCAGATAATTATCCGTTAATCCGTGAAATTAAATCGCCGGTAACGCCTGAACAATTGAGGCCGCTTGATAGTCGCTGCCAAGTTGTTCAATTTGCCTCTCCTTTATCAGATGCCGACCATTTAAATCTTGCCAAGTTTTTGAGAAGTTATCCCGATATCCCGTTACGAATTTATGGGCATTACAGCAAACCCATTTCCGACCTTGGATTTCTCTGTTATTACGATTTTTTGAAAGGCTTTCAAGCTGACGTATGGCTGCTGGAAAGCACTGATGGAATTGAATTCCTCCCTCCAACCTTGGAGTTTTTTGGTCTTGGACAAACAAAATCTAAAAAGATTTCATTGAGCATACTTAATCGGTTTCCCAATTTGAAAGAGTTGTTCCTTGAGGGTCATGTGAAAGATTTTGAGAACGTAGGCAAACTATCTTTGCTGGAAAAACTCACCATCCGGTCAATTACACTTCCAAGCCTGTCGGTTTTAACCAGTCTTCAAAATCTATGGTCAATCGCAATTAAGCTGGGCGGAACAAAAGACCTTCAGCTATTACCGCAAATTGGCCAACTAAAATATCTGGAACTCTGGATGATTAAGGGTTTGGAAGACATTGAAAGTATTGGCGAGGTTGAGACATTACAGAACCTATTTCTTGAGACGCTCAAGAATGTTTCAAAGCTTCCTTCATTAAAAAAACTCCATAAACTTAGGCGTGTTGCTTTGGTCGGAATGAAAGGGCTTTCTGATTTGTCACCTTTGGTTGAAGCGCCGGCTTTGGAAGAACTTTGCGTCGGGGAAGCACGCAATTTGAGCGTTGAAAACTTTAAGCCATTTGTTGGGCATTCAACGCTCAAACGCGCATCCATTGGCCTGTGCAGTTTGCGAAAAAACAAGGAGGTGGATCAATTGCTTGGTCTGCCAAAAGTTCTGAATTACAAAACAGATTTTAATTTTATTTGATTTGCTGAAATCATCCGTCAATTTCAATTTCTCCGCGTGAAGCCGTTTTTCTCCACCTTGCCGCGCAATATCCTCGGCTGTTTCCAAGGGCGGATGATTCTCTGGCACGCGGTGCTCATCGTGTTCACGGCCATTCTCGTCCGCTCCGGGTTTGACTGGTTTTATTTCTGTTCCACCCGCAGTCCGCTGCTGCGGACCTGGATGTTTCCCTCCGCTCCGATTGGCGGACTCGTGCCGCTCGTGGTGCCGCTCATCCTGATTGTTTCCGGCTACATCAACAGCCGCGCGCGGCTCGCGTTGACGGGTTGGGCGGTCGGGCAGGCGGCGCTCATCGGGTCGCTGTTGTCTTCCAGCTACAAGGCGTTCACCGGTCGCGTGCATCCGGAACATTTCATCGGCACGGATCTCAGCCATGATTTCCGGTTTGGCTGGTTGCACGGCGGGGTGTTCTGGGGCTGGCCGTCGTCGCACACCACCATCGCCTTTGCCATGGCGGTCACGGTGTTCACGCTCTTCCCAAAACGGCGTTGGGTGGGCTGGCTGGCGCTGGCTTATGCGGGCTACATCGGGCTGGGCGTCTCGATGACCATCCATTGGTTCTCGGATTTCGTGGCGGGAGCCATCCTTGGCACGGTCATCGGGGTGGTGGTGGGAAAAACCTTTTTGCGTCTGGCTGCCCCGCCGGTCAGCCCGGAATTATAAAAAACTGGCCTCTGGCAGGCATCCGGCCGGGAACCGCCCCCCAATGGGGAGGAAACCGGCTGAAACCGGGAATTTGAGCAAAAATGGTGTTTTTTTGCGAAAAACGAGACAAAACCTGCGGTTTCCAGATCAAAAGTAACGGCTACTTTCCCGGAAGCAGTGGTTACTTTGCGGAAAGTAACGGTTGGTATTGGAAAATGAACGACTCCTTTCCGTCCATGAACGGTTACTTTCCCGAAAGTGATGGTTACTTTTGGCAAGTGAACGGCTGCTTTGCGGAAAGCAATGGCTGGTTTTGGGAAAGTAGCGGCTGCTTTCTCCGAAGCAACGGCTGCTTTGGGGAAAGGCAGGACGGGTTTGGGCGTGAACGGCGGACGTTACCCGCCGCGTCCGTCGGCAGGCTGGTGCTCCTGTGCGGTGTGAGCCATTGGAATTTGCTTTCGCCGCTGGACGGTGTTTGTTAGATAAACGGTGTGCGCAAACTCCTTTTCCTTTTGAGCCTCATGCTGGCCGTGGCTTTCGGCGCGGCGGCGGCGGAACCGGTTTCCATGACGTTGGCGGACGGCACGGCGGTGACCGGCGAGATCATCAAGTTCGATGACAACGGCCTGATGCTGCACCTGACCGGCGAGGCTTACGCCACGACGAACATCGCGTGGTCGCGGCTCTCGCAGGATTCGCTCAAGCACCTCGTCGCCAATCCGAAACTCAAGCCGCTGGCGGAACCGTTCATCGAGCCGGACGCGTCGCAACGGCCGGCCAAGCCGGAAATCAAGGTGAACGAGGTGCATCGTCTCGATCGCCCGGCCAACCCCTCGCTGCTCGGCGGACTGTTCGGCTCGCCGTTGGGATTGTTCCTGCTGCTGGTGGTCTATGGGGCGAATCTTTACGCGGCGTATGAGGTTTCGGTCATCCGCGCGCGTCCGGCGATCCAGGTGATCGGCCTGTCGGCGGTGCTGCCGATTGCCGGCCCGGCGATTTTCCTCGCGATGCCGATCAAGATCGAAGCGCCGAAAGAGGTGCTGGAATTTGCCGCGCCCGCCGGCACGGCCGGGGCCGCCGCCGCCCGGACGCCGGAAGATATCCAGGTCGTCGAGGCTTCCTGGAAAAAGGACGAGAAGAAGCCGGAACCGCAGATTTTTGCGCGCGGCAAGTTCACCTTCAACAAGCGTTTCATCGAGACGAAGTTTGTCGGCTATTTCGGCACGCCGCGCGGTGATGCGCTGAAGTTCACCATGGAACTCAAGACCTCGACGGCGCAGCACACCGTGGAGCGCATCATGCAGGTCGCGGTCACGGAAGTGATCTTGGAAACCAAGACCGGGCAGGTGACCGTGCCGCTGGCGGACATCCAAGAAATCCGGCTGGTGCCGGTGCCGGAACCCCCGGCGGCTTGAAATGACGCCGCCGCAATGGCTGCATTAAAAATCATCTTCATGGGCACGGCGGAGCTGTCGTGCGCCAGCCTGGAAAAACTGGCGCGCGATAAAAACTTTTCCGTTCTCGCTGTCGTCACCCAGCCGGACAAGCCCAAGGGCCGCGAACTCAAGCTCACGCCGTCGCCGGTCAAGGTGGTGGCGGAAAAACTGAACCTGCCGGTGCTGCAACCGCTCAAGGCGCGCGATGAAAAATTCATTTCCGAACTGCGCGAATTAAAACCGGACTTGATGGTGGTCGTGGCCTACGGACAGATTTTGCCGCAGACATTGCTCGACGTGCCGGCGCACGGCTGCCTCAACGTCCACACGTCGCTCCTGCCGAAGTATCGCGGCGCGGCTCCAATCCAGTGGGCCATCGCCGATGGCGAACCGGAAACCGGCGTGACGATCATGCGGATGGACGCCGGTCTCGACACCGGGCCGATTCTCTCCACGCGCCGCACGCCGATTTTTCCCGAAGATGATTCGCAGAAGTTGCACGACCGGCTGGCCCAGCTTGGCGCGGAACTGCTCGCCGAGACGATTCCTGATTATGTCGCCGGGAAGATCTCGCCGCAGCCGCAACCAGCCACTGGTTCGACCTACGCCACGAAAATCAAAAAGGAAGACGGCAAGATTGACTGGCAGCAGCCGGCGCAACAAATCTGGAACCGGCTCCGCGCCTTCACGCCGTGGCCGGGGGCGTTCACGTTTCTTCAAGCCGAACCCAAGCCGCAGTTGCTGAAAATCTGGAAGGCTGAAGTTGTTGAAAACAGTGGCCCGACCGGCACGGTCTTATCCGCTGACAAGACCGGCATCGTCGTCGGCTGCGGCGAAGGCGCGCTGTGCATTTTGGAACTGCAGCGCGAGGGCGGCAAGCGCTTGCCGGCGGAACAATTCCTGATGGGCTTTCCGCTGCCGGCGGGCGGCCGGTTGGTCTAGCAATTTCGTGGTTGGCTGCGGTTGCCCCTTGATTGAATTACGAGGCGGAATCAGCCTTTTGAAAAATAACTAAAATAATTTCACTCCGCTCCCTTGACAGGTTGTGAAAGGGGGCGAAGGTATCAGTGGCTGGTGTGGACGTGAGTGTCGGTTGACGGTTGCAGGCAGTGTCAGTCGGTAGTTGCAGTCAGTATGGATGCAGTATCGGATGCGGTGTTTGAGTCGGTCAGTTGGTAGATGCGCCCACGCCAGCCACTCTTATTTCAGCTTTCTTGTTTTCTCTCCAAGCGTCAGTTGACCTTTTTGGCCGCATCGCGCCGATCGGCGAGCAGTTTCTCCCGGATTTTCCGCTCCGGGCCGGCGCGAAGTTTGAATGATGATGTCGTCCGGGGCTGATTCAGGGCTTTGGCAGGTCCAACACTTCCCGCACTTTGCACGCCAGTGCGGTTGGCGTGAACGGCTTTTGCAGGAACGCCATGCCGTCGTTCAGCACGCCCTGCTGGATGCTGGCATTCTCAGTATAGGCGGAGGTGAACAGGATGCGGGTGTGCGGATACAGCGCCCGCACGCGGTCGGAGAGTTCCTTGCCGCTCATGTGCGGCATCACGACGTCGGTGAACAGCAGATCAATGTGGCCGGTGGTGGACTGCTGTTTCACGCCCAGGGCCTCGACGCCGTTGGCCGCCGTCAAAACGTTGTAGCCCAGCCGGCGCAACAAGGTTGCCGCCATCTCACACAGCGCCGGATCATCCTCCACCAGCAGGATGGTTTCCGTCCCGCCCGGCAGGGCGGAAGATTTGGGCGGGGGCGGTTGGCTCTGGTTCGCCGTTGATATTTGCGGCAGGTAAATTTTGAAGGTCGTGCCTCGGCCCAGCTCGCTATACACGCTGATGTGGCCACCGCTTTGCTTGATGATGCCGTAACAGGTGGACAGTCCCAAGCCCGGCCCTTTGCCAACGTCCTTGGTCGTAAAAAATGGCTCGAACACGCGTGCCTTGACCTCCGGGCTCATTCCCGTGCCGGTGTCGGTGATGGCCAGCAGCGCGTATTCGCCCGGCGGCAATTCGGGATAGCGCCCCACGCTCTCCTTGTCGACGGTGACGTTCGCCGTTTCCAGCGTCAGCTTGCCGCCGTTGGGCATGGCGGCGCGCGCATTGAGGGCCAGGTTCATGATGACCTGCTCGATTTGCCCGGCATCCGCCTTCACCGTATGCAGGCCGATGGCGGGAATGATCTTCACTTCCACCGTTTCCCCGCCCATCAGGTGGCGCAACATTCCGTCCATGCTGGCCAGCACCTGGTTGAGTTCGAGGGCTTCCGGCCGCAGGAACTGCTTGCGGCCATACGCCAGCAGTTGCCGGGTCAGCGTGGCGGCGCGGTCGGCGGCCTTGTGGATTTCAGCGGCATTTTGGGCCAGCGGATCGCCGGCCGGCAGGTCTTCGATCAGCAGTTCGCTCTGGCCGATGATGGCGGTCAGGATGCTGTTGAACTCGTGGGCCACACCGCCAGCCAGTTTGCCGATGGTCTCCATTTTTTGGGATTGGAACAACTGCTCTTCCAAGCGCTTGCGCTCGGTGACGTCCTCTTTGACCGCCAGGAAGTGGGTGATTTTCCCGGTGGCATCGAAAATGGGCGAGATCGAAGCCATTTCCCAGTAAAGCTCGCCGTTCTTTTTCTTGTTGTGAAACACCCCGTGCCATTCCTTGCCGGCCGTGATGGTCTGCCACAGTTCCGTGTAAGCCGCCGCCGGCGTTTCGCCCGATTTCAGGATTCGGGGATTTTTCCCCAGGGCTTCCGCGAAGGAATAGCCGGTCACCGCCGTGAACTTCGGGTTGACGTAGGCGATGTTTCCCGCCGGGTCGGTGATGACGATGCACGCCGGGCTTTGCTCGACGGCGCGGGACAACTGGCGCAACTGCGCCTCCGCCTCCTTGAACTCGGTGATGTCCTTGGAAACGCCGAACGTGCCCACGATCTGGCCGTCATTATTGCGGAACGGCATTTTGCTCGTGAGCACCCAGGTTTCCCGGCCGTCCAGCCAGATTTCCTTTTCCACCTTGCCTACCACCGGGACGCCGGTGCGGATGATTTCCTGTTCGTCCTCGAAAGCGGGCCGGGCGTGCGCCTCCGAGAAGAGGTCGAAATCCGTCTTGCCCACCAGGTATTCGGCGAACCGCTCCTCGCTGGCCAGGTGAGCCGGACGGTTTTCTTCCTGTTCGTCCGGGTGCGCGGCGGTGTGGCGGGCCAGTTCGGCGGCGAACCCTCTTTTCACTTTGGCCTGGCTGAACCGCACAAACCGCGATTGGCGATCCTTGAAATAAATCGAGTCCGGCGATTGATCCATCAGCATCTCGAACAGGTCGCGCTCGTAGGCCAGCGCGTTTTCGATTTTCTTGAGCGCCGTGATGTCCTTGGAGACGCCAAAGGTGCCGATGATTTTCCCGTCCTTGTCGTGGAACGGCATCTTGGTGGTGAGCACCCAGGTGTCCTCCCGGCCATCCTGCCAGACCTCCTTTTCCACCTTGCCAATGACGGGCACGCCGGTGCGGGTGATTTTCTGCTCGTCCGCAAAGGCGGGCCGGGCGTGTTCTTCCGTGAAGAAATCAAAATCCGTCTTGCCCAGCAAATCTTCCGGGGAGGCCACGCCAAACAGGCGGGCGTGGGCCATGCCGGCCTTGATGAAGCGGGATTGGGTGTCCTTGAAATAAATTTTATCCGGCGATTGATCCAGCAGCGTCCGCAGCAAATCCCGCTCGTAGGTCAGGTCAGCCTCCATCCGCTTGCGCTCCGTCATGTCGCGCGTGACGGCCAGGAGCAGCTTCAGGTTGTTGCTCAAGCAAATGTGCTTGGCCATGACTTCGATGGGGAACACCGCGCCGTCCTTGCGCCGGTGACAGCTCTCCGCCCGGAAGGTTTCGATTTGTCCGTTTTCCATTTTTTCCCAGGTCTCCTCCCACCTTTCCTTCGGGA
>PLYV01000066.1 GCA_003151855.1 Limisphaerales bacterium | reverse complement strand
GCTTTAGTGTTAACACACCCTAAAGTAAATGGTCCCTTGGCTTCATTCTTGATGTGAACATAAAGCGAATCTGTTGGGAGTTGTTTGGGCACAGTTGGTGTTACAGGTGTTGGTTCAGGCTTGGCCGAGTTTTTGATTTCCTCGATCTTTTTTTGAAAGTGCTCCTTAAAATCTTGCACGAACTTTTCTCGCTCCTGTTCGTTAAGTTTTTTTCCATGTTCAATGATTTTATCTGAAAGCTCTTTACCTACTTGCTTTTCTAATTTTTGCGTTGCTTGTTTATAGTCTGGGTCGTTCTCTTTGCTTCGGTTTCTTGGATCGGGCTGCGTGCGCTTTTCGATAAAATTCCCCTCCGTATCATAAATAGGTTTTCTATCATTCGCAAATCTTTACAGGTGCCGCACCACCCCATTATCTCTTGAACGCTATATGTCTTGCCATTTGGAAGCTGATATTTTCTGCGTTCACGGAAATTGCCAAATGATCCGGTCCATGCTTTGTTATATTCGCATCTGTCGCACCGGATGACAGTGGTAAAAAGTTTCATTGGTAAGCTCGTTTATTTCGTTTGAACTGGCCAGACCGTGTTTGAAGGAAACTCTATCGAGATTTCAAAATCAAGCTACATTCAGTGACGAGTTGGCTGGCTTTTTGCGCGTAAATCGTAAATCGTAAATCGTAAATGAGACCCGCCTCACCCAGAGCCATCGCCAAAGAGATTGTTGCCACGTTGCAACAGGCGGGCTTCGTTGCGTTCTGGGTCGGCGGCTGCGTGCGCGATTTTCTGCTCGGTCGCGAGCCGCAGGATTTTGACATCGCCACGGACGCCAAGCCGGAGCAGGTGGAGAAACTTTTCAAAAAGACGATTCCCGTCGGACGGAAATTCGGCGTCATCATCGTCGTTGAAAATGGAATTCAATTTCAGGTGGCCACGTTCCGCGCCGAGGCAGATTACCAGGACGGCCGTCGCCCGGAGAAAGTTGAATTCGCGAACGCCGAGGCCGACGCGTCGCGCCGCGATTTCACGGTGAACGGACTGTTCTACGATCCGCTCACGCAAAAAATCCACGACTGGGTCGGCGGCGAAAAGGATCTGCGCGCAAAAAACATCCGCACGATTGGCCAGCCGGAAGAGCGCTTCGGCGAAGACCATTTGCGGATACTGCGCGCGGTGCGCTTTGCGGCGCAATTGGGGTTTGCGATCGAGCCGGTAACTTTTGCCGCGATCCAATCGCTTGCGCCCAAGATAAAAATCATCAGCGCCGAGCGCGTGCGGGATGAGCTAGTGAAATTATTCGCGCCGCCCCGCCCGGGAGCGCCGGCTTCCAGCCGGCGTTTTCCCCAGGAATTTCCGCAACTCGCCGGCAGGATGCCGGCGCTCCCGGCGGCCGCGCGCGGCTTGGTTTTGCTGCGCGACAGCGGCTTGCTGGAACACCTCCTGCCGGAACTGGCGGCGACCATTCATTGCGAGCAATCGCCGGATTTTCATCCCGAAGGCAGCGTGTTCAATCACATTTGTTTGATGCTGGAAAATATGCCGGTGGACGCGAGCGAGTTGCTGCCGTGGGCGGTTTTGTTGCACGACATCGCCAAACCGGTGACGGCGGAAAAAGATTTGGCGACGGGCAAAATCCATTTCTACGGCCACGAAAAAACCGGCGCGGACATGGCGGAGGAGATTTTGCGTCGGCTGAAATTTCCAAATCAGCAGATCGAGGAAATTGTCGCGGCGGTGAGGCATCACATGCAGTTCAAGGACGTGAAGCTGATGCGCAAGGCCACGCTGCGCCGGATGCTGTTGCGCGCGACGTTTCCGCTGGAACTGGCGCTGCACCGGCTGGATTCGCTCGGCTCGCATGGAGATTTGGAGCACTACGATTTTTGCGTGGCGGCAGCGGAAGAATTGAAACAGCAGCCGGAGATAATTCCGCCGCTGCTGACCGGGGACGATTTGATCGCGCTGGGCATTCCGCGTGGCAAACGCATCGGTGAACTGCTGCACGAACTGCGCGACCAGCAACTGGCGGAGGAAATTAAAACCGCCGACGAGGCGCGGGCGTGGGTGAAACAACAAATCCAAGCGCATGGCTGACGAACCGCTGGAACTGCCGATTGACGGCGTGCTGGACCTGCACACGTTTCGCCCGCAGGACGTGAAGGATTTGGTGTTGGATTATCTGGCGGCGTGTCAGGCGCGGGGAATTTTGCAGGTGCGGATCATTCATGGCAAAGGCATCGGCAACTTGCGCCGGACGGTGCATGCCATTTTGGAAAAACATCCGGCGGTGGTTTTGTTCACGCTGGATCATCCGCAGTTCGGCGGCTGGGGCGCGACGCTGGTGCAACTGCGACCGGCCTAATACTTCAGCGGGCAGTAATCAATCGAGCGGATTTCGATTTCGCCGCCTTCGCTTTGGATGCCGATGTAGCCGGAGTTGATCGTGCATTCGGTGATTTCGTTCACGAACTTGCTGTTAATGAAGGATTCGACCTTGCCGTTCACGCAAATCGTTTCGGCCTTGTTCCATTCCCCGACGCGGACTTCCACCGGGTCGCCTTGCAACGGCACCGGCGTGTTTTTGTCCTTGCCCTTGTGTTCCTTGGCTTCCGCGCCTTCCATCAAAAACAAATCGCCCTGTCGTCCGTGTTTGCCCTGCACCTGCACGCATTGCGGCCAGACTTTGTCGCCGGGCTGGATGTGGACGAGGATGCCGGTGTTGTCGGCCTGGGGCGTGATTTTGACGAAACGCCAGACGACGGTGAGGAAATAATTGCTGTAAACGCCGGTGGTGCGGAGATAGCCGGTGGGCGTGCCGGTGCAATGAATGATGCCGTTCGTGACGCTCCAGGTTTTCAGCGGATCGGCGTTGTCTTTCATGCAAAACGTCCAGCCGGTGAAATCTTTCTGGTTGAACAGCGCGACGGACATTTCGTGGTTATACTTCGGCGGGTTGGCCGAGTCATCGTCCTGCGCCAAAACGATGTTGGCGGTGAGAACGAGAAATATCGCGATGAATCTCATCCGCGCAGGCTGGAGCGGGAGAGTTTTTTTGGCAAGCGGATTTATCCGGCCTCGCCCGTCAGTTCCCGCCGCCAGGTTTCAAACTGTTGCTCCAGTTTGATGTGCTTGAGATAGGCGATGTCCACGGGGCTGGCGATTTGGTCAGTCTGGGGCGTCTGGAAATGATGCAAGGCATTGGCGAGGTGGACACCGCCGGCCAGGCAAAGTTCATCTCTGCCGCAGCGGCGCGGATTATGGTGGCAGGCGACGGCTTCAACGAGCGGAATGGGCAGTCCCCAGAGCGCCAGCAGGTAGGCACCCACCTCGGCGTGCGTGGCTTGGAAATACTTTTGCTCAATCTCCAGCAGCGGCGTGCGGGTCGTCCGGGATTCGTTGATGGCGGCGGAATATTCCGCCGGCAGGCTGTCGGCAAGGATGGTTTTTCCGATGTCGTGCAGGATGCCGGCGCAAAAGGCCTGTTCCGTCACCAGGGAATCATGTTGCAGGCTTTTGAAAATCCAGCGGCTGAGCGCGGCGGTCTGGATCGAATGACTCCAGGTTGTGTCGATCGAAAAATTCGGACACTTGCTGTGCACGAACGAAGCGAAGATCGACGTGGTCAGGGCGAGCGACTGGATAATGCCCACGCCAAGAAACTGGACGGCGTCGGACACGGAACACACTTCGCGGTTGACCCCGAAAAAGGCGGAGTTGGAGAGCTGCAATAATTTGGCCGTAAGCGCCGGATCCTGGGCGGCGATGCTGGCGATGTGGTCAGCCGAGACGGTCGGTGACTGGAGTGCCTCAGTGATTTCTAGATAAATTCTCGGCAGGCTGGGAAGCTGGGTCAGGCCGGGGATGAACCGGTTGAGATTATCATTGATGAGTCGGGCTTTGACCTGCGTGACCCGTTTCAGGCATTCCCTCAAATCTTTCAAGGAGCAGGGCTTGGCCAAAAACTGGTGGGCAAGGCTGGCGCTGTTGACGGCGTCGCTCAAGTCGGCAAAGCCCGAGAGGATGATGCGGATGGTCTGGGGATGCTGCCGCAGGACGTGGTTCAGCAGTTGCACGCCGTTAATGCCCGGCATGCGCATGTCGGTGACCACCACGTCAAAGGCTTTCTGGCCGAACAGGGCCAGTGCTTCCTCGCCGCTGCCCACGAATTCCATGTCCCAGACGTTTGCCATGGAACCCATGCCGATTCGCAGCACCCGCAACATGGATTCCTCGTCGTCCACGAATAAAATCCGGATTTTGCCTGGCCGCAGTTTGTCTTCAGAAGCCGGTGAAACATCATCCGCCAACGATTTTTCGGTGGGACACTGCTTGCGGCAGTGATTGGTCTCCGGCATCGACATGATGCCCTGTGCATCGGCAAAAAACGACGGGACTTAAGCCGTAATTTGCTGGACGCGCGTCAGGACCTGCACCGGGGAAAGCGCGCGCAGGCATTCGTCCGGCTTTTCAAAGTGGCAGTCTGACTTCAGGCAGGGCGAGCAGGGGAGGTTGAGCCGCAAAACATTTTGGAGCTGGCCGTAGGGACCGGTGCGCTCCGGCGCGGTCGGGCCGAAGAGTGCGACGAGCGGCTTGCCCAGCGCGGCGGCGACGTGCATCGGGCCGGTGTCGTTCGTGATGAGCAAATCGCAGCGGCGCACCCACTCGATCATTTCCGGGAGGGTGGTCGCGCCGCAAAGATTCAAAACTTTTTCCGGCGCGGCTTGGAAAATTCTTTCACCGAGCGGGGCGTCGTCCTTGCCGCCGAGCACGGCGAAGCGCGCCGTTGGAAATTTTTTGGCGAGCGCGCGGATGAGCTCGGCGAAATGTTGGACGGGCCAGCGTTTGTTGAGCCAGCGCGCGCCGGGCTGCAATGCGATCCAACGCGGTTGGAGTTCACGCTTTAGCGTGTCAGGCGACGGACAAGCTGAAGCTTGAACTCCAACGTCCGGCCATTTCCGTTTCACGTCGGCGGCAATCTGCGGGCGCTCCGGCAGCCAGGTGAAATTTTTATGGACCGGCACGCCGAGCGGCGGCAGCACGGCGAGATACCAGTCCACGGCGTGCGTGTAGAAACTGGGGCGCGGCACGGCGAGGTCATAAAAACCGCGCGCACCTTCGCGCACCTCGTCGAGGCCGACGAGGAATTTTCCGTTGGCCAGCCACGCGAACGCGCCGCTGCGCGCGAGGCACTGTAGATCAATGACGAGGTCGAAGTTTTGCGCGCGGAGCCACCGGATGCTGCGGAACATTTCCGGCCAGTGCCGCGGTTTGCCCCAGCGTTTGCGCTCGAAACGGACGATGCCGGCCAAATCAGGATCGCCTTCGATGAGCGGCGCGAGCGAGGAATCAATCCACCAGAAAATTTCTGCGTTGGGATGATGCAGCTTCAACAAACGCAGCACGGGCAGCGCGTGAATCACGTCGCCGAGCGAGCTGGGTTTGAGAATGAGGATTTTCAACTTTTAAGCCACAGATGAACACAGATGAAACACAAATCAAAACGGGCGCATCTGCAGATTAAAATTATCTGTGAAAATCTGTGTGTATCTGTGGCCGGAATTATCTTCCGTAAGCGAGGCGTTCGGCGAGGCGTTCGGGCAGGCCGGCCTCGCGGATTTTCCGCTGGGCGGATTCGATGTCGTATTCGAGCCGGCGCAGTTCAATCGTCTGCGCGTCCATGTCGTAGAGGACGTAGGCGCATTTGGGATTGTTG
>PLYV01000100.1 GCA_003151855.1 Limisphaerales bacterium | reverse complement strand
GATTGGTGGTGGAGTAAATGCGCGGACGCCAATTCGATTTGGACGTGCGGCAGCACGTCGTGATGTCCTGGTATTTGCGCGCGGTGAGCGTAGTGGCCTCCTCGATCCCGATGATGTCGTATTCCAAGCCGAGGTAAGCATCAATATCCTTCTCGTTCTGGAAATGACCCGCGATAATCCGCGACCCGTTTTTGAACGTCAGGATGCCGCGGAAAGCCGAGAACTCATGCGGCAAGCGGTAAAACAGTTTGCGCCGAAGATCCTCAAAATGCTCGAGGTTGGCTTTGCCCACCTTGCGGAGCAAAAGGCATTTCAAACCCGGCACGCGCTGGCAATCGTCCACGCCCATCTGGCCCAAAAGCCAGTGCGATTTCCCACCGCCGCGCGCCCCGCCGTAGCCGATGGCCGTCGGCCCATCGGCGCGGTCGCACAGTCGCGCCGCGGCTGAAGCCGCAAGTTGGCGCTGCTGGAAAATCACATCGGCCGCTTGAAACCGGTCCATCTGGTCTTTCGGACAGCCCACGCGCCGGCCCATCAAAAAATAACGTTCCCAGGGTGTCATGGCTTTTCCTCCGGTAGCACCCGCGTCTCGCGGGTCATCGCCGGCGTCTCGCCGACGACTTCAACATCCACAACTTCCCCCGGCAACGGCTCCCCGTAGATTTTCTCCAGCGCGACCGTGACCTCGACGCGCACCGCCGGCAGATCATCGCCTTTGCGATGTTCGCCGTCGCCGAGGCCCGTCGCCAGCCGGCCGAGTTTGCTGGCGATTTCCAGCATCCGGGCGATGTCGGCCAGGTTGGCGTAAACCTTGTCCTTCTCCATGTAAGCGGCCAGACCTTTTTTCGCGGCGGCAATGGCGGCCTCGTGCATCTGCCATTCCGTCTCGCGAAGTTTTTGCTCCCGACACTCCCATTCTGCCGCCTTCCCGCGCGCCACGGCCTCGATCGCTTCGCGCTCGACGATGGCGAGGTGCGCGCCGTGTGCGGCCACTCGCGCCGGCCAGTCAAATTTTTGAGCCCACCGCCGCAGCAAACGTGAACTCTTTAGGAGCTTTCGCGCACATTCCTCAATGGATCGTTCGGAACCTTGGTTCAGATACAAACTGAATGCGGCGAATGCTTTCGCGCTCTCCCGTTCCTGTTTTTCAAAAATCATCGGCATAAATTTCCTCCTTTTTGGTTTCAGACATTCGACTTCTGACCTCGGCCAGCGTGGTGGCCACGCTTTGCCGCTCGCCATCGGGTTTCCACCAGTGATACCGCTCTGGCGAATCAAACGGGATCACCAGCGTTCCATCGGCGGTCAGGTAAGGCAGCTTTTCCCCGACGTGAGAATGCGTATCATGCAATTTTTCCGTTGATATGCTTGGGACGGCACTTTCTGACTCCTTATACATGTGAGAGATATTTTTTCTATACGTGTAAGGGTTATATATAGGTGTCCCAAGAGTCCCATTTGTATCCAACGGCAAGGGTGTTTCAACATCCACGCTTTTATCCAACACAGCTTTTGCTGTCCCAAGCGTCCCAGCCGTAAAGGCAGTCAAAGCCGCCTTCACCGACTGCGCTTCAACCGCCACCTTCGCCACCTTGACGCGAACGGTAAAAGTTCCCGGCGACTTCTCGCCAACGAGCGCAAAAATGCGTTTCCGATGGTCGCCATCCTTCGGATGGACACAGCAACCGAACCGGCCGTCGGGCTGAATGCGCAGATGATTGCCGGCGCGATCCGCGCCGCCTTCGGCGCAGGCCGGGCACCTAGCTTGGACGATGCCATTCTCCAGCTTGCGAACCTTTTCGAGTTTGTTGAGGTTGAGACTCATTCACCGCTCTCCAGTTGGAGATCGGTGGCCTCCAGCAATTGCACCTTGCGCCAGCCGCGGCTCGATTTTTTCCCGTCGCGCTCAATGGAATGGGATTTTGTAGCCTGAAACAGCTCCAGCATGAGGTCTGGCAACGTCCGTTCCACGACCGTCGTCGGCAGCGCGTTCCAGCTTTTGTCCGCGCAATATTCCGCGTAAGCCTGGCTGATTTCCCCGGTGGTGACGTCGCCGTAAGCGGTTTTCTGTAACCGTTCCCGCAGAAAGCAGCGCAAACTGTCACTCTCGGCCAACAGGGAATCCACCCGCCCCCGTTGTTTTTCGGACAGGGCAAAATCACCGGTCGCGGCGAACTCGGCCTGCAGTTTTACAAACCCGGCCAATGCCCAGCGCAGGATGCCGCTGCCTTCCTCGTTCAGCAGCGGAACGTGAAAATCCAGAATCCGGTTTTTGGGCGGCGGGTTCTGATAGCGCACGATCAGCAGGCGACGGCGCCACGCGCTGGTGTCGCCTTCCAGCCGGACGCGCAGGCGCGAGTTGCACGTCATGATGATGTTGAAATTGCCGAACATCGGGAAATCGCCGTTCAATCCCTTGCCCTCGCCAGAGAGCGGATCCCCGCCCACCAGCGATTTCAACATGCTCGCCCCGCGTTGCATCAGGAAATCCCCGGCCACATCCGGCCCAATCAGCAACGTCTTGCCGCGAAACCGGAAGGTTTCAAACCGTTCCAGCAGACATTCCGTGCGGAGCTGGTAGCTGTTTGTCAGACCGACCAGCGATTGGATGATGCGAACTAGCGTGCCTTTGCCGCCATTGGCGGTGCCGTCGAGAATCATGAAGCGTTGCGGCAGGTTGTAACCGAACAGCGCGAGTCCGGCCCAGCGTTGCAACAGGTCGGCATCGTCCGGCTCGACAGCGGGGTAAATGAGTTCGTTCAGGAACCGAGGACACTCGGCGTCCGGCTTGAATTCATACGGCGAACGGTTTCGGGAATAATCCTCCGGCGAAAAGCCGCCGAACGTCACGTCGCCGTCATCGCCCAGGCGAATGACACCATTGGCAACGTGAATGAAGCGTTGCTTCGTCAGGAACACGCCGCGTTTTTCGGCAATGCCCATCAGCGCGCCCGTCACGGCTTTGAGCTTGGTCTGCGTAATTTGGATTTCGAGCGAGAACTGTTGCGACTCCCGGCTGATTTCCAGAATCCGCGCGGAAATCGCCTCGCGGATGCTCTCCGGCGTGATGCTCTCCCATAACCCGGTGTCCGCCGCGTAACGATAGAACGTTTTTTCGTCCGGATCATACAGCACGCGGTTTTCGCGGAAAAATAGCGCGGCCCAATACCGTTCATTGATGCCGGTCACGCGGCCATCTTTGTTCGTGTAAAACGGCTGGCCAAATTCCTTGGCCAGAGCTTCTTTTTCGGCGCGGGCGGCGGCACCCACCCACGGCAATTGCCACCCTTCCGGCCAGACGATGTCCGCAAACGCCACCGTCATCGGCGCGGCCTCGACGGTGAGCGTGTAATCCATGCCGGCCGGATGCCGGCCAAAGATTGTCGAAAGCCGCTGGTCCGCGCGCCACTCGAAATGTTTATGGTCCGGGTTGCAGCTCTCGGGGTATTCCCCCTCGATGCGCACCCACACCATGCCGCCGCGGCTGCCGCGCGAGCGCGTCGTCGCCGCCAGCTTCGGATTGACCGCGAGAAACGCGGCCAAATCATCATCGGCGTCAAAATCAATCGCGCACAATCCGCCCGACGCCTGGCCGAGATAAACGGCCAGATTCGTCTCGGGCAGATTGAGCACGGCGCGATAGGCGTCGGACTTGGTGGCCTCGAACGGCCGCTCGGTGTAAGTCACCAGTGGCTTTTTTGTGCCCCACTCGCACGGCACGAAATACGTGCTCGTGCCCAGCAGGGTTTCAAACTTTTCGAGCGGAGTCATATTTGGCGCGCATTTCCTTGTGTTCTTGAATCATGTCCTCGACGTATTCGAGCCATTCGCGGCGGGCAAACGGATCGTCAATCACCTCCGCAATCGCGCGGCAATTGAGCAGCACCGTCTCGTTCTTGAAATCTGGCAGCATGTAGTTTTTGCCATACCGCTCCAGTTTCGACGCGAATTCCGGACCGATGCCCAGTTCGCCGGGGTCAATCCACATGTTCCCATCCCGGCTGAATCCCAGGGCCACATATCGTTCACCGCCGCCGGGGCACGGCACCGGCGTCATGAAATAATCCAGCCGGGGTGTTTTACCTTTGGTTGCGTTCATAGATTTCCTTTGTTTTTAATGGTGGCCAGTCCGGCACGGACTAATTGTTTTGGCTGTTACCGGCGGATTCGTGGGCTTTGATTCTCCGGTTCAATTGGTTCTTGAGGCTGGCGATCTTGAGTTCCAAAACCTCCCGAACAAAAGTGTTGGCGCAGTTCAGCACCACCGCACGGGAATCGACATAAATTCGCCCGTCGTCGATGTCGATGAGAACCACAGCCCCGTATTTCTGCCGCAACTGTTCGAGCGCGGGGGGTTTCAGTCCCAGGAAATCAGCCGGCACCCACAGGCTGTCGTCGGCGCCAAGGCCGATCCTGAATCGGATGTTCATGTCCAGATGCCTCACCCACCCAAATTTGATGTCCGTTCTCACTTCCATAGCGTCTCCTTTCAATTGTTGATGTTGTTGTAAAACTCGATGGCCTCCGGCGACACATGCACGCCCTTGAACCACTCCTTGAAATTCAATCCCGCCAGCGACCGCACCCGCGACACCGCGACATAAGCCTGCCCCGGTTCACGCGCGGCGCGGATGTCGAGATAAGCGGCGTCGAGCGTCAAACCTTGCGCCTTGTGAATCGTCATGGCCCACGCGAGGCGCAGCGGAAACTGGCTGAACCTCGCCGAGTCATCATCCTGCTGGTCATAGCGCCAGGTGAACCGCTCGACGCGAATCTCCGCGCCGGTTTTGGCCTTCACCAAAACCGTGTCGGGGCTGACCTCCAGCACCGTGCCGAGTTGACCGTTGACGTAGATGGGATCAGTGCCACCGGGCGCTGCCCGGTTGACGGTGAACATCACCAGCGCCCCCGGCTTGAGCTGGAGGATTTCCGGCGTCAGCAAATTTTTCGTCAAGTATTCGCGCTGATGGTCGGGACCGGTTTGAATCGCCTCCAAAACGGTCTCGTCGCCTGGTAGATCGGAAAGCTGGAAATGATTCCACTTGTCCACTTGCACGTTGTGCGTGAACAGCCGCGACATGGTGGACGGCGGATTGGCCCGAACGCGCGATTGCAGGATGCGCGCGGTATCGCCCCACACGCGACCGACGCGAAAATCCGCCAGCGCGCGGACAAAAGCCGGCTCATCCTGTCGCCGGACTTTATCCAGGACGAACGTGCGAAAACCCGCCGCCACCCATGCCGGCGATTGAAACGCCCAATCATACGGCTCCGTCTCACTTTTTCTCACCGGCGGCAGTTGCAGGAAATCGCCGGTGGCGATCACCTGACAGCCGCCAAACGGAACATTCTGGCCGCGCAGCCGGCGGAACAGAAATTCGACGAACTCGAATTGCCGCCCCGGTAGCATGGAAATTTCATCAATCACCAGCACTTCGCAGCGGCGCACGCGATTGAACCCCGCGAGGATGGAGCGGCGCGGATCGCGTTGCAGTTGCGCGAAGTAATCTTCGTTCGACTGCCCCGCCGCCGGCCCGAGCATCATCCCGCAAAAGCGGTGAATCGTCATGCCGCCGACGTTCAGCGCCGCCACGCCAGTCGGCGCCGTGACACTGACGCGGCGGGGACACTCCGCGATAAACTCGCGGAGTTGTGTGGATTTGCCCGTGCCGCCGGCACCGGTGAGAAAAACATTCCCCCCGGCTTGCGCCGACGCGTGGAAAAGATTTTCCGGCGTCAGCACCATGTTCGTCAGCGCCTCATACTCTGCGTCCGATGGTAGCACCCGCGTCTCGCGGGTTCTTTTCGGCGTCTCGCCGAAAAGCTCGAATGGATGTTGATTGTTTTTCATATCAGTTGTCGCTGTATTGGTCGTCGGTGACTTCATCCCCGCTTTCCGAAAAGCCGAGATCGCGGAGCGCGGCAGCCAGGACATCCGGCCGGCGACGATACATTTGCATCTGCCGGACGCAGTCCCAGTTGCCCCGCCCACGGCTGTGCGCCGTGAGCGGGCTTTTTTCCGGGCGAGCGTTGCGGGACAGATCAGATCCTTCTCCGCTCTGGGGAGAAGGTGTCGGAACGACGGATGAGGTGCCGCGCACAAACTGTTCGATTGCGCGGGGGCGAGGTGTTTCCATATTCATTTCAGGTCTCAGGTTTCAGCGTTTCAGCTTTTTAATTCAGGTGATGGTTATGGCACGAAAACAGTCGGCGGAACCGACGTTCCCGCTCCCGCCGGCAATGCGCATCGGCCTGCCGAATCGTCCAGCGGTGAATAATTCCGAGCACCTGGAACCAAAATTTGTCGATTTTGCGTTTCATATTTTCCCCTTAAACAACGATGCCGAGGGCATCCGCGACTTTGGCGGTGAGATCGATGTCATTGCGCAGATACGCTTCCGCTTTTTTGCGGTCGCTCTGCCACAGTTCCGCGAAGGCTTTGCCATCGCCGTTTTTCGCGCCGACTCCAAGATGCTTGGCGATTGAATCCAAAGACCCCCGTGCCTGCCGGTCGCCGAGCTGCCATGCATCGCGCAAGTCAACGACCTGGTCGCCCCAGTAGCGTCCGCGCCGGATGCCGAACGGCACCGCGATGCGATGCTTCCACGACCGGCGAAACAAAAACGGCAGGTCGAAGTTGCAGATGTTGAAACCAATCAGGGGATTGATGCGGCCCATCTCGCCGCGTGCCGCCTCCCAGAACTCGCGGAGCGTCCGCGCCTCATCATCGTGACCGATGATGGAAAACGCATCCGTCTCCAGGTCGAGGATGCCGATCGCGATGACTCGCCCGGTCAGTGGGTCGAGCGCCGCCTTGTCGAAAAAGTCGCGGCGATGATTCGCCTCGGCCTCGGCAATCTTCTCCGCGATTTTCGCGGGGTCCTTCAGATTGCCCGTTTTAACTTCCGCCGGATCGAACGGTGGGAGTAGCGCTGATAATTCGCTTTCCGCCAGAGGCCCGGTTTCCACGTCAAATACAATGGTCTGCATAATAATTTCCTTTCGTAGCAGCCGACGTGAGAAGGCTCAAACTCCCCACGCCAGCCATTTTTTTTCGCTTTCAAGTTTCAGGTTTCAGCGTTTCAGCCTTTGTTAGTAGGGCACATCATCGCTTTCCTGTTGGCCCGTCCCAGCTTGGGACGCCTGCCAGGATTCCAGCGCGGCCATGAGCCGCTTGTCATCCGCCGTCGGCTTGGCGTTCGCCTTCGCCGTCGGCAGCCAGTTCTGGATCAGCGCGCCGACCTGTTCGGGCGAAAGGTCGCGCACCTCCAGCCCTTTGCATTTGCCGACGTGAATCTTTGTAGCCAGCAAATCGCTGCCATTGTCGCCGGCCTGTTCAGCCCGGCGATAACCGCCATTTCCAGCAGACGCTGCCTGCCCGCCGGCCCCGTCCTTCGCCGGACGATCTTTCAGCCGGATATATTTCCCGGTGGGTTTCAGCGGATTGCCGCTCTTATCCGGCGTGCAGGCCGCGATGTTCGCGTAGGTCTCGCCGTCCTTGTGTTCGTGCACGACCACCAGTTGAGCGCCCATGCCGACGAGCACCTCCGTGTCGTAATTCGCCAACTCCGGCTTCGTCAGATCGCGGCCATAGAGACCACGGATGAATTTGCGGAGGTTCGATTTCTCGCCGAGCGTCGGCGTCATGCGGCGCGACCACACGCAGTAGCGGCTGCCATCGGCCTTTTCCAGATCCACCTCAAACACCACCTTGAACACTTCCTGTTCACCGAACTGGCTTTGTTCCTTGCGGAGCGGGGTCACATCCACGATGACCGCGCGACCGGTGAATTCCGGGCACGCCTCAAAGTGGGCATTGGGATTTGCGATTTTCATATCGTTTGATCTTTCGTTACTTGGTTGTTGTTGGTAGCACAGCCGTCCCGGCTGTCCTTTTCGGCGTCCCGCCGAAAAATTGTTGATGGCCCGTGCGGCTCGCACTTCGCGTCTTCGCGTCTTGGCGTGAGCACCGGCGTGTTGACGCGTATGAACCGATCCACCGGCAGGCCGTAGCAGAATTCATCAATAGCACGGTCCTGCTGGATTCCGCGAAGGAACTGGAAAAACAATTCCGCATCCAGCGTCACGAACCGCGGACCGGCAAAAGGCCGGAGATCAAAGCATCGAATGGATTGGCTGAGAAATTCGTAAAGCGTGTCCGAATCCAGCGTGATAAACCACGGCCCGCGATTTTTGCGATGCGCCACAATCCACGGCTTACCGCCAGCATCCCTGGAAGCTTGGGCGCAGGCTTCGGCCAGATTGAGATGTTGAACGCGTTTGACCTCAATATGCAGCCAGTCGAGCGCGGCGCTCACCACGTCCGGGCTGTCAGTGCCGCCGGCAAATTGCTGGCCGCGACGCGCGTCAAACCCGTGCTCGCGCAGCAAGGCTGCAAACTCGCGTTCCCCAACTTTGCCTTTATTCCTTGAGTTCATGTTTTTGTTATTAGTTGGTGGCCAGTCCGGCTCGGACTTTCAGCGTTTCAGAATTTCCCTTTGGCCCGACTGCCAGTGGCGTTGCCACCGTTGGCCCGCATCGGCACGATGCCTCCAGGTATTTCTCGACCTCGGCCCACTTAAAGCGCTGATAAATCCCGATGCGAAAGAACGGCAGCCGCCCTTCAAGGGCCATTTCTGAAACCGTGCGCGGACTCAATTTCATGCGCTTCCCAACCCCCTTCGGGTCCAGCAACTGTTCCCCCGCCGGAATCGGCTCCGTCGCCGTCAGCAGGTAGGGCGCGTCACTCCGTGCGCGCCGCGCCTTTGTTGGTTTTTCTTTTTTCATCGCACCCATTTCAGCGTCTCAGGTCTCAGGTCTCGAATTGGTGGCCGTCTGCAAAGACCCCCGACAGAAGTCACGAAAGTTGCGAAAAAAGGCAAAAAAAGAGGGTTAGCGCGTGCGCTAACCCTTATGGGAGAGTGAATAGCAACTATTTAGAAAGTTGCGAAGATTATTGCGAAAGCTCTGCTTTGATGATGCTGACCAGTTCCGCGCGAACGCCCTGCCAATTGCCAGTGTTCTGGCGTTCCAAAGCCTGCAAAACATCCGCCAGCAGCGTCGGATAACTTTCGCTGGCCGCTGCCGCCTGGATTTCCGTCAGCACATCGCCCATGGTGTCGGGATTTTCCGGCTGACCATCTGACTCGCCGGTTTGCAGCGATGGGTTGAGATCCACCTTGAGATGCCGCGCACTGCGTTTGCGCCATTCCATGTAGCGGCACATCAGTTGATAATCCCGGCCGCGTTTGGCCCATTGACTCACGCGGCTGTAAAGTGTCCGGGTCGGAATGCCCAGGTGAACCGCCGCCGCCTGCCGGTTGCCCAGCGCCATGATGACCGCAAACGCCAGAAAATCCTGCCCCTCTACCCGCACGGCAAAATTAAAATACCCCTCCTTGTTCAACCGGCGCAGTTCCTCATTTTCTTTGAGCAGCTCAAATTGCTGGTGCGCCACCGCCTCAATGTGATGCTCGATTTTTCCCAGTCCTATTTGCAAATCCGAAAATCCCATTTGAATTTCCCGGATTCCATCGCTCCCGCCGAATATCCGGCAATATTGTCCCGTTGGTTCGCACCGACCATCCGGTCGCCGATAAAGGCAGGACTTGGCGCGCAGCTCGCATTCCGGCTGCGGCTTGCCATCCTCGTCAGCGTTCCCGCCCTCTGATTTCAGCTTTTCAGCTTTCCTAATTTCAGCTTTTCGTCCGGCATCTTCCCGCCGCGTGGATCCCTCCATCTGGATCGTTTTATGGCTGCCATCGGGATTATGCTGGGTTGCGTGGGTCACCACGGAGTAGCCCAAACCGAAAGCCATAAACACCAATAAAAGATTGCCCACCGCCCGGATCACCGCAAACTTCAGCCCTGGAACCGTCGGCTCCGGTTCAGAGTTCCCCGCCGGAGAACTGCCGCCGGCCGAAGGCTCGTGGGCGAGGACCACGTTGAAAAGCCACTGGAACGCCGGCACCAAATCCGGCGACACATTTTCGTATAGCCTGCCGCTTCGACTAGATTCGCCATCCGTCTGTTCCATGATGATTCCCACCCTGCCTGGTGAATTTGCCGCGCGCGAACGTCAGGCAACAACCGGTCGCGCTGGTGAATGCCGGCCCCGGCATTCGGTCAGTTAAATTTAATTTACCCTTGAACAACCGACATAAAAGTCATTCCACTGGCAACGCAGGGCCATTTTAAGCCGCAACAGGGTTTGAATGGGCGGATGATATTCGCCCGCCTCAAGGCTTTGAATGTAGCGTAAGCTCAATCCCGTTTTTTCAGCCACCCGGTCCTGAGACAAATCCAAACGCGTCCGCAACCTCGCGATATTTTTCCCAAACCGGACGCGATGCGGACAGAATTTTGGCTTGCGAGCGGGCACTCACCGATTTTGACTCAACTTCCGTCACTGGCAAACGAGGTGACACCTCGTAAAATGCACCTGCGCCAATCGCCAACCCGCGTAAAAAAACCGCCAAAGAAAAGTCTTCGCCCTCCCTACGAAACGGAATTTTCCCCGATTTTGATTTTAACCGAGATGAAACTCCAAAAATCACAGCTCTGCTAGTCAGCCCTTCATCAGTCAGAACTTCCTCACTTGCGGGCCGACGACATTTAGTTGTGAGGCGGCTTTTTTGATGCTGGCCAAAATAACAGGCCGGAAAACAAATTGAGGCGCATCACCGCACGTGGTTAATTTTTTACAACCCCAAAAACGCGTTCCACCAACATGAAATCCGCCGCCAATGTTACTCCTTTGCCCGGAAAAATTTGTCACTGGAGATGCCCCGATATTTCACAGCCAGCCTTTTAGCCGTTCCCTCAAAATCTGGCGGGCGCGATACAGCCGCGACTCCACGGCTTTGGGCGTGGCTTCCAGAATTGTCGCGGCTTCGGCGACGCTGCGTTCCTCCCATTCGCAAAGCACAATCACTTCACGCAGGTCTTCCGGCAGTTTGTCCACGGCATCACGCACCGCTTTGGCTCGTTCACTTGTCAGGGCTTCTTCATTGGGTGCCGGTGCATTTGCCGGCAGCGTGCTGGCAAAGGATTCGTCGGTGTCCGGAGACTCCGCTTCGAGGGAAACATTTGGATGCCGTGTGTGCCAGCGGAAATGGTTGCGGGCCAGATTCGCCGCGATGGCGTAGAGCCAGGTGGAAAATTTCTGTTTGGGGCGGTAGCTTTTTTTCGATTTGAATATGCGGACGAAAGTTTCCTGTGCCAAATCGTTCGCATCATCCTCATTGCCGGTCATGCGGCAAAGAAAATGAAAAACCGGCGTGGCGTGGCGCTCCATCAGGTCGTTCAATGCGACATCTTGGCCGGCCTGTAACCGTTCCATGTCCGCCCGGTCGCGGGCGTCGGCGTCAGTGTTGATGCTCATGGCCGGAATCGCCTGACATGGATTGTTCCATCTGCCCGTGATCGCCGAGCGCGAGTTTTTTCATTTCGGCCAGATAGCGTTCACCTTGAGCCGGCGGCATCGCTTGGCTGACGGCGATGAAATGCTGGAGCATGTTGGACTGGCACTGCGCCCGCAGGCTTGCGATCTCATTCAATTTTGACTGTGCCTCGGCGGTGAGATTGGTGCCGGGACCGACGAGAGAATCGAGTTCGCGTTTGACGGTGGCGATTTTGGCGCACATCTCGGCACATTTCGGCAGATAGCCTTCGTGCATTTCACGGATGCGCGCCATGTCCGCGTCGCTCAAATGAAATTCCAGCCTCAGCCAGTTCAGGTCGTCCGCCGGTTGGGCGCAACACAGCACGGTGGTGTGGCGTGCGGTGAAAAACGAGCACGCGAAAATCGCTGCGCCCAAGGCCAGCGCGCCGACGAGGATCAGCAGCGAACGGTTCATGTTTTAGCGGGCGGCGGGCGGAGCGACGGCAGCGAGGTAATTCACCTGCGCATCGTGCTGTGCCAGTTGCCGGCCATCCGCCATGCCGGCGAAAACTCCTGTCAACAGCAGCACGGCGACCGCAGCCGCAGCAAACCGGGGACGCAGAACCAGCGTGGCTAGGGCGTCGAGCCATGAGGCTGGTTTCGCCGGTGCCTCGGCGTCCTCGATGCGCCGCCAGACATTTTGCTGGAAGCGCGGCGGCAGCGCCGGTGTCGCGCGGGCCGAGCGCAGCAGTTCTTGAAGCTTGAGGTCTTCGGAGTTCATGGTTTTTAGTTCGTGGCGGATGGCGAGAATGATTCCCGCCGCCCGCAGTTTAGCATTGTCGTCCCGCCGGGACAACTGGCTGGGTTACTTCAACGGCGCGACGGTCACGGGATTGCAGGCCGGCATGTTCGGATTGTCGGCGCAGGCGGCCACGGCTTTGGGGCTGCCACTCATCATTTTGCGGCAGACCAGGGCCGGGTTGACGTCATTGTTCGTGCCCTTGACGACTTGGATCTGATTGCCTTGGGCGCGCGGTGAGAGCAGCACGGGGGTGGACGGCGACTGATAAACAATCGTGGTGACTTGGCCAGGCGTGGTATCGCTCGCGATCTTGATCTGATTTTCCTTGGCGCGCGGCGAGAGAAACAAATCACCCGCAAAAGTGCTGTAGGTGAAGGCCGTGACGATTGCGCCGAGGAGGAGGACTTTGGTTTTCATAGTAGTTTCTTTCTTTTGGTTCAGGCATCGCTTCATTGCGTTGCCGATATAGGTAATACCCCGGCCAATCAAAAAACCCTCAAATAATTTGAAAGCATACAACGACAGGAAGATACAACCCCTGAAAAGGGCGACGAAGCGAGATTGTGTGAAGAAAAACAGACGTAAAACTACATTGGACTCAAGACGAGACGCTTGGTTTGGGTGTCAATCGTCACCGTCTTGAAAAGGTTCAACAAGCCGTTGCCCAGCAGCCCGGATTCGCCCGCGAAAATGACGCGGCGATGAATGCCGGTGGGGATTTGGTCAAACTGTTTTCCGCCCAGCGAAACGGTGGTCTGGGTTTGCGGAATCGCCAGTCCGGCCAGCCCGATGGCCGGCTTGGTGGATTTGGCGGCAACGCCCGCGTCCGCCGTCACCCATTGGAGCGCCGTGGCGCAGCCGGTGTCCAGCCGCACCCATTGCTTCGCTCCGTGGTTGACCCGGAGCGGCACGCAAAAGCATTGGCCGGAAGCTTTCAACGGCAGTTCAATGTCCGTCTTGGCGAGGGAAATTTTTTCGCGGAACCGGATCAGGTGCGTCGAAAAATCAATCTCCACGATTTTGCCCGCCATGAAATCCGCGCCCAGCAAGCCGTCCAGCGGACGGCTGCACGACTGCGCGAGCCGGCTCAAATCCAGTGATAGGTATTTTGTCGGCAGCGCCAAGCCTCCCGCCTTCGCCGCCAGTTGAACTGGCCAGTGGCCGGTGGTGGCCGTCTCCACGCCCTGCACTTGGATTTCACTGCCGGCGGCAAGCCCCAGCGCGGTGACGGTGTCGGCATTGAGGACGCTGATTTCCGCGCCGGTATCGAACAGAAAATTCAGCGGACGGGCGGACTGCGGAACTTCGACCTGCACCCACAACAAGCCTTCAGAGTATTCAAAGGGGATGGAAACGGTTGGCGTGGGAGATGCGGCTTTGGCTTCGCCGAACAACGCGAAGCATATCAAAAAAGGCATGCCAAAAGTCCGCATGGACGGTGCAATTGCAACTGCCGTGCCAAAGCCAGATTTCCCTGTGTTTTCAATTAATTTGAGCGATTTTCAAATCAAGCATCTGTTTCCGGTGGTGTTTTTTGCACCCTGCGCTTAAAAGTGTTCATGGAAAATTGATGCGCCCCCGGCTCCCTTGCTGTCGAGGGCGGGATGAGCCGGCTCTCCTTCGGCGACATCAGTGGTTGAGTCCTCGCCAGCCGTGCCAAGCCATGTAGGACGCGAGCATAACCAGCAAAACACAGGAGACATACGGCGCCCGACGCACCACTTCGCCAAAACCTTTGAAACGCTTTTCCGCATGGCGCACGCTCCACGCGGCCAGCGCACCGGTTGCAACCATTGTGAGCGCGAGGCCGAAACTGAATGCGCCCACGATCGTGAAGCCAAGCGCCACTTTTTTGAGTTGCAGACAGACGAGCAACACTGTGAACGCTGCCGGACATGGCATCAATCCGCCGGTGAGGCCAAACAAAATGATTTGTGTTGTGGTGACGTTACGCCCCGCAAAACGCTGGGCGATGTCCTGCGCGTGTGCAAGTTCGTGGGCGTCTTGAAATTCTTTGCTGCCGTCGTCCTCGTCGTGATGGTGATGATGATGTTCGTCCTCGCGGAATTCCACGCGGCAGGTGTGGCTGTGTCCACCGTGACCGATGGTGACAGTCGCGTCAAATTCGTGCGGTTCGGGAATGTCCACGGTGGATTCGAGAAAATCCTTTTTGGAAATGAATTGAAACGTCTGACGCTTGCCATCGGGACGGACGGTTTCCAGTATTACGTCTTCGGCGGCGGGTAAGTGTTCGCCCTTGGGCGCGAGGATTTGAAAGACGGGCGGCACGCCTTCTTCAAACACGCTCAATTCCAGTTTGCCATGCCCCATGTCCAACACGAACAGCTCACTGTGCGCAGGATGGTGATGCCCCGGCTCGTTATCATAATGCAAGTGCTTGTGTTCGGTGGCCGCGCGCAATTCGCGGCGCGTGCGCCAAAACATCCAGGCCGCCAGACCGAGAATCATCACGGCCGAACCGAGTTGCAGATACGGCTCGACCGTTTCCGCATTCCATTGGTTGCCGTAGTGCAGCGCGGTGGCCGCAAGAATCCAGATGAGCAGGGAGTGTGATATGGCGGCTGAAAGTCCCAGCACCACGGCCTGCGCGATAGTGCCGCGAATAGCGACGATGAATGCCGCCATCATCGTCTTGCTGTGTCCCGGCTCCAAGCCATGAAGCGCGCCCAGCAATATGGCGACGGGAAAAAAGAGCCAGCCTTGGCCATTGGCGAGGTAATCTTGGAATGAATGCACGCCCACATATACCCCCCACCGGTATGCCGGGTCAATCGTATTGAGATTGGCGGCGGGACCGGGGCCGTGCTATAACCCGTCCATGAAACACGTTCATGACCCGAAAGAACGAACCGCTTTGGTCGTGCGGTTGCGCAAAATCCGGGGCCAGCTTCAGGCTATTGAAAAGATGGTGGAAGCCGACACCGACTGTGCCGAGGTGCTGGTGCAGGTCATGGCCGCTCGCCGCGCCCTGAAATCCTTCGGCGACCAGCTCGTCCAGTCCCACCTGCACAATTGCATCGAGCACGCCGAAACCCAGGCGGAATCCCGCCGGAAATTGCGAGCCTTCCTCACTGTGCTGGAACGCTACGTCGCCTAGCTTTTGCAAATAAAGAAATGATCGCCATCCTGACCATGGACGAACTTTGTCTGCTCAAGAAGTGAAACGCACTGGTCTTTTTTTGACGCAGGAGGGTTTCCTCACTAAATCACTTCGCCGGCGTGTTCAAGTCCCGGAAAAGTTCAACCTTCGTCAAGCGCGCCATGTAAGGAAACGGATTATTCTGGAAGGTTTCCACGCAGAGCGGACAGCACAGGTTGACCAGCGTGCCCTTCTGGTTGATGCGCGCAAAGCCCCGGTCGCCTTGCACGTTCTTGCCGCAGACCACGCAGACGGGCGCGTCATTCTGGCAACCAATTGTGTCTTCAATGCTCATAATGGCAGTCTTTCTCGACCGGCACCTTGGGGGCGGTTGCTGGAGGACAGGTCAACCGCTTCATCACTCGTGAGTGAAGATTCCCTTGCACAACCGGCACCTCAAACTGCGTGCTCGACCAATCGCTCACAGGAATCTTCACAAATGTTTTCATAAAATGATTTCTACCAGTGATACACCGCCGAGGCGGCCAAACCCTTGAACATTTTTTGCCAAATCCCCGACTTTAATTGCGATGTCAGCATTTGTTCAGGTTGCGCAAATCCGATCCAGATTTTTTGGAACCTTGCGTCCTGAAAAATCCGCCAAAAAATATTTTGCGCGGAGATTTTCAATGTTTAGTGCCTAACGGTGCCATCATCCCGTCGTCGGCCTGGCATTGGCAGGTCTCCTGCTAAATCTCCATTGAACGCTCCCAACAGGCACTTGGGGGAACAAATACAAAACCGTAACAAAAAAATTAGTCGGCCTCTGCGGGTTGGTGGTCACAGGTAGGGATTCGTGTTTGCCGTGTTAGCAAATGAATCCTATGAAAAGTATTATTAGCCGCAATCCTTGGACTGCGGGTCTGACGGCGTTGGGCCTCATCAGCCTGACTTCCGTTTTGCACGCCGATGAAATGGCCCCGGCCGCCACCGCCACCGCCAGCACCAATCAAACCCAGACGGCTACTCCGCCGCCCGCCGCTTGCTGTCCGCCGGCACCCTTGATGATAGCTTTGGGCAAGGCGGGGCTGGCCGAGCCGTTGAACAAGGCCGGGATCAACCTCTACGGCTATATCGAAGCTGGTTCCTTTGTTGACATCACCCGCACCAGCGGCAACGCCCGCCCCACCTTCATCGGCGCGCCCACCTACGTCGGCTATAACAGCTACAAAAACACCGCCATCCTCGACAAGATCAGTTTGAATGCCGAACGCACGGTGGATCCGACCAAGAAGGAGTTTGATCTGGGCTTCCGTGTGGAAGGCATCTACGGCGCGGATGCGGCGTTCATCCACTCGTATGGGCTGGGGGACACGCAGACGGGGCGCAATCAATGGGACCCGCTCCAAGCCTATGTGGACATTGCCCTCCCCGGCGTGCCGATGAAGCTGCGCGTGGGCAAATGGATTGAGCTGGCCGGCTTCGAGCAGTTCAGCGCCAACATCTACGGCGCCTTCGGTGATCCGATGCGCGGACTTTATTCTTACAGCTACCAATTCCTCTACGCCGAGCCGGGCACACAAACGGGCGCTTATCTCACCTATGTGTTCAATCCCCAGTGGACGGTGGACGCGGGTTTCACGCGTGGCTGGAATGCGTCGGTGAAAGACGGCAATGGTTCGCTCGATTTCCTGGGCCGCGTCACCTACCTGCCCACCGACAAGACCGCCATCATTTTCGTGATGACGGAAGGCCCGGAGTTTCCGGCGGGCGTCGGACGGAATCTGCCGGCGGGCGACAACCGCGACTATTGGACCGCCTTGGACTTGGCCATCACCCAGAAGATTACTGACAAATTGAGCCTCGGCTTGGGCTTTGATTATGTCGAGACGCCGCACATACCCGGCCTGACGGGCAACAACAAGCAGTGGGGCGGTGCAGCCGGCTATGTCAGTTACGCGTTTGATCCGCATGTCACATTGAACACCCGGCTGGAATGGTATAAGGACGCCGCCAATGGCTTCTCCACCGGTGCGCCCGTCAGCGCCGACTACTATGGAGCCACCGTGGGCGTGGCGATCAAGCCGTTTCCCAACAGCGATGTCCTCTCGCACTTGCTGGTCCGTCCGGAAGTTCGTTACGACTACGCTGACAAACCGGTCTTCGCCAGCGGCGGTCACGATCAAGTGTCCTTCAGCGTGGACGCCCTCTTCACCTTTTAACAGCCGTGGGGCGGTTTGCTGACGACCCGATGTTGTTAAATATTCTGTGCGTCCTCCTCCGATGCCAGAGGGCAACCGGCGGCTGGGTGGAAAACACCTGGTTCGCCGGTTGCTTTTTTGCGGGTGGTTCGTCCGTGCAAAAATGAACGAGCCGGCGGGTCTTCAGGGAGGTAGGAATGGTGGCCCTGATGGGCACGACCCGCCGGCGTCGTCATGGTTAATACCCCGGCCAACGGATTTTCCCTCGGTCATATTTGGCGAAAATTCAGACATCTTTTGTTCTGCGTCCCATTCGTGCCGCTCCACATCGGAATTTAATTTGCAACGTCCGCCGGTCGTATACCCCATGGCGAAGCCGTTCCCGCCAGCGCAACATGGCAAGGCTGGCATTCATCAAGCCGTAAAGAAAAACAGTTGCGGGATTTTGCGCTGGCCAGTATAAGCAGTTGAAGCAGCGGATAAAACAACTGCTGCAAAACTAATAAACACACAAACTAAAGGAGATCCGATATATGAAAACTGCTAAACAAATCTGCAAGTGCATGAGTCTCTCCACCGTCATTCTGGCGGTCGCCGCCGTGGCCTGGCTGCCCGGCTCCGTCCGCGCCGAAGACATGAAACCCATGAAAGGCGGGGAACATCAGATAATGCTCAAAAACATCACCACGCCCGAACAGGTCGAGGCGCTCCAGCCGGGCGACACCATCGCGATGGCCTGTCCCAAGTGCAAAACCATCATCGTTGAAAAAGTGACCACGGAAACAAAAGGCCACGTCAACCTGACGACGCCGGGTGAGGTGCATCTTTGCTCCGGTTGCCAGACCACCATCGTGACGGTGGGCGTGGGCAAGAACGCGCACAACGAATTGAAACACGTTTGCAACACCTGCGGCAGTGACATGGTTTTCTGCTGCGCCACCTCGGCCAAAGCCGCGCCGACGAAGGGCATGGAAACCGACAAGTAATTAGAACCCAGTTTTCGTTGGCAAGCGGCCTCGGAGGAAATCTCCCGAGGCCGCTTATTTTTTTGCTTAAAAACGTCACTTTCGGAATAAAGGTGAATGAAGCGCCTGCTTTCGGAGTAAAACGCAGCCACCGGCATTCTTGGAGGACGAGGCTCTCCAAAAAATCCCTAGTCGGGTTACACCCCATAGCACCTTTGCCATTATGGGCGCAGGCTGGCGGGTATGAAAACGAAACACAACCTCCTCACTAAAATCAGCCTTTGTTTGGGAATCGCGGTCGCCTTGGCGTTCGCGAGCGGCTGCGCGACAAGTGGCGGAATGCAGCCAATGACCAGCAGTGAACACCAGCAGATGTCCAAATGAGTCAACTCAAAATCTTGTGATTGCCGATGAAATCCACGATCGGGTTATACTCCACGGCGCAGCCGCCCCAACCGGGACAAGGTCAAGCCACGCTCACGGATAACGAAGGAATAACAATGCCTCGACGAACCATGAAGAATTGTTGGAGTTTGCGGCTGGTCGTGATTTTCGCGGGTGCCTGTCTCGGTGTGTTGACGGCTCAAGCCGGAGACGAACCGATGGCCGACATGAAGACAGGCCGCGCCGCTTCGCAGGCTGCGAGCATGACTGAAATGATGGGCGCTCCCGGTTTGGTGCCTTTCGATATCATGACCGGGCAGGCTGGACAATGGATGGTCGGTTATCAGTTCATGTTTGAACAGTTGGATGGCAACCTCGACGGAACTCACGACATCAGCCTGGCAAAGGTTCTTAAACGCTTCCCGACCACGCCTACCGACATGACGATGCAAATGCACATGGCAATGGTCATGTATGCCCCGACCGACAAGCTTACGCTCATGGCAATGCTCCCCTATGTTTCGATGTCCATGGGCGAACTCCACCGCGATGGCACGCGCTCTACGGAACGAAGCGCAGGGATCGGCGACCTCGAATTGCGCGGCATGTATTCCCTCTATGCCGCGAAGAACCTGCGCCATCGGCTGCTGGCGAACTTCGGGGTCGGCGTTCCCACGGGTTCCATCAACCAGCATGACCCGGAAGGGATGCGGATGGAATACCCGATGCAGATTGGCTCGGGCACCTTCTCGTTGCTGCCGGGATTTACTTATCTGGGGCAGGCCTTGCCGTGGGGTTGGGCCGCAGATTTTGGTTCAACGGTTCGGCTTGGTCGGAACGACAACGGCTACAGACTCGGGAACCGTTACCAGTTGGGCGTTTCAATTGCGCGCGAACTCGCGAATTGGGTCAGCTTGTCGGCCGGTTTCCGCGGCGAGTTATGGGACAACATCAGCGGGTCGGATCCCCAACTCGATCCCACTGATGAACCAACGAAGGATCCGAACCTGCAAGGTGGGAAGCGCCTCAGTGCCCTGATGGGAATCACTTTTCATCCGCAGAAGTGGTTTCTCAAAGGTCAGCATATCCACATCCAAGCCGAGGTGCCGGTCGTGCAATCTTTGGACGGCCCGCAACTGCAAAGAAGTTGGTTGATCCGATGCGGCTGGCAGTTGGAATTTTGACCTCACTAATTCAAACATGGCCACCTCCTTACACAAATCTCAACGAGAACACTTTTGCCGCCACTTTGGCGGCGAATAAAAAAGAAAACAATCGAATATGAAGAAACAAAAAAATACGAACCTCGTCCGTTCCGGCCTCGCCTTAGTCCTGGCCCTGGCCATCTGGTCTCCCGTCCAAGCGCGCTCCGAAGAGCCTGCGGAGGGGCAGAAAATGACCGAGGCTAAAATGATGGAACAATGCCAGGAAATGAAAGCACAGAAGGCGAAGATGAAGGCCGACATGAAGGCTCAAGATGCTCAACTCACCGAGCAGCTCGCCCGGATGAATAGCGCGCCGGCGGATAAAAAGTTGGACTTGATGGCTGCCGCGCTCACCCAAACGGTGGAACAACGGATCGCCATGGATGCCCGCAAGGCCAAGATGGAGGAAGCGATGANNGCAGATGGGCAAGGAATCCATGTCGAAGTGTCCGATGATGAAAGACATGAAGGACATGAAAGGTATGAAAGGCATGGACGCAAACCCGTCGGGCGAACCCAATGAACATCAACCAGAACAGAAATAATGGTTGAGATCCGCGATGGCGGGTGTTGGCAATTTGCCATGGACTCGGGGTGATGTTTCAAACAAACAACGAGTGCTCTCCGCCCCCATTCTGGATTGTCCAGTGGCGGGCCAGAGTCAGCATAACGAAAGCATTTATATGATGAACAACACTAACGGATGGATGGGTGGCTGGGCGGGCGGAGGAATGTGGCTTTGGACGGTGATCGGCGTGGCGGTCGTGGTGCTGCTGGTCGTCCTAATTAGCAAGCTGTCCAAGAAATAATCGTGTGTTCACGACCCGCCTGTGAAGCGAAATCTTAACCAAGAAAGCAAAACTATGCTAATCAAATTACCGACGGAGAAAACCGTGAGCGAGACTGCGGTGGCATTGCAGGCCGCCGTCGAGGCCAATCACTTTGGCGTCATGCAGGTNNCTCGACCAAAACATGAGCGTCTCCACGGCCTTGCCCTGCCGGATCTCCATTTACGAGGAAGGCGGTAACACCATTCTGGCTACCTTGAAGCCGACCACGCTGCTGGCGCTGTTCAACACGCCGCAACTGACAGGCGTGGCGCAGGAAGTCGAGGACACGATTGTCAAAATCATGCAGGAGGCGGCGGCAGGCTGATTGGACCAAGCAATGAAACCTCAGGGTCGCTCTCAAAACCTCCATCACCGGGCACACGCAAAATTCTTGAAACCGGTGGCGGTGTTGTTGGGCAGTCTGGCTCTGTTAGTGCCGGGGGGAATTTTGTTAGCGGCGACGGTAGAATATGACCTTACTATTGCGCGGCAGGCGGTCAATTTCACCGGCCAGCCCGTCCAGGCGATGACGCTCAATGGCCAACTGCCCGGGCCGACCCTGCGTTTCACCGAGGGCGACCACGCCGTGATTCGCGTCCACAACCAGATGGAAGTAGAGACCTCGATTCACTGGCATGGGATTCTGCTGCCCAATGCCATGGACGGCGTGCCCTTCCTGACGTATCCACCTATCGCGCCGGGTAAGACGTTCACTTACGAGTTCGATCTCCGGCAATCCGGCACTTATTGGTATCACAGCCACACCATGCTTCAGGAACAGCGGGGACTATTTGGAGCGCTGGTCATCGCACCGAAGTCCGCCGGCGAATTTGACGGGCTTCGCGATCACGTCGTGGTGTTGTCCGACTGGACGGACGAGGACGCGAGTTCGGTGCTGCACACGCTTAAACGCGGCAGCGAGTGGTATTCCATTCGGAAAGGTAGCGGTCAAAGCGTATTGGGTGCGGCGCGCCTGGGCTTGCTGGGCTCGTATTTTTCTCGGGAACTACAGCGCATGCCGCCCATGGATCTAGCCGACGTTTATTATGATCGCTTTCTGCTCAACGGCGCTCCGCAACAGTCCCTCGCCGCCAAGCCGGGCGAAAAGATTCGGCTACGCGTCATCGCGGGATCTGCCTCCACGTTCTTCTATTTGCAGTTTGCCGGCGGCCCGATGCAGGTCATCGCGGCGGACGGGCAACGGGTGCAACCTTTCGACGAAGCGCGGCTGCTGATTGCCGTGGCTGAGACGTATGACGTGATCGTCACGGTGCCAGCGGAAGGCAGCTACGAATTTCGCGCGACGGCTCATGATGGATCGGGGCACGCGTCGTTGTGGATTGGCGACGGAACACGACACGCTGCGCCCGACATCCCGTTCCCCAATCTTTACGTCAACATGGGCGGGTTGACGCTCAAACGGGTGTTGGCATTAACACCTGGTGGCTCGATGGGCATGCCCGGAAGTGCAGTGCGCGCCGGCAAGTTCGATCAACCGGGCATGAACGGCATGAGCGGGATGAAGGGGATGGACGGCATGAATGGGATGCATCATGGCGACATGACGTTGGATGCGGATAAGACGAACCATTCTGGTATGGCCTCTGCGCCCGCGATGGAACCTGCGAGCCACGATATGAGCGGTATGGCGCAAGAGACAATGCCGATGGATACGGGCATGGATTCCCACGAGAAACTCGTCACACCCAAAGGCACTTGGTTCGGGCTGCTCGCTGATGACGTGAGTTCGAAAGCCCCGCTGGCTGCCGACGGAATGAGCCCCGAACGTCCCGGGCCGCCTTACGATCAGCTGCGCGCCTTGCAGCCCACTGCGTTCGATTCCGCAAAACCGGTCCGCGAAGTCCGACTCACTCTCGACGGCGACATGGAGCGTTACGTCTGGTTGCTGAACAACCAGCCGCTGTCCGAATCCGATGCCATTGAAATCAAACGCGGTGAAGTCGTGCGGTTCATTATGATCAACCGCACCATGATGCATCACCCGATGCATCTGCACGGGCATTTCTTCCGGGTGCTCAACGCCCAAGGTGAATTCTCGCCGTTCAAGCATACCGTGGATGTCGCGCCCATGACCACCACCGTAATCGAATTTGCGGCGGAAGAATCCGGTGACTGGTTTTTCCATTGCCATCTGCTTTATCACATGATGAGCGGCATGGCGCGGGTGGTGCATTATCAGGACTTCGCACCCGACCAGACCACAGCCGCCGTCCGCCCGCAGCTCTACCAAGACGAGTTCGATTTGTTTGGCAAGGTGGACGTGCTTTCGCAGATGACGCAGGGAGCATTGGTTTTCGCCAACACGCGGCACATCTTTTCCACCGAGTGGCAGGCCGGATGGCAGCGCGTGGACGACGTGAAGTGGGAGGTCACGCCCACCTATGATTATTACCTGAACCGGTTTGCCAGCGTTTTCGCCGGGATTGACCTCGAAGGCGCGGGCGATCACTTCGACAAGCACGAGGGCATTTTCGGCCTGCGTTACCTGCTGCCGCTCAATATCACGTCCCGCGTGTGGGTGGACACGGCCGGTGAATTCCAATTCGCCGTCGGAAAACACCTAGAACTCACGCCGCGACTCGCGGTGTTTTCGGAGGCCGAATATGACACCAAGGAACACTGGGAAATCCGCGCGGGCACCAGCTACTTGCTGACCAGGAACTTTTCCCTTATCGGTCAATGGCATTCCCGGTTCGGCTGGGGCGGCGGTCTGCGCTGGCAGTTCTGAATGACCACGGCTGGGAACTACGCAATAACAACAGAGGAATTAACATGAAACCAGAACCACAAGAAACCAAAAATGATTTCGGCGAAGATAGAGAAACATTTGAACTGATCTCCGCCAAAACCCGGTTCAGCCGTCCAACGAATCAAAGAGTGAACCGCAAGTGGAAAGGATCGAAATGAAAAACAAATGGATGATACCGTTGAGTTTTGTGGGTGGCGTTCTGGTCACCCTCCTCGTGCCGATCCTCGTCCTGGCCTTGGGTGCGATCAACATGGGAGCGGACGTAAAACCCGGCCTCATCGAACGAACAATCGCACCGTGGGCGGTTGATCGGTCGGTGGAAAAGCGCTCTCCGAAGGAGAAGAATCCTTATGCCGGCGAACCGGCAGCCATCGCCACGGGCCTTGACCATTATCGCGAGAATTGCGTCATCTGCCATGGGGCACCTGACGTGGCCGCGGCCGAGTTATCCAAGGGGATCAATCCGCCCGCGCCGTTGCTGGGCAAAGAAGGGGACGACACGCCGGACGGAGAACTCTTCTGGGTCATCAAACATGGCATCCGGATGACGGCCATGCCCGCGTTCGGTCCCACGCACACCGACGAGGAAATCTGGAAAATCGTCGCCTTCATCCGCCATCTGCCTGAATTGACCGCGCAGGAACGCGCCTCTATGCGGCCGCAGGACGGCGCGGGCGCGCATCATCATGGAGCGGAGACCAATGCCGTTCCGGATAAGGCGGAGCAACCGATCCAACCCGATCACCACGGCACACCCTGATTCATGCTCTGGATATTGGAGAAAAACATGACCGGAGACCCCCTATGAAAGAACACAACCACGCAACCAAAGATAAGCCCGAAACCAAGCCGGCGCATGACGAGGTGGCCAAGAAGGCATACGCCATCTATGAGAAGGAAGGCCGTCCGCAGGGACGTGCCGAGCAGAATTGGTTGCAGGCCGAAGGCAAAACGCCGCACGGCGGCTCCGACCATCCGGATCAACACAACCACCATGACCATCATGCCCACATGGCGGCGGATTTTCGGAAACGGTTTTGGATCTCGCTGGTGCTGACCCTGCCGATTCTCGTCCTCTCACCGATGCTCCAAAAGCTGGTGGGACTGCGGGAAGCCATCCATTTTCCAAGCGATCTCTACGTGTTGTTCGGCCTTTCTTCCGCAGTCTTTTGGTATGGCGGCTGGCCTTTCCTTAAAGGATTTTTCGAGGAACTCAAATCGCGCCGACCCGGGATGATGACGCTCATCTCCGTCGCCGTCGCGACGGCATATATTTACAGCAGTGCCGTTGTATTCGGTCTGACCGGCAAGATGTTCTTTTGGGAGTTGGCCTCCCTCATTGACATCATGTTGCTCGGTCATTGGATTGAAATGAAGTCTGTGATGGGCGCTTCGCGCGCTTTGGAGGAACTGGCCAAACTCATGCCTTCCGACGCGCATAAGCTCATGCCCGACGGCAGCATGAAGGACGTGCCTCTCGGCGAACTTGCGGTGAATGATAAAGTCCTGATCAAGCCCGGCGAGAAGATTCCTGCAGACGGGGTCATTGTTGCGGGCGAGAGCTCGGTCAATGAAGCGATGCTCACTGGGGAATCAACTCCGGCACCAAAACAAGTTGGTGGAAAAGTCATCGGCGGAGCCATCAACGGGGAAGGTTCGTTGACCATTGAGGTCAAGGGCACTGGCAAGGATTCGTTTCTGTCGCAAGTCATCGGCCTCGTCAAACAGGCTCAGGAAAGCAAATCGAAAACCCAGGACCTCGCCAACAAGGCGGCGCTGTGGCTCACTATTGTGGCGCTGGGAGGAGGCGTGATTACCCTCGTTGTTTGGCTGGCCTTCATGGGCAAGGATTTCGCATTTGCCATCGAACGCGCCGTGACTGTGATGGTCATCGCCTGCCCACATGCCTTGGGTCTCGCCGTGCCGTTGGTGGTAGCCGTCTCCACGGCACTGGCCGCGAAAAACGGATTGCTCATTCGGAATCGTGTTGCTTTCGAGGGCGCACGAAAACTCCAAGCCGTCATTTTCGACAAGACCGGCACGCTGACCGAAGGCCGCTTTGGCGTGACCGACACACTGGTGCTTTCACAGGACATCAATGAAGAAACATTGCGCACTTACGCGGCTTCCGTGGACGCGAATTCCGAACATCCTATCGCCAAGGCCATCGCCGCTGCTTCGGAGAAGAAACTACCTGTCGAGAACTTCAAAGGAATTCCGGGCAAGGGTGCCGAAGGCAGGGTCGAAGGCAAAGAGGTTAAGGTGGTCAGCCCGGGCTTCTTGCACGAACAGAACATTACGCTTACCGACAAGCGCGTCGAGCCACTGCAAGCCCAAGGCAAGACGGTCGTGTTTGTCTTGGTGGATGGACAGTTGAAAGGAGCGATTGCCCTGGCCGACATCGTCAGACCCGAGGCGAAGCAAGCCATCGCTGCCCTCAAGGCGCTGAATATCCAGTGCATGATGCTGACCGGCGATAACAAAGCGACGGCCAAATGGGTTTCGGACCAGATCGGACTCGATGAATACTTCGCCGAAGTCCTGCNNACAAAGCCGCCAAAGTGAAAGAGGTTCAGTCGCGCGGCAAGCGGGTCGCGATGACTGGCGACGGCGTGAACGATGCCCCGGCACTGGCGCAGGCGGATGTGGGCATCGCGATTGGCGCTGGCTCCGATGTGGCGGTGGAAACCGCCGACGTAATTCTGGTGCGCAGCAATCCAATGGATGTCGTGGCCATCGTGCAGCTTTCTCGCGCCACGTATCGGAAGATGATTCAGAACCTTGTCTGGGCCACCGGCTACAATGTCGTGGCCATTCCGCTGGCGGCTGGAGCGCTATACGCATGGGGCGTGCTGCTCACTCCCGCGTTGGGCGCGGTGCTGATGGCCGCGAGCACGGTGATTGTGGCCATTAACGCGCGCCTGTTGAGATTAAAGAAAGGCCAGGGTGCTGAAAAGCGGGAGGAAAAAGTTTCGACTAAAACGGAACAACGTAAAACCCCGGATCAAAAGCCTGTGACACCAGTGACAACATTAACCAAGAAAGAAACATGACCATGAAAGAATCGAAATCCGTGACCANNCTGCCGGCAAAAGTTTCTGTCCACGCCCGCCGATGCCAAGCCGGAGGAAAAATCTGGAGGCTGCTGTGGATAATAACGCGGAGAATGAAGGAACGATTACCACGGGCGGAAACCGGGGCACGGTTTGCGTTATTCGCATGGACGAAGAACTGTAATTGCGCTCTCGGTGCCGCGTCGTTGGACTCGGTATGACCCGTGAAAATGGAATTCCGACCCTGCGACGAAATAGACCTCTCGGTCAGATTCACTTCCGGAGGGCGCTGCGTTCCATAATCCATGGTGGGGTTATACCCCATAGCGAATCGGTCCCCGCCAGCGCAAATTAAGCATTGGCATCCGCGCCGATCGCGGCGTGACCGCTTTCTCAAACCCGCGTCTGTCCGGACGCCGAATAGTGAAGAAACAGTTCGGCAACCTCTGCGGCTCGGAGGATCAGACCGTAACTTAATTGCGATACATGAAAACAAATTCAAATACGCTCACGCCGGAATTGCTCCACAAAATGGACGCCTACTGGCGCGCGGCCAACTATTTGTCGGTTGGCCAGATTTATCTTTACGACAATCCACTGCTCAAGCGACCGCTGAAACTCTCGGACGTGAAGCCGCTCGTGGTCGGACACTGGGGCACGACGCCGGGACAGAATTTCATTTATGTGCATTTGAACAGGGTCATCAAAAAGTATGACTTGGATATGTTCTACGTCGCCGGCCCCGGTCATGGTGGCCCGGCGATTGTGGGCAATGTCTATCTCGAAGGCACCTGGAGCGAGGTTTATCCGAACGTCACGCAGGACGAAGCCGGTCTGAAAAAGTTGTTCACACAATTTTCATTTCCCGGCGGGATTTCCAGCCACGTCGCACCGACGACGCCGGGTTCGATTCACGAAGGCGGCGAACTGGGTTATTCGTTGTCGCACGCTTTCGGTGCGGCGTTCGATAATCCCGATTTGATTGTCGCCTGCGTCGTCGGCGACGGTGAAGCGGAAACCGGCCCGCTGGCGACGGCGTGGCAGTCCGATAAATTCCTCGATCCGATTACTGACGGCGCGGTGCTGCCGATATTGCATCTCAACGGTTACAAAATTTCCAACCCGACTGTTTTAGCGCGCATTGAGCCGGATGAGTTGGAACAGTTTTTCCGTGGTTGCGGCTGGACGCCTTACTTTGT
>PLYV01000260.1 GCA_003151855.1 Limisphaerales bacterium | reverse complement strand
CACAAAAACAAGACCGGCTTCGACCTGCACCGGCTGTTCGTCGGCTCGGAAGGTTTGCTCGGCGTCATCACCGAGGCGACGTTGAAACTGATTCCGCTGCCGCCATTCCGCGCCAACCTGGCCGTGGGATTTGGCTCAATGAATTCAGCGGTGCGCGCATTGCAGTCCATTTTCACCGCCGGTTTTCTGCCGTGCGCGGCAGAACTGGCGGATGAGTTTACTCTGGCAGCGGCGGCAAAAAGAACGAAGAGTCCCCGACTCCTCGGCTGCAAGGCGCATCTCATCGTCGAATTGGACGGACAGGAAAAATCCGTGCGTGGAGAAATTTCCAGCGTGGAAAAAATCATCCGCAAACAAAAACCGTTGTTTGTCGAACGTGGTTTTGGCGCGGAGGAATGCGAAGCCGTCTGGCAGATCCGCCGCGAATTTTCCTACGCGCTACGCGACACCGGCCTGACGAAGTTGAACGAGGACATCGTGGTGCCGCGCGGAAAATTGGAGCCGTTATTCAAATTCGCCGTCGCACTGCAAAAGAAGCACAGCTTGCAACTGGCGTGTTTCGGCCACGCCGGCGACGGCAACATCCACACCAACGTGATGGTGGACTACAATTTGCCCGGCGCAAAAGCGCGTTCGGAAAAATGCCTGGATGAATTGTTCCGCTGGGTGATCGCGCAGGGCGGCAGCATCACTGGCGAACATGGCATCGGCTTGGCCAAGAAACGCTGGTGGCCGCAGGCGGTTTCGGAAAACTCACGCGAGCTTCATCGCGTTGTGAAAAAAGCGCTCGACCCGCACGGCATTTTGAATCCGGGGAAGTTTCTCTGATTTACGAGTGCGCCGGCAAAACGATTGTCTCGTAAATCGTATCGCCACCCGTAAATGAGGTTATGGATTTTTCAACCGGAAGAACAGGTTGCCGGTCGGGCTGGTAAGATTGAGGTAATTCGTTCCACTGTTCGTAACGATGCCGGTGGTGGCTGACCAGCCATTGGTGATGGCCAGGTCGCCATTCTGCTGCAAATTCCAACCGGCGACATTTTGCCAAAACACCGTTACCGTGCTGCCGCTGTGGCTCATGAACAATGTCGGCGCGCCCGGCGTCTGCACCACGGAAATCAAACTCCAAAAACCGCCGGTCACGGAATAATTTCCGCCGCTCAACGCGCCGCCGGCGTCCGGCTGACCGATGGTGCCGGTGACGGAAAAACTTCCATTGCTGCTCGCACCGCCGCCGCCGGTGATTTTATGCCAGTCCACCGAATAGCTTTGGGCGCGCAATTCCAGCGCGGCCAGCAGCAGGGCAAGGGCAAAAAACATTTTCATGCAACGGCTCCAGTAAAGTCTTCAACCGCCATTTTGCAAGATTCTTTTGGCAGCAGCACTGACCGACGCGGCCAGCTCCTTCGGCTGCAAAACCTTTGCCTCGCCGGCCCAGCTCAAGACCCAGCGCTCAACTTCCGCCAGGCTGGAAAGGGTCATCCGCAGTTCCGCGCCGCCATCCTTCAGGTCGCGCAGCGTCTGCGACGGATGCCATTTTTTTTCGCGAATGTAGTCGGCGGCACGCGGCGCGAAGCAGATGACGACTTCAAATTTTCCCTCGCCGGCGTGGACGCCGAAGCTGTCGCGCAGCCGGTTTTCCAGCGAAAATTTTTGCGGTCGCTCGAAAATCTTTCCAGTCGGGCGGGCCGACACCATGCGCGCCGGCACAAATGTGCGCAGGTCTTTGCGGGCGTGATCGAAGGCGAACAAAAACCATTCGCCGTTGATATTCGCCAGATGATACGGGTCAACGGTGCGCGCCTCGGCGGCGTGGCCGGGCTTGCGGTAATGCAGTTCGAGCTGCTGCCGCTGCGCGACGGACTTGGCGAGCACGTCAAAAATTTCCAAGTTCAAAACCGGCTCGGCGCGGGTGCGGAAGGAAATGGAACGCTCCACGTCGGCGAGGCTCAACGAAATGGTGTCCGGCAGCGCCTGCTCCATTTTCTTGATGGCGGAGAGGAGCGGTTTCTCGAAACTGGTGCCGCGATATTGCTGCAAGGCTTTTTCGGCGACGACGAGCGCGAAGATTTCGCCCTCGGTAATCTGCATCGTGGGAAACGCGCTGACCTCGGCGGTGTAGCGAAAACCGTTGCGGTGACGGTCGAACTCCACCGGCAAATTCAGCCGGTCGCGCATGAACTCCAGGTCGCGGTGGATGGTCTTGGTGTTGACCTCCAGTTCGCGGGCCAGCGCGGTGGCGTTGGGAAAACCAGCCGCTTGAATCAACTGGTGAATCCGCAGCATCCGCTCCAGCGGCGGACGCGACTGCGGCGAGGCGCCTTTCGCTGAATCGTTGTTTCGTTGCATCGGTTTCGATTTAACGATTCAACGGTTCAATGCATTACGAACCGACCGCCATCTTCGCGAGGAACTCGTCGTTGGTCTTGAATTTCTTCAGGGCCGCCGTGAGCGTTTCCATCGCCTCGATGGGGTTCAAGTCCACCATCGTGCGGCGCAGCTTGCGGATGGCCTCGAGATTTTTCGCCGGGAAAAGTTTTTCTTCCTTGCGCGTGCCGGACTTCGGAATGTCCAGCGCGGGATACAAACGGCGGTCGGAGAGCTTGCGATCCAAAATCAACTCCATGTTGCCGGTGCCTTTGAACTC
>PLYV01000096.1 GCA_003151855.1 Limisphaerales bacterium | reverse complement strand
AGCCATTCCGTTTGCAGCCAACGCTTCTTAAGCCTCACCTGTCAACTATGGACAAACTCTATCCAATCATTCGGCGCAAGCGGCGTCCGCTCATTGTGGCTGACATGCCGCCTGTTGCTGCCGAGCCGGTTCAACCAGTGGCCGCAAAGCCACTGGTTGAATCTCCGCCGGTCGCGCCTGCGCCGGAGTCCGGGCCGGACGGGCCATCGGAAAAACCGAAAGCCACCGATGCAAAACCCGCTCCCCAAGATGAATCGTATTAACCCGCCGATGACCGCCGGCCAACGCCGCACATGGCTGGCGCTGGAGGAGCAAAAGCGTCGCCGGTTGCGCGCGGCTATTGGCTCTGCGCCGAGCCTGACGATTACGTTGGTCGGTTCGGTCATCAACATCGTCCAGGTCGGGCCTGATCAAGGGATTGCCATCGCCATCCAGCGCAGCGACGCCGGAAATTTCGGTGAGTATGTGGACGGCGACAAGGCGTTCGGTGCCACGTCGTGGGATTTGTCCGGCGAGAACCCCGGATATTACCGGATTTGTTTTGAAGCCGAAGACGGCCGCGCCATTGCGCCGTTCAGCAACGTAATTCAGTTTGCTCTGTCGGCCCCGGCCATCCTGCTCGTTTCGGATGGCCACGGTCATTTGACCTGGACGCTGAATTTCACCAGCGCCTATGGCCAAATCAACATCTACAAGTCCGCCGATGGCGTGACGTGGCCCAGTGACGCCTATGACGGTTGGGACTTGGCATCGGGCAGCCGCGATTGCAGCGGTGATCCGGGCTGGTTTCGTATTTGCATTTGCGATGCCAACGGCGTGGATGTGTTGCCTTACTCGAACGCGGTTTATTCGGACGGCTTGTAAATTTTATGGCGCTCACGCTCATCAAGGAAGACGGCACCGGCAAGGTGGATGCCAACAGCTACGCGGACGTGGCCGATGGGAACGCCTACCACGACGGGCATCTGTATGCAACGGCGTGGACGGCGGCGAGCGACGATCAAAAGGCTGTGGCACTGGTGATGGCGTCGCGGCTGGTTGACGCGGAATTTCAATTCAACGGCACGCGCACGAACGCCGTGCAAGGGCTGCAATGGCCGCGTGCGCGGTGTCCCGAACCGGATGCCATCCATGTCCCGCTGCAAGTGCTGCTGCCGATTCCGTCGGATTTTGTCCGCTTTGACAGCGTGCCGAAAGCCGTCGTCCAGGCGACGTGCGAAATGGCCCGCGAGCTTTTGATTGCTGACCGGACGGTCGCGCCGCCGGGCGAAGGGTTGAAGTATTACAACGCCGGCGGCGTTCAAACCGGTTACGACAAGACCGACCGGCGCGCGGTGCTGTCGCAAGTCGCGCAAGTGATGCTGGCGAAATACGGCTCGCAAATCAGCGCCCACAGCGGCGCGGTGCGGCTGGTTCGCGCCTAAACAAAAATGAATACGAACATGAATCCGACTGAATTTCTCAACGCGGTGGATCACGCGGCGGGCATGAACGACCGCTGGCTGTTTCTGGCGGCGTTCTGCCTGTTGCTGCTGCTCTGCGGGCTGGTGATTTACTGGCTGGTGCGGCAGTTGCAGGCCGTGATTGCCGACCACAAGGAACTGCGGAACGAACATCACGCCGCGCTGGCGGAAATCATCGCGGCCCAAAACGAAACGGCCATGAAGCTCGCCGTCTGCCTCGACCGGAACACGTCGGCATTGCAGGAATGCAGCTTTCAACTGCGCCGCTTTCAGGAGCGGTCGTAAACCACAAAACCCACGAAAGGAATTTATGAAAAACACCTGCCTCACACTCACGTTTGCAATCAGTGCCATGCTGCTCTCGGCTGGCTGCACCATGGCCCCGCTCAAGGGCGGCAAGGCCACCACCACCGGACACATCAGCCAGAGCATCGCGCAAGGCGACAACCCGGCGCAAGTGTCGCGCCAAGATCAAGAAACGGTTCGCACGAAATCTTACACCGTGCCGGCGGGTTCGCGGCTGGTGGAGTCGCGAGTGACGGCCAACGAAGCTGGCGCGATGGTGACGAATATGCAAGCCGTCGTCGTGAGCGCGCCGATGCCGGTCGTCGAGCATGAAGAGACGCGCGCCAAAACAGAACTTGGCGCGGCACAAAAAGACACGGCACGCGAAATTGGCGCGAAGCTGGCGAGCCTCAAAGGCATCGTGTGGGTTGGCGTGGCCGTGTTTTTGTTTGGACTGGCCGCCATGTTTTATCCGCCGCTACAAGCCATCATCGGCAGCGTGACGACGAGCGCGGCGATTATTGCCGGCGGCATTGCGCTGATGATTTTGCCGTCGCTGGTCGTGGGGAATGAACTTCTGATTTTGGGTGGCGTGGCTGCGACAGTCGGCCTGTGGTTCTTCGCCCATCGTCACGGCCAGTTGCGCGGGTTGGTGGATGCGGCCGAAGCGGCTGTGTTGCCAACGCCGACAGCACCGCCGGACATTTCTGGAAAGGCGGGTGGCGCATGAAGACGGACCAGCATCAGTTTTTGCGGTTGCTGGGTCAGTTGCCGGCGCGGCTTACCGCCGAGCAAGCCGCCTGGGTCATCAACTGCCAGCCGCATGACATTCCGGCGCTCGTCGCCGCGAAATTGATCAAGCCGCTGGGCAATCCGCCGGCCAATGGCATCAAGTATTTCGCCACGGCGGATATTTTGGAAGCCACCAAGGATCGCAACTGGCTGGTGCGTATCAGCACCACCATTTACACCCATTGGGCCAAGAAAAACGCGCGGTATCAAGTTGCGGAGATCGAAAATTCTTTGCCGGCTAATTCGAGGAATTGACCGGCGCGGTGGCGGGAACACAAAAGCGTTTGAGTCTTCCGACTCAAACGCTTTCTAGTTTTGGCGGAACCTCAAGCCGTCACGGTTGGCGGCAACGGTTTGGCCTTGTTTTCGTAGTCCTCCAGCGATGGCGCGATGATGAGCGCCTTCTTGGCATAGGCACGGTGAATCGCCTTGCTGTTGTGTCCCAGCGCGGCCTGTGCGAAGCGCTCCGGCATTCCCACCGTTTTTGCGCGTTCGGCCCACGCGTAGCGGTAGCAATGCAACGACACGCCGGAGACACCGGCTCTTTTGCAACGGCGGCGAAACCGGCCGGCCCGGTCGTTTTCTGACCAGGTGGACAGGTTCGGGAATAGCGGGCCGGTGGTCGGCAGATGGTTCAAGACGATTTCCAGCTTCTTGCTGATCGTGAACTGCGCCATTGAGCCGGTTTTCTGCCGGAAATAGGTGATCGTCCGCGTCGGCCAGTCAATGTCCTCGGCCTTCATGTTCGCGGCGTCGCTTTGGGCCGCGCCCGTTTCCCAAAGCAGTTCCAGGTATAATTTCCATTCCGCCTTTTTCTCCTTCGCCAAGAGGCTTTGGTGCTCGTCCAGCATGATGCCGCGCCGGTCTTTGGGATGGTATTTCGGCCAAAGATACGGCGCGACCAGCGGGACGGCAATCCAGCCCAGGCTCAAGGCGAAGTTGTGGAGTCGCTTCAAAAAACAGACGATGGAAACCCTGTCGTCTTGGAAAACGGCCAAGAAATCGTCGGCGGTAGTTTCTATCAAGCGTTTGTTCCGCAGCCCGTCAAAGGCGTCCGATTTGAATACGTCGGCGTATCGCTCGCGGCTGCTGTCCTTGCCCCGGCACCGCAACTGTTCCATGACGGTCTGCCAGGTGCGTTCCACGGAGGCGGGGTCGCTGGCCGTGAGATAGGCACGGGCCAGTTGCAGGTTGAGGACGGGGTGACGGTGAGCTTCGTTGGTGGCTTCGATCAGTTTCCGCGCCGTGGCCTCTTCGCGGGTGCGCAGGCTTTTTTGCTGGCCGGTGGCCGAATCTTGGGAATAATAGACCCCGCCGCGCCGGAACAGTGTGAGTTTCGTTTTCATGTGCATGGTCTGAATCATGCAACATTTCGGCGCGACACCGTTACGGTGTAGTGGGCGAGTTTCAGTGATTACAGCCGGATTGTGGCGAATAGTGATTTACGCGACACAAAACTGACAATTTCACTGACAGTGGCCGTCCATCGCATCAAGAAACCCTTTGTTTATGCGGGCTTTGACAACTTGAATACAGATGGACACAGATAAACACGGATAAACCATTCTGAATCCGTCTCTGGTTTTTAATCCGTGTCCATCCGTGTTAATCCGTGGTTAAGAATTTTGTGAGCGTCGCGCCCGAACAAATCACCGCTGTCGTCCTTGCCGGCGGCTTTGGCACGCGCATCAAGCATCTGCTCGGCGATTTGCCCAAGCCGATGGCACCCGTGAACGGCAAGCCGTTTGTCGAATGGGTCGTGCGCTATCTCGCGGCGCAGGGCATTCGCAATGTGATTCTTTCCACCGGTCATCTCGCAGAAACGGTGGAAAAACATTTCGCGCCGCAGCCCGTGAAAAATGTCCGCGTCACCTGCATTCCCGAAACCTCGCCACTCGGCACGGCGGGCGGATTTCTCAATGCCGCCGGCAGCGCCCAGGAAAAACCCGCCGCGTGGCTGGTGCTGAACGGCGATTCGCTCGTCGTCTCGCCGCTGGAAAGATTGTTCACCTCGCTTGATCAGCCAGAAACCGAAGGTGCCATTCTCGGCGTGCCGATGGCTGATGCCGCGCGCTTCGGCACAATTTCGGCAAATACTAACGGCGATTTGACCGGCTTCAACGAAAAGAAACCCGGCGCGGGCAACATCAACGCCGGCGTCTATTTGTTCCGTGATGCCGCGCTGAAAAAATTTCCCACCAAGATGCCGTTGAGTTTTGAGCTGGATGTTTTTCCCGCGCTCATCCGCAGCGGCGCGCGGCTGAAAACCGTTTTGAGCGCCGCGCCGTTCCTCGACATCGGCACGCCTGAATCGCTGCCGCAGGCGGAAAATTTCATCCGGCAAAACCGCGCGCACTTCGCGGAATGAATCACATGAGTGATAATTCCCCCGAACGCAAAACCATTTTTGCCACGCCGTGGTTTCAGTTGATGGAATCGCCCAGCGGCGGAAAACACCCGAACTATTCCATCCAGGCACCGGACTTCGTCACCATCCTCGCAGTGACAGAAAAAAAGGAAATCCTGCTGGTGCGACAGTTCCGCCACGCGGTCCAAAGGATGACGCTGGAACTGCCGGCGGGCCACATCGAGCAGGGCGAGACGCCCGAACAGGCGGCGCGCAAGGAACTGGTGGAGGAGACCGGCCACATCGCGGAAAATTTTGAACTGCTCGCCTGCCTGCCATATTCACCGGCACGGTTCACGAACCGGCTGTGGTGCTATTTCGCCGGCGATGCCAGGCGCGCGCCGGACGCGGAACTGGAGGCGGGCATGAACTGCGTGGTTTATCCGGGGGGATTGAAAGCGCTGCTGGCGGAGCCGGATTTTGGCAGCGCGGGCAACTGGGCGGTGCTCATGGCGGCGGTGGCGCACGGCAAATTGAAGATTTAACGGCTTGTGGCGATAATTCGCAGCCGTTAGCTTTCGCTGCAACACATTTTGAAGTCGCAGCTATGATCATCAGCAGAACCCCATTTCGCATCTCGTTTTTTGGCGGCGGCACGGATTATCCCGGCTGGTATCGCCAGCACGGCGGCGCGGTGCTGGCGGCGACCATCAACAAGTATTGCTACCTGACGTGCCGCTATCTGCCGCCGTTTTTCGAGCATCGCATCCGCGTTGTCTATTCCAAAATCGAGAACTGCCAGAAGCCGGAAGAAATCCAGCATCCGTCGGCGCGCGAGACGCTGCGTTTTCTGAAAACGACCCGCGGCGTGGAAATCCATCACGACGGCGATTTGCCCGGACGTAGCGGCATGGGTTCGAGTTCGGCCTTCACCGTCGGACTGCTGAATGCGCTTTACGCCTTACAGGGACGAGCAGTTGGCAAAAAACAACTCGCGGCGGAGAGCATCCACATCGAACAAGAGATGTTGAAGGAAATGGTCGGCTCGCAGGATCAAGTTTGTGCGGCTTATGGCGGCTTGAACCGCATCAGCTTTTTGCAGAACGGTGAATTTTCCGTGCAGCCAATGACGTTGCCGCACGAGCGGATGGACGAATTGACCTCGCATCTGATGCTGTTTTACACCGGCATCAAACGCACGGCGGCCAGCGTGGCGACCAGCTTTGTGCCGAGCATCACTGAACGCTCCGCCTTGCTGAACCAGATGCGCGGCTGTGTGGACAAAGGCTGCGACATCCTGAATGGCACCAGCGATCTCGCGCCGTTCGGCGAGTTGCTGCATGAGGCGTGGCAGGCAAAACGGGCATTGAGCGACAAGATTTCCAACGAGCAGGTGGACGCGGCCTACGACGCGGCTCGCGCCGCCGGTGCGCTTGGGGGAAAACTGCTCGGCGCCGGCGGCGGCGGATTCCTGCTGGTCTTTGCACCGCCGGCCAAGCACGCGAAAATCAAAAAGCAGTTGAACCGGCTGATTCATGTGCCGTTCAAGTTTGAATTCGGCGGCAGCCAGGTGATTTTTCACGAGTTGGAAGAAGATTATTCCGCGCACGACAAGGCGCGTGACAAACAGCAGATTGAAGCCTTCCGCGAATTGGACGCGAACGCGCCGGGCGCTTCGTAATTGTGGAGCGCCGAGCACCGTCTCGGCAAGTTGGCGTTCACGCTTTAGCGTGTTCCCGAGCAAGCTGAAGCTTGAACCCCAACGGAACGAGACGAGACGGTGCCCGGCGTTCCATTGCAAACAACCCGCTTTCCCCGCGTCAAAACTTGACCCTGTTCCATTGGTGCGGCAAGCTGTCTGCTCCATGATCGCCCAAGATTTGATCGCCTTTGAGACGGAGATTGCGGATTTGTTCAATGCGGCAAAAATCCGCGCGCCTATTCATCTTTATTACGGCAATGAGGACAAGATGATTGAGCTTTTTCGCGATGTGAAACCGGAGGACTGGGTGTTTTGCTCGTGGCGCAGCCATTACCAATGCCTGCTCAAGGGCGTGCCGCGCGCGGAATTGAAGGCGGAAATTCTCGCAGGCCATTCCATCTCGCTTTGCTTTCCGAAACAGCGCGTTGTTTCCTCAGCCATCGTCGGCGGCATCATTCCCATCGCCGTCGGCGCGGCGATGGGCCTCAAACGGCGCGGCGAAAAAGGCATGGTGCATTGCTTCGCCGGCGAGATGACGAGTGAGACGGGAATTTTCCACGAGAGCGTGAAGTATTCCTACAACCACAAGCTGCCAATCCGTTTCATTGTCGAAGACAACGGCAAATCGGTCTGCACCGACACGCGCGAAGCATGGGCGCAAAAAGTCCTCACTTACGAGAACAACAGCCATCCGCTCGTCACATTCTACAAATACGAAACCAAGTATCCGCACGCCGGCGCTGGTCAACGCGTTCAATTCTAATTTTATTTTCGCATGAAGTATTTTGACGAACTTTCCCGCTCGATGGAATTCCTCGCGCGCGATCCGCGCACGATGTTCCTCGGCCAGGCCGTTGCCTGCGCGGGCACGGCGATGACGAACACGTTGAAAAACGTGGATCGCGCAAAACTTTTGGAGATGCCCGTGACGGAAGATTTGCAAATGGGCATGTCCACCGGCCTTGCGCTCACGGGCGTCGTGCCCGTCAGCATTTATCCGCGCTGGAATTTTCTGCTCTGCGCCGTGAGCCAGATCGTCAGCCACCTCGACAAGTTGCCGGCGATGTCGAATGGCGGCTACCAGCCGAAGGTCATCATCCGCACCGGCATCGGCTCGGAGCGCCCGCTGCATCCGCAATTTCAGCACGTCGGCGATTTCACGGACGCGTTCCGGCTGATGTGCAAAAACATCGAGGTCATCCGGCTCGACGAGCCGGAACACATTTTCCCCGCCTACCAAAAAGCGTTGGAACGCACGGACGGCAAAAGCACAATCATTGTTGAATATGGCGACTACTACAGCGAAAAGTGAACCGGTGACCGCCGCGAATTTGCGCGACTGGCC
>PLYV01000265.1 GCA_003151855.1 Limisphaerales bacterium | reverse complement strand
AAAAACTTTCGTAACACCCTCTTTTACGCCGAGAACCTCGCGGCGAAGAACTATTTCATGGGGAAAGAGGAGCCGCAGCCTTACGGAAGTTCGCCCAAGACGCTGGGTGCGCCTCGCGATGCCATTGCCGCCGCCGCAAAGGAGTTGAACGACCTGCGCGAGGGCTGGCTAAACCCGCCGGAATGGACGGTGGAACGTATCCTGGAATTTCCCGGTTCCGTTGATGGCCCCTGGTCCCGCTACGTCGATATGTCCTCCATCCACGAGGTCGAAGTTGTGCCCAGCGCGCCGGATCCCGCCCCCTTACTTGTCGGCACGGTCAAGTACCCCAGGTTCGAACCGCGTGACCCGGATTGCGCGGCCAAGCTCAAGCAGCGCACGTTGACTAAACTTTACAACGAGCGCCCGACCTGGCTTGACGTCGCGCACAAGAAGCTCGATGCCGCGGTCGCCGCCGCTTACGGGTGGCCGGCGGACCTGAGCGACGAGCAGATCCTGGAGCGTTTGCTGGCGCTGAACTTGGAGCGGGCGGCAGCCGAGGCCAGCGCGGCCAAGACCAGGCGTCCCCGGACTACGCGCGAGAAACACGCCGACGAAATGCTGTAAGGAAGCGTGCGCAGAGCCGGAAAGCGGTAGGGGACTACCGCAGTCCAAGACGCTCCGCGCCATCGGGCGCTTGGGGGGCCGCGCTAGCGTCTTTGAGTGCGCCAGCCCTCTGGCGCCTTGGCGGGCAATGGTGCAGGCTGTTCTGAAGACACATGCCGGCCGGTCCCTTGACACCAGCGCCGATGGCGTTCAGATTGAAACGGGCTTAACCACTCTATGGGTCTGAGCATCGGGTTCAACTTGGAAGCGCCGCCCGGAACCGATAAGGCGGGGGCGAAAGAAATCATCAGGCAACTGCGCCGGCGGGCGCTCCGTTACCGGTCCGCCGGACGCGTGGACGAGGTGTTCCCACTGCGCCAGGATGATTCGAGGCTGCGGCGGGGGCGGATATGGCGATTCATCACGCTGGAGGGTTGGCACACGCCGAGGGCGGAGGTGGAGTTGGCGCCATTGGAAGGATTCGTTGTGGCTGTGGAGGTGGGCGAAGACTGCGAGGCGCTCTGGCTGGGGCTGTGCCGGTATCCGTTGACGATGCTGGTGGATGGCCGCCGGAAGCGGACGGGTCTGCATGGCTGGCGGTGGGAAGGTTTCTGCAAGACCCAGTACTCCAGCCTGCACGGCTGGACGCATTTCCGCCGGTGTCACTTGGCCGTGCTCGGCTTGTTGGATGCCGCCCGCCGGCTGGGGTGCCGCGTGGAGATCTCCGACGACGGCGAGTATTGGCCTGGCCGGAACGAAGCGGCGCTGCGCCAAAACGTAGAGGAGATGAACCGCGCGGTCGCCGGCATGGCCGGAGCTCTGAGAGACTTCGACGGCGAGAAAGGCGCGGCGGGTGTGCAATCGCCCATTTTCGCCCATCCGCAATTCGAGCACTTGGAGGCCGAAGGCGCGGCCCAAGGGCCCGTGGCGGGTTTGCGCAAGTCTCTGCCCTCAAGGTAGCTTCAAAATAGGCATAACTCACTGCAAATACGGAGGAACTGGTTCAAGTGACAGATTCTGTCCACCTATAGAGGGTGAAATGAAGGAGGTGTCCACGCTTGGGGCGCCGGATGGCGGACGAGAGGCCGGTCACCGCTAATCGGCAAAGAGGAAGCGCAGGTCCTGAAGCGTGAGGCTTTGGGCGAAGCGTTCTTCGCCCAGCACATCTTCAGCCAGCGCCTTTTTTTGCCGCTGCAAGACGCGGATCTTCTCTTCGATGCTGTCTTTGATGAGGAGGCGGTAGGCGATGACTTTGTTGACCTGGCCGATACGGTGGGTGCGGTCGATGGCCTGGTTTTCGACGGCGGGGTTCCACCACGGATCGAAGAGCACGACATAGCTGGCGGCGGTGAGGTTCAGGCCGAAACCGCCGGCTTTGAGGGAGATGAGAAAGATGGCCGGGCCTTCGGCAGACTGGAATTGGCGGACCAGCTCACCGCGGTTCTCCGTCTGGCCAGCCAGGTAAAAGACCGGCCATTTCCGCGCCTCCAGCACCGGGCGGAGGAGGTTAAGCATTTCCACGAATTGCGAGAAGACCAGCACCTTATTGCCTTCTTCCATCAGCGGTTCGAGTTGCTCGAGGAGGGCCTCGGTCTTGGCGCTGGGGGCGGCTGAGTTGGACTTCAACAGCCGGGGATGGCAGCAAATCTGGCGCAGCCGCAGCAACGAGACCAGAAAGTGGAATTGTTGCTCGGCCAATTCCTTCTGGGTCTTGATTGCCAGCAGCAACTGTTGCGCCCGCTTGAGCTCGGCGCGATAGAGCGTCTTTTGCTCCCCTTCGATTTCGCAAAGCAGGTCTTCCTCGATGCGGTCGGGCAGGTCTTTGGCCACCTGCGACTTGGTGCGGCGTAGGAGAAAAGGTCGTACCCGGGCGGACAAGCGCCGGCGGCCGAAGGGGTCGTCTTTGGCGTCATAAAGCCGGGCGAAATGCGCGCGGCTGCCGAGCACGCCGGGCATGGCAAAGGTCATGAGGCTCCACAAATCCAGCAGCCGATTCTCGATGGGCGTGCCGGTGAGCACCAGCCGATGCCCGGTCTGCAAAGCGCGCGCGACTTGCGCAGTCTGCGAATTCGGATTCTTGATGTACTGGCCTTCGTCGAGAATCACCGCCAGCCAGCGTACCGGGGCCAGGCTCTCGCCGAGCAAGCGCAGTTGGGCGTAATTCAGCACGTGCAAATCCGCCTCGCCAAGGTGGTCCCCCAAGGCGTCCAACTTGCCGGACGGCCAAAGTTTGACGCGTAGGCCGGGGGTGAATTGCGCCGCCTCGGCGTGCCAGTTATCCATGACGCTCTTGGGACAGACGACGAGAATGGGGGGCACAGCATGATGCGTGATGCGTGATGCGTGATCCGTGATGCCTGCTGTTTGGTGCTGCTCGCGGAGCCAGAGGAGCCAGGCTAGCGTTTGCAGCGTTTTGCCGAGGCCCATGTCGTCGGCGAGGATGCCCCCCAGCCTGATTTGCGTGAGGTGGCAGAGGAAATCGAAGCCGTCCTTTTGATACGGCCGCATCTCGGCCTGCAAACCTTTGGGCAGTTCGACGGACGGGACGCCCCTGAATTCCCGCACACGCTCGCGCAACGCCTTGGCCTCCGGCGAATCGGCGAACCGCGTCAGTTCGTTTTCATCCAGATGCGCGACGTGCTCCATGCCGACCTTTTGCGGCACGGCGATGAGGCCGTCCACGCCCATGTCGGCCATGGCCTCATGCGCGCCCTGCACGGCGGCGGTGTCGAGTTCCACCCAGCCGGCGTTCGGCAATTTCACAAAGCGGCTCGTCGCGGCAGCAAGGCGTTCGAGGTCGGCCTTGGAAAGTTTCATGCCCTCGGCCTCCCACTCGGCACTGACGGCGAGCCAGTCAATGCCGCTGCCCTTCACGACGAGGCGCGGTTTCAACTGGCGCGGCTTGAGGAAAAGATGATGGAACGCTGGGTTGCCGAGAAATTCCGCCTCCGTCGGCTTCGTGCCCCACGCGTCGGCGAGCGCGCCGAGGAAATTTTCATTCGCGTCGCCGATCCACAGGCCCGGCTCCTGCATGAACCAGTCGAGCTTGCGCAGCCATTGCACCGCCGGATCGAGGCGCGGGTCGTCGAGAATTTCCGGCTTGTCGCCGGGTTTGATGACGCGTCCGTGTGGTGTCCATTCGTGGCTGCTCCAGACCCAGGTGCTCTTGTCGCGCAGGCTTTTCGCCATGAGCCGCAACTGCACCGTGTCCTCGTGCAATTCAAAAACAAACTGCGGCGTCGCCGGATGCGCGACGCAGAGCTGGTCCCAGTCCACGCCGTGATTGGTCTGCGTCTTGCGCAGATGCAGCAGCAACCGGTGGCTCAACTTGCGCACCGGCACGGACGGTTTTTGCGTGAGATATTTCAGCACGCCGTTCGGCGGCGCGTTGCGCAGCAGGAAAAACGTGTTGCCGATGAGCGCGATGGGCGACTGGCGGTTGAAGAACTTGGTCTCGGCGATGGCGTGGGAAATTCCGCTTGGTAATGCGAGGCGGTGCGTGAAGGAAAGTTCCTGATCGCCATTTTCGAGTTGCGGCGTGAGCGAAATGACTTCGCCGTGAAAATGAATCGGCTGGCCGTTGCCGGCGAGTTCGAGCCGGCCGGTGTTGCCCCAGCGCGCGAGCCATTGCAAAAGCTCGGCGTCCGTCAGCAGCAGCGAAGTCTCGTGGCTGGCGCGCTCGCGGTGCGTCTCGTAAATCCACTGGATGAATTCCCAGTCCCACGGCGTGAACAATTCCTGCTCATGCGCGGCGCGGACGACGAGGTCCACCAGGTCGTGCAGCGAACGCGCCTTCTCGCCGGTGCGCGGACGCAGCAGCAGAAATTGCAGGCGCAGCCGGTGACGCGACGGGTCGGCCTCGTCCGGCTGCGGTTTGCCGACGACCCGCAACGTGGCGCGCGGCGTGTCGAGGTGCAGCGGTGCGGACGGCGCGAGCCAGTTTTCCAGTTCGCTGACAAGCCGCTGTTCCTGCTCGGCCTCCTCGGCGCGGGCGAACCGCTCCGGGCTGGCGTGCGGCTGCAGTTCCGGCGGCACGGAACGCTTGGCGCGCAAAAACAAAAACGCCAGTTCCTCCAACCGCGTCTTGCCCTGCGCGGCGAGCATTTTCGGCCACCAGTCGGTCGCGGGAAAATCGCGGCGCGAGAGCGAAAGCTTCTCGAAATAATCCTCCAGCGCCAGCCACGCGCGCTGCGAGTCCGGGCAGGACGCGAAAACTTTCAGGAGGTCTTCGCGCTCGTTGACGGTGGTTTTGGAGTCGGACAATTCGCGGCGCAGATCCGCGAATGCGCCGTAGGTTTGCGACAAAACCTTGTGGTGCGCGTCGTATTTGTTCGCGCCGGTGCGCGGCGCGCCATTCCCATTTCTGACTGAAGTTCTCGGCATTGAAACAAAATTACTATGTTCTATCATTTCGACAGAACCCGCCGTGCCGGTCAATCGCAAAGCAAAAGTTTTTTGGTCGGGACAAGTTTCGGGCGATTGACGCTGACGGGTTTTCTGCTAGATTGTCCGGCCTTTTATGAACCGCAATCCTCACGTCGCCGTTGTCGGTGCCACCGGTGCCGTCGGCATCGAAATGATCAAGACCCTGGAAAAGAGAAATTTTCCGGTGGGCAAGCTCACCTTGCTCGCGTCCGCCCGTTCCGTCGGCAAGAAATTGAAGTTTCGCGGCCAGGACATCGCCGTGACCGAACTGACGAAGGATTCGTTTGCCGGCATTGACATCGCGCTGTTCAGCGCCGGCGGTGGCATCTCGAAGGAGTTTGCGCCCATCGCGGCCAAGGCCGGCTGCGTGGTGGTGGACAATTCCAGCGCGTTCCGCCAGGACCCGAACGTGCCGCTGGTCGTGCCGGAGATCAACGCCGCCGACGTGAAGCTGCACAAAGGCATCATCGCCAATCCGAATTGCACGACGGCCATCACGCTCATGGCGTTGTATCCGCTGCATCAGGCGTTCGGCGTGAAGCGCATTTTTGCGTCAAGCTATCAGGCCGTGAGCGGCACCGGCGCGAAGGCGTTGGAAGAACTCGAACGCCAGGTGGAACAGATCGTCAACAAGCAGCCGGTGACGAAGGAGGTTTATCCGCACCAGATCGCGTTCAACGTGATTCCGCATGTGGATTCGTTTTTGCCGAGCGGCTACACGAAGGAGGAAATGAAGATGGAAAACGAAGGTCGCAAGATTATGCACCATGACGCGTTCCGCGCGAGCGTGACCTGCGTGCGCGTGCCGGTGTATCGTTCACATTCCATCGCCGTGAGCGCGGAGTTTGAGAAGCCGGTGTCCATCGAGGCCGCGCGGGCCGTCTTGAAGAAAGCGCCGGGCCTTGACGTCGTGGACGAGCCGGAGAATAAGAAGTATCCGATGCCGCTGCACACTTCCGAGAAATACAACTGCGAAGTCGGCCGCCTGCGCCTCGATTGCGCGTTGGACAACGGCCTGTGCTTCTGGGTCAGCGGCGACCAGTTGCTCAAGGGCGCGGCACTCAACGCAGTGCAGATCGCGGAAGAGCTGGTGAAGTAAGCTTTGAATCCAGTCGCGGCGGGGCGGACGCAAGTTCGCCCCGCCTTTCCATTTGTGCGGGCGGGGCCGTGATGGAGTAACTCTTCGGTTACAAATCGGTTGAATGTCCCCCGGAGTATGTTAGTTTCACCCCTTTATATGGCGAGACGCAACCAACGAGAAGCGGGGCAGGTGGGCAACACCTTTCAGTTCACCCTGGCGGGCATCATCATCTTCAGCCTGTGTTTGATCGCGGGCGCGGCTTTCATCACGTCCCGGCTGGTGGCCGTCAGCCGGCCCAAACTGGTGGAAACCTTCGCGGTGGATCCCAAGGACAAGACCCGCTCGGTCTATTCCGGGCCGTGGGGGGAACTCGTCACGCGCGACATCTCGCTGGAACGGCCGGCGGAATATCTCACCGAGGAAGTCACCAAGCCGACGCCGGAAGTGTGGACCTTCACCGGCCTCAAGCCCGCCGCCGTGCAGGCGTTTCTGGTGAAGAACGGCCTGACCGCCGCGCAAGCCGCCGCCGCCTTGGCTCCGGCGGGCTGCCAGGAAACCAGCACCGGCACGCAGATCACGCCGACCGCCGATTTTTTGTTTTCGTTGAGCGCGGCTGACCGCGCGAAGCTTTACCCGGCGCTCGCGGGTTTTGGCGTCAACCTCTATCTCGATTATCCCTACATCTTTCCCGCCGAGACCATCGCGGCCATTTACACCGATGAACGGCTGAACCCCGACGACGCGGCGTTGCTGAAGCGGCTCGTGTATCCGAACGGCGCCGCGCAGCAACTGGCCGACTACCAGTTTTTGCTCAACCAGATTCCCTCGGTCGAGCGCCGCGTGGTCTTGACCCGCGCGCTCTCGCGGCAGTCCGCCGTGTTTGCCGGGCTGGCCATCAAGCCGGACACGGACATTGACAAGATCGCGTCGTATTGGGGCAACATGCCCAACGTCCGCTTCACCGACATCCGTCCGCTCATGGAAGCCCTCAAGCGTCTGCCGGAGGGCGGCAACTTGAGCCTGCTTTACCTGCTGCCGAAGTTCGCCCGCGAACGGCTCTACACCTTTCCGCAGCCGCCGCAGCCGGGTGAGCCGACGAAGGACTGCCACTGGACGACGTTCAATTTCAGCAGCGAGACGCCGGACAACCGCTTCAACGACGCGGCCTTTGCCGTGCAATATCTCCAGAAGAATTATTACCAGATCGCCGCGCCTTCCCAATACGGGGACATCCTGCTCCTGATGAATGACAAGAACGAGATCAAGCACTCCGCCACCTTTCTGGCCAACGACCTGGTCTATACCAAAAACGGCAACAACTACCGTCAGCCATGGATGCTCATGCGGATTCCCGACCTGATCGCCACCTATCCGAGCACGCCGCCGATGCGCGCGGTTTACATGCGGCGCAAGACGGATTGAACCGCCAAGACGCCAAGCGCGCCAAGTAGAAAATCAAATAAGGAAAGCAGGAATTCAGGAACGGATTCCTGCTTTCATGTTTTCCTTATTAAAAAACTTGGCGCTCTTGGCGGTTTTTAATTTCCCGGCTTGGCCGTTTCCTTGGTGACCGCGCTCAAGGTCTTGATCTTCGCCTCGCGCGCGATGTCCATCACCTTCACGATGCTTTCCCACGGCGCTTTTTTGTCCGCGCGGATGGTCACCTTCAAATCCGGTTCCTTCGCCGCCTGCTCCAGCAACTGCGTGCGCAACTGGTCAGGCGTCCGCACCGGCTGCAATTTGCCGAACCGATATAGCCCGCCGGCATCAATGCTCACCTCCACCGGCGGATGTTCCTCCGAACCGGATTTCTGCGCGGCGGACGATTCCGGCAACGCCAGCTTCAGCGTCGGCTGCTGCTTGAACGTCGTCGTCACCATCAAAAAAATCAGCAGCACCACCAGCACGTCAATCAGCGCGACGATGATGACGGCGGGGGCCGTGCGGCGTTTGCGGACGGAGAAGCGCATGAAATAGTTTTGAGTTGTGAGTGTTTAGTTTTTAGTTGAAGCGCGGTGGCGGACGAAACTTGGGCAACTTAAAATCAAAAACTAAAAATTAAAAATTTATTCCCGATACTGCTTGCGGATGAAGTCGTCGCACAACGTCTCCATCTCCACCGCCAGCACCTCGACCTTCTTGCTGAAATAGCTCCAGAAAATCAGCGAAGGAATTGCGATGAGCAGGCCGGCCAGCGTCGCGCGCAGAATGAGCGCGATGCCCTGCGCCAGCTTTTGCGCGTCGTTGAGGCCGGTCACGCCGAGGTCGCCAAACACGCCCATCATGCCGGCGATGGTGCCAACGAGGCCGAGCAGCGGCGCGATGCCCACGATGACTTCCAGCACCACGAGGCCGCGTTCCAGTTGCACGACCGCGTGCCGCGCGGCGGTTTCGAGCGCGTCCATGTTGTCAGCCTTCGGCCAGTCCGCGCGGTCGGCCGCGAGCGCGATGAGCCGGCCCAGCGGCGAGGGATGTTGGTCGCAGAGGCTGCGGACCATTTTCACGTCCTCGCGCGTGCGGCAGTTTTCCAGCGCGGCGACAATGGGCGGCGGCACGACGGTGTTCCAGCGCAGCGACCACGCGCGCCAGAGGATGACGCCGACACACACGACCGAGGTGACGGCGAGCAGGAGATAAACGGCATTTTCCATAAATTCAGTGGGGCTAGTCTAATCCGCAATGTAGTAAAACGTGAAGGTGATTTCCCGGAAATTTGTCCCGATCGTCCGCCGCATGGCATCCGGCCAAGGGGCAAAGGGCGCGGCATCTTGGATGGCGTCCTGACAGACATAACTCCAAATCTCGCCGACGCTGTCCTGGGTGATTTTCACCTCGGTGATGGTGCCGTCGGGATGGAGGCGGAAGTAAACGGCCACCTTCCCGAACCGGTTGTAGGCGAAGTGCTGCGTCTCCAGCAAATCATACCAGCGTTGCGTCACGGCTCTGATGACGGCGCTGTCGTATTCGCCAAACGGCGTGGCGATGGCGTCCAAGCTCGCCTGCAACTTGTGCTGCCGGACGCCGCCCTCCTGCTGCATTTGCAAACCGGGCAATTTCTCCTGTTGCGCCCGCGCCGCGCTCAACGTGCGCGGCCGCGGCTGCGGCTGGTTGTCGGGATTGCTCTGGTCGGCCGGCTTGCCCGTTTGCAAATTGCCGGGATTCAAACCGGCGGGCTTCGGCTCGGCGGGCTGGGCGACGGTTTGCTTTTCCGGCGGCGCGGGCGTGGCGGTTTTGGCCTTCACTGGTCGCGGCGCATCCTCGGTTTTCGGCACGTCGCGCTGTTTGCCGTTGAGCTTGGGCTGGTTCGACTCGATGGCGGCGTCGGGATTGGCCGCGCGGGAATTCTTGTCGGAATAATACTTCGCCTGTTTCGGCGCCTCGGTGTCGGCCTGCGCCACGTCGAGGTAGAGGGTCGGGTCGGTTTTCTGCACCACCACCGGCTTGGGCTGGGCCACGCGCGGATGCCGCACGGGCCAGTGCAGTTTCTGCCAGATGCCGGCTTTTTTGGCCGCTTCGTAGCCGCCCCAGATGACAAGGTGCGCGAGCAAAGAAATCAGCAGCGCCAGCAGCAGGCGGGTTTTATCCAGCCGGCTGAAGCGCAGGGAAGCTGATCCATTGCGAGGACGAACCATGGACTTTAATTTTGCCGCACGGACGCGGACGGGGCAACTGCTAGATTTTTATTTGGCGGTTCCGGTAAACGTGCTAGATTTTTTGCATCAGCCTATGACTCACTCCGTCCACGCGGGCACTGCGTCCGCATCTGGCGTCGCTGACTACGTTATTGTCGTCAGCAACGAGGATGACTACCACGCCAGCTTCCACCACTTCGCCGAAAAGGTGAACCGCAAGCTCAAGGCCGGCTACCAGTTGCACGGCCCGCCGTTCAACATCAACCAAACGCTGTGCCAGGCCATGGTGCGCCCCGGCGGCGCGGCGACCAGCGGCGACACGACGATGTTTGTGTCGCATCAGGCCAGCCATCACGGCTGATTGCCGCTTGCGATTTGGCCGCGATTTGGTTTCATCGGCGCCATGACGAAAGTTCCGCTGGCAAAGATTGTCGCGCACTGCGACAAAATCCTCTGCACCGCCGCCATCGGCGACTACGACGGCGCGGCGAATGGCCTGCAGGTGGAAAATTCCGGCACCGTCACGCGCCTTGCCGCCACCGTGGACGCCAGCCTAGCCACCGTGAAGCTCGCCATCGCGGCGCAGGCGGATTTGCTCATCGTGCATCACGGCTTGTTCTGGTCAAAGGCGCATCCGTGGACCGGCAAAAAATTCGAGCTGCTGAAGCTGCTCGTCGAAAACAACCTTGCGGTTTACAGCTCGCACCTGCCGCTCGACGCGCATCCCCGGCTGGGCAACAACGCGCAGCTCGCCGCCGCGCTGGGTTTGAAAAACCTGCAGCCGTTTTTCTTCAGCCACGGCCAGAACATCGGTCTGAAAGCTTCCGCCCAAATTTCCCGCGCCGAACTGGCGAAGCGAATCGAACACGCCACCGGCGCAAAGCCCAAAGTGATTCCCGGAGGCAAAGAAACCTGCCAGCGCATCGGCATCGTCACCGGCGGCGCGGGCGGCGAGTTGAAACAGGCGGCGGCGGAGGGCGTGGATACCTTCATCACCGGCGAAGGCCCGCACTGGACTTACGCGCTGGCGGAGGAACTGGGGCTGAATGTCTTTTACGGCGGACACTACGCGACCGAGACTTTCGGCGTGCAGGCGCTGGCGGCGGAATTGGCAAAGAAGTTCCGCGTGCCGTGGGCGTTTCTGGATCACCCGACCGGGCTGTAGCCGTATTTATGAAAATGAGGACATTCGCGCTTTGACAGGCGCGACTACAATTGCTTCATCACCCGTTTGACAATCGTCTGGCCGATAGCTAGCGATGCCGTGGCCGCCGGTGACGGGGCGTTGACAACGTGCAACATTCCTGAGGCTTCTTCAAAATGAAAGTCCTCGACCAGTTTTCCATCCGATGTCATCGCCTGTGCGCGCACGCCGGCGCCGCCGGGTTCAATGTCTTCCGCGCGAATTTCCGGCACGAGCTTTTGCAGCGAGCGCGTGAACTCGGCGCGGGATAGCGAGCGGCGGATTTCGTAGCCGCACAGGCTCGGATACTTCGCGAGAAATTTCCACAAGCCCGGATAACAAACCGATTCCGCAAAATCGCGCAGGTTGAAGTCCGTCCATTTGTAACCCTCGCGCGCAAATGCCAACACGGCGTTCGGCCCGGCCTCGATGCCGCCGTGGATGAGCCGTGTAAAATGCACGCCGAGAAACGGAAACTTCGCTTCGGGCACCGGATAAATCAGGTTGCGGACAAAATGCTGCCGGTCTTTCTTGATGACGTAATATTCACCGCGAAACGGGACAATCTTGGCCGTCGGTTTTTGGCCGGACATTTTGACCACGCGGTCGGCATGAAGCCCACCGCACGCGACCACAAATTTCGCGCGGAAATTCCCGGCGGAAGTCTCCACCACTTTTTCGCCGCCATCGGAAATAATTTTTTCGACGCGTGTATTGAGTTTGATCTCGCCGCCGGCCTGGCGGATGAGTTCGCCGAGCTTTTCGCAGACCGCCGGATAATCCACGATGCCCTCCTGCGGCACATGAATCGCCGCGATGCCCGCTGCATGCGGTTCGATCTCCTTGATCTGCGCCGGATTCAATTTCCTCAAACCTTGCAGGCCGTTTTCATTTCCGCGCTTCCACAAATTTTCCAACCGCTCCAATTCGTTTGTTTCCGTGGCGACGACAATTTTGCCGCATTGCTCATGCGCGATGCCATTCTCGCGGCAGAAGGCAATCATTTGCTGCAAACCTTGCACGGCGCAGCGCGCCTTTTCCGAGCCGGGTTTGTAGTAGAGTCCCGCGTGCAGCACACCGCTGTTGTTGCCGGTCTGATGCGCGGCGAGCTTGGCTTCTTTTTCGAGCAGAAGAATTTTCAACTGCGGCTTCGCTTCCAAAAGCCGGAACGCCGTCGCCAAGCCGACGATGCCGCCGCCAACAATGACAGCATCGTATTTCATTTCTTCTTGCCGTCTTTGGAGAGAAAGCCGACGACCATCGCCTTGCCGTCGCTGGCGACCATGCCGAGAAAGCGGAACATGCGGCGGAAGAAATTCATCTCCGGCCACGCGACCAGAACTTCGGCGGCGAGTTTGTCCGCCTCTGAATTTCTGCCGAGCGCGCGGAGACATTCCACCTTCATGTCCTGCGCCTGCCGGACTCGCAGATTGGACATCAGCGTGGCATCAATAAATTTCAACGCCTCCTCAAACTTTTTTTCCGCGATGCGTTGCTGCGCGTAGCCGAGCATTTGCGCGACGGCGGTGGCTTCCTTCTGAAAATACGCCGGATTCCATGCGCGCCGTTCTTCCGGCGTGTGCAGCGTGAAGCGTTCCTCCTGAAACACGGCGTAGAGATCGGAAAACTTGTCTTGCTGCTTTTCCAGTTCAGCGGCGCGTTGCTCCATGTGTTTCAACGCGTCAGATTTATTTTCGAGATCGAGGTTCATGGCATCAATGAGTTTGCGGGCGGAAGTTTTTCGCTCGTCCAGCGCGAGTTGAAAAAAACGAGTCCAGAACGGCACGTCGCGCATCCGCCGGGTTTTGCCCTTGCCGCCAATAGGCCGAACCACAATCGGCAGCCACGCATAGCGCCCGGCCATTTCGCCAATCTGGTGAACCCAGCGGTCGTCATACCAAAACGGAAAGTGTCCGCAGAACAATGACTGCAAAGTCTCCAGCCAGTTCCAGCCGAAGACTGGATAGGTGCAGGTGTCGGCCGTCATCGGATCGTGCGGGCTGGCGAGAAAAATGCCGTCGGGAAATTTTGCGGCGGTCTCGCGGAGAATGTTATCCCAGCCTGGCGTGTCGAAGCGAACGTCGTCGCCCAGCACCATAAAAACTTCCGCCGTGCGACCGGAAACCTCCCAGAGAATCTGCTGCATCTGGCCGAGGCCGGAAGTCTGCAGGCCGATGTGCCAGTGCAGTTGCACGCCCGCGTCGTTCAAAGTTCCGTCAGCAATCGCCTTGCGCGTGACGGCGTCGTCTTCGTCAACGTAGAGCCAGAGGGAAACTTTGTCTTTTTGGACCGTGTGCTGTTTCAGCGCGGTGAAAACTTCCGCGAGCATGTGCGGCCGCCCGCGCGTGGCCATGATGAGGCAGATTTCGCCGCGATGGATCTGCGCCGGATTCATGCGTCGGCAAATTTGCGCCGGTCTTTCACGGCGTCGTAATTTTTTGCATACCATGCCACGGTGCGGCGGATGCCAGGCGCGAGTTCGTGGTTCATTACGATGCCATATTTTTCGCGGAGCTTGGTTGCATCCACAAATTTTTCCTTGGCACCGGTGTAACGGCTGGCGTTGAAGACGACTTTGCCCTGATAGCCGGCCGCTTCGCAGACGGTCAGCGCCAGTTCGCGGATGGTTTTACCGCGACCGGGCGCAAGATTCACCATGTCGCGCTCCAGTTTCGGCGCGAGTTCCAGCAGGTTGGTGACAAAATCTTTCACGTCGGCCAAATCGCGGACTTGTGTGCCGTCGCCCCAAATCTCTACTTCCGGCGCATCCGTGTTCACCGCTTTGACAAAGCGTCCAATGAGCGCGGAGGGAACGTGCGCGGTGGCTTCATTGAAATCGTCGTCCTCGCCATACATCGCGGGCGGGATGAGATAATTTCCGTTCAGCTTGAACTGATCGTTGTAGGCGAGGATGCCGGTGTAAAGCATCCGCTTGGTCGCGCCGTAGGAATAGACGCTGCCGTGAATCGCGCCGTCGAAAATTTTGTCTTCCGTCATCGCCTGTGCGGAACTCGGATACGCGCACGACGCGCCGAGGGCGATGAATTTCGCTGCTGGAATAAATTTCCGCCACGCTTCGAGCGTGTGATTGTGGATGAGATTGTTGCGGTAGAACTGCTCCGCCGTATGTTTCGCGGGAAATTCACCCGCCGCCTGATAGCTGGCAAGATGGATGATGAGCGTGGCGTCGCGATGCGCGGAGAAAACTTTTTCGGCGTTCTCCCAGCGCGTCAGATCAAACTGGCGGCTGCCAAATGCGAAGTGCGCGATGCCGCGCGCCGTCAATTCCTGCTGCAAATATTTGCCGACAAAACCGGTGCCGCCTGTGACCAAGACTTTCATGGCAGCGCGTCGGTCAAATGCTATTCAACAACTCGCATAGCGCCTTGATGCGGTCGGTTTCCAGATCAGGAAAGTTGCCGATGTAGGCACCGAAGAAATGGACGTGGTTGACCTGCGGATAATCCTCGGCGCAGTCGAATTCGCGGCGCAGGAACGGCTGGCGCAGTTGATTGCCGCCGCCGGACAGGCCGCGACGAAACTCGATCTTGCGTTCGCGCAGTGTCGTTTCAATGCGATTCCAGAGCGCCTGATCAGCTTCACGCAACACGAGCGTGAAGGCGTAGTTGCAACTGCCTTCGCGGTCGAAATCGGTGTAGAACTTCTTCGGGTCGAGGTTGTCGAGGAACAAGTTCAAGTTGCGGGTGCGCTTTTCGTTGTTCGCGTCGAGACGCTTCAACTGCGCGCGACCGAGAACGGCGTTGAGTTCGGTGCTGCGGACGTTATAGGCGGGGAACGCGAAGATGAAATCAGGATTCAAATCCGGGAACTCTGATTTGTAACGCGCCTTCAAAGCGTCGTCCTTGCTCTCGCGCACCATGCCGTGCGACCGCATCATGCGGAGCGTTTCGTAGAATTCGGAATCGTTCGTGCAAACCATGCCGCCTTCAATGGTGCTCATGTGATGCGCGTAGTAGAACGAGAAGTTTGAGGCAAAGCCAATGCTGCCGAGACGCTTGCCTTGGAAGGTCGCGCCGTGCGATTCGCAAACGTCCTCGATGATCGGGATGTTGCGCTTCTGGCATTCGTCAATCAGCGTCTGGTCGAGCGCGTTGAATCCGAGAACGTGCGTGATGAAGACGGCGCGCGTGGAAGAATTCAATTCGGCCAAAACTTGCGCCGTGTCCATGCCGAGCGTGCGCGGATTGATGTCCACGAACACCGGATCAAAACCGGCTTGGATTACTGAAGCGATGTCAGAAACCCAGGTCAGTGTCGGCACGATGACCTCGCCGCCGCCGAAGCGTTCCTTGAGCGCGGCCATCGTGATCTGGTTCGCGGAGGAGCCGGAGTTCACGAACACGCTGTGCTTCACCCCGACCCATTCGGACCATTCCTGCTCGAACGCGATGACGTTTTTCGATTGGGTGAGAATCGGGTCTTCCTGCTTGAGAAATTCAATCAGCGCGTCGAGGTCTTCGCGCGGAATGTTATTCTGCATCAACGGCCAGTCGCGCAAATTCGCGGCGG
>PLYV01000168.1 GCA_003151855.1 Limisphaerales bacterium | reverse complement strand
ACAAAAAGGCGGGTGAATTTTACACTCCGCGCCCGGTGGTGCGGTTGATGGTCAATATCCTCGACCCCAAAGAAGGCGAATCCATTTATGACCCGGCGTGTGGCACCGGCGGTATCTGACGCCATGTTGCGCGACATGATTGAGCATTTCAGCACACTGGAACTCACCATCGCCAATTTGCCCGAGGACGAACTGGGCCAGGGTTACGAATACCTGATCAAGAAATTTGCCGACGACGCCGGCCACACCGCCGCCGAATTTTACACCAACCGCACCGTGGTTCATCTGATGACCGAGATGCTGGACGTGCAGCCCGGCGAATCCGTGTATGACCCGACTTGTGGCACCGGCGGCATGTTGCTCTCGTGCGTCACACACCTGCGCCGGCGGAAAAAAGAGTGGCGCAACGTGAAGTTGTTCGGGCAGGAGCGCAATCTCATGACCTCCTCCATCGCCCGGATGAATTGTTTTCTCCACGGCATCGAGGATTTTCGCATCGAGCGCGGCGATACGCTGGCCGAACCCAAACTGGTGCAGGGCGACCGCCTGATGCGTTTTGACGTGTGCCTGGCCAACCCGCCGTATTCCATCAAGCAATGGGATCGCGCCGCCTTTGCCTCTGATCCGTGGGGACGGAATCTTTACGGCACACCCCCGCAGGGCCGCGCCGACTACGCTTTTCAACAGCACATCATCCAGAGTTTGAATCCCAAGACCGGCCGTTGCGCCGTGCTTTGGCCTCACGGCGTGCTGTTCCGTCAGGAGGAAGCGGACATGCGCCGCAAACTCATTGAGGCCGACCTCATCGAATGTGTGCTCGGTCTCGGGCCGAATCTTTTTTACAACTCGCCGATGGAGGCGTGCGTCGTCATCTGCCGGACAGCCAAGCCCAAGGCGCGGAAAAATAAAATCCTGCTCATCAACGCCGTCAACGAAGTCACCCGCGAACGCGCTCAAAGTTTTCTGACCGAGGACCACATCGAACGCATCGTCCGCGCCTACGAACAGTTCAAAGACGAACCCGGCTTCACCCGCGTCGTCACGCTGGAAGAAATCCGCGCCAAGGACGGCAACTTGAGCATCCCGCTTTACGTCGCACCGACGTCAAATGGCGGGTCCGGTGCAAATCCGGCAGCGGCGGATAGGCCGAATCTCACCGTGGCGCTCGACGGCTGGCTGGAAAGCGCCGCCAAAACCCGCAAGTCCTTGCAGTCACTAATAATCGCAGCCGATGACTGACCAAGAATCACCTGAAACGCAGCTTGTTTTTGTCAGATATACGCATATCTTTATCTGACAAAATATATGGGCAAACATATTCAATCCATTGACCGGCGAATCCTTGCCCGCATCCGGGCGCGGGGCAAGGCGCGTGTTTTCACGCCCGCAGACTTTCTCGATCTGGGCACTCGGGCTGCCGTGGATCAGGCCCTGTCGCGCAATACGCGGGCGGGGATTCTCAGAAAAGTGGGCCGCGGTCTCTACGATCTGCCACGAAATCACCCGCTCTTTGGGCGGCTCTCCACCACCACGGATGCCGTGGCCAAAGCGGTCGCCAAACGGGATAAAGCCACGCTGCACACCTCGGGCGCACATGCGGCCAACATACTCGGCCTGTCCGACCAAGTGCCCATGAAACTGGTTTATCTGACCGATGGCCGCAAACGCCACATCCAAGTGGGCAAATCTCCGATCATCTTCAAGCACACCACGGCCCGCACCGTGAAAACCAAAAATCCCGCCAGCGCTCTCGTCATTCAAGCGCTGCGTTGGCTGGGCCGCAAGCATGTGGATGACGACACCATTGCCCGCTTGCGGCGCAACCTCAAACCGGCTGACCGCGCCGCCTTGGTGCAGGACGCGCCGCAAGCGCCCGGCTGGATCGCCGACATCTTTCACCGGCTGGCCAAGGATTGAATTCTCATGGATGCCTACCTTCAACTATCGCCTGCCGACCAGGCTGCTGCGTGCAATGAATGCAGTCGCCGGCTTTCGCTCGAACCCGTCAGCGTGGAAAAAGATTTTTGGGTCTGCTGGACCTTGCGGGAACTGTTCGCCCTGCCGGACATCGGCCAGCACCTCACGTTCAAAGGCGGCACTTCGCTTTCCAAAGCCTGGGGACTGATCCGGCGTTTTTCCGAGGACATTGATCTGGTGGTGGACAAGGAAGCCCTCGGCTTTGGCGGTGATGCCGCCCCCGAAAAAGCACCGAGCAAAAAGAAACGTCGTGACCGCTTGGAAGCTCTGATGGAAGCCAGCCGGAAATGGGTTCAAGAAAAACTACAGCCCGCGCTGGCCGGCCGGCTTCATGCCGCCCTGGGTGAATCCGGCTGGAAACTCGAAGTTGATCCCGACATGGCCGATGGCCAATGCCTGTTGTTTCATTACCCGTCGGCGTTTCCGCCGGGAACTGCCGGCTACGTTCGCCCGGTTGTAAAGATCGAGCTCGGCGCTCGCTCGGATGATTGGCCGCATGAGCAAAAAACCATTCAGCCCTACGTCGCGGAACTTTTTCCAGCCCTTGTGCCCGACGCCGGATTCTCGGCGCGCGTCATCGCGGCGGAACGCACCTTCTGGGAAAAAGCCTGCCTGCTGCACGAGGAAACTTTCCGTCCGGCGGACAAGCCCCGGAAACTCCGCATGGCCCGCCATTACTACGACCTCTGGTGTCTGCTGCGTGCCGGAGTGGGTGCGCGAGCCTTGGTCAACCAACCTTTGTTCCAACGCGTCGCGGAGCATCGCGAAATTTTCTTCCGCCACACCTGGGTGGATTACACCACCCACCGTCCGGGCACATTCCGGCTGCTGCCGCCGGCACAGCACCTCGCCAACTGGCGGGCCGACTACGAGCAAATGCTCGGACCGATGTTTTTCGGTGAAGTGCCGACCTTCGATGAAATTCTCAAAGTCGTCGGCAAATTCGAGCGCGAATTCAACGCCACCGCATGACCACCGCGCTGCTAAAACTGGAAAAGCTCAAGCCCAATAATAATTGGGCCAGGCTGCCGCTGTTCAATCGCAAGAACTGGTTGCGGGTGCGGTTTGATGATGTGGTGGAGAATCTCAACGAGACGTGCGATCCGGCTGCGGCTGGATTGGAGCGCGTCATCGCGATGGAGCATCTCGAACCCGGCTCGCTGCACATCCGGGCGTGGGGCAAGGTGACGGATGGCACGACGTTCACGCGGCGCTGCCGGCCGGGGCAGGTGCTGT
>PLYV01000312.1 GCA_003151855.1 Limisphaerales bacterium | reverse complement strand
CTCCTAATCCTAATTCCACCATCACTAAGGCCAACTTCGGCAAGACGCCCGAAGGTCAGGCGGTTGAAATCTACACCTTGCACAATGCCAATGGCGCCGAGGCGCGCATCATGACCTACGGTGGCATCGTGCAGTCGCTGACCATGCCGGACAAGAACGGCAAGCTCGCCGACGTCGTGCTCGGCTTCGACACGCTGGACGGTTATGTGAATCCGGGCTATGTGAAGAGCTGTCCGTATTTCGGCGCGCTCATTGGCCGCTACGGCAATCGCATCGGCGGCGCCAAGTTCACGCTGGAAGGCCAGACCTACACGCTGGCCGGCAACAACGGCGGCAATTCGCTGCACGGCGGCGTGAAAGGCTTCGACAAGGTTGTCTGGACGGCGAAACCCTCGGTGGGCGTTCACGGGCCGCAACTGGTGCTTGCGTATGTGAGCAAGGACGGCGAGGAAGGTTTCCCCGGTAACCTGGAGGTCACGGCGATCTACACGCTGACCGAGGACAATGCGCTGAAACTGGAATTCACCGCGCACACCGACAAGCCGACGGTTTGCAACCTAACGCATCATTCCTATTTCAACCTGGCCGGGCAGGGGAATGGCGACATTCTCAGCCACCTCGTCTATATCAATTCCGACAAGACCACGCCGGTGGACAGCGGCCTCATTCCGACTGGCGATTTGGCCGACGTGACCGGCACGCCGTTTGATTTCCGCAAGCCGACCGCGATTGGCGCGCGCATCAATGATCCCAACACCGTGCTGCAATACGGCCCCGGCTACGACCACAACTGGGTCGTCAACAAGCCGCTGGGCGAACTCGGTTTGCAGGCGCGCGTCGTGGAACCCACCAGCGGCCGCGTGCTGGAAGTCTGGAGCGATGAACCGGCCGTGCAATTCTACGCGGGCAATTTCCTTGACGGTTCGCTGACCGGCAAGGGCGGCAAGGTTTATCAGCGCCGCAATGGCTTCTGCCTGGAGCCGCAGCATTATCCCGATTCCCCGAACAAACCGCAGTTCCCCACCACGGAACTCAAGCCCGGCCAGACGTATCACAATGTCATCATCTATAAATTCAGCGCCGAATAATCAGATCAAATCAGCTCCACAGCAAAATAGAAAACTATGAATGAAATAACCAATAGCGTGGCGACCGCCACGAACAGTCTGGCCACTGCGTCCGTCGCCGGCGGCCTGAACGGCACGGTGTTCAACGGCCTGGATCTGGCCGTGATCATCCTGTTCGCCATCGGCATGATCGTGACCGTCTGGTTTTCCATGCGGAAGAAGAACGAGTCCGGCAAGGATTACTTCCTGTCTGGCCGTGATGCGAACTGGCTGCAGATCGGCTCCTCGATCTTCTCCTCGAACATCGGCTCCGAACACCTCGTCGGCCTCGCCGGCGCCGGCTTCCTCACCGGCATGGCGATGGCCCACTGGGAAATGCACGGCTGGATCATTCTGATCCTGGGCTGGGCCTTCGTGCCGCTTTATGACCGCATGAAAATCTTCACCATGCCGGAATTTCTCGAACTGCGCTTCAGCCGTGGTTCGCGAAATGTCTTGAGCATGCTCACGATTGCCAGTCTGGTGCTGACTAAAATCGCCGCGACGATTTACGCCGGCGATGTCGTCATCCGCACGCTGTTGAACGTGGATCACATCAATCTGTTCGGTCACCAGATTGACGTCTTCTGGGCCATCGCGCTCGGCTTGGCGTTCACCACCGGTCTTTACACGATCTTCGGCGGCATGCGCGTGATCATGTATACCGCCGTGCTGCAGGCGCCGGTGCTGATCTTCGGCTCGCTGTGTATTTTGTTCGTGGGTCTGCGTGCGCTCGGCCACGGCAGTCTCGCTGAAGGATGGCACGCGATGCTCGCCGCGGCGGGCAACAACGTCCACCTCATCCGTTCGAAGTCTGATCCCGAATGGGGATGGACGAAGGTATTGCCCTCATCGGCCATCATTGGCTTCTGGTATTGGTGCACCGACCAATACATCGTTCAACGCGTGCTGGCCGGAAAAAACCAGCAGGAATCACGGCGCGGCACGATTCTCGCCGGTTTCTTCAAACTCACGCCGGTGTTCATTTTCCTGATCCCCGGCATGATTGCGTTTGCGCTGACGCAGACGCCAAACAGCGGTTTCAGCACCAGCGGAGACGCGGCTTACACTTCGCTCGTCGGACAAATTCTTCCGCACGGCCTGCGCGGCATGGTGGCTTGCGGCATGATTGTCGCGCTGATGGCGTCGCTCGGTTCCAAATTTAACGCCTCGGCGACGCTGTTCACGATGGACTTCTACCGCGAATGGTATCCGAACGCCTCCGGCAAAACCGAGGTGCTCGTGGGCCGCATCGCCACGGCGGTGATTGTGTTCGTTGGCATCTGCTGGGTGCTGGTTATCAAGATGCTGCACTCGAATTTGTATGAATATCTGCAAAGCGTGCAGGGTTATCTCTCGCCCGCCATCGCGGTGCTGTTCGGCGTGGGCGTCTTCTGGAAACGCGCCACGGCGCCGGCGGCGCTTTGGTCGTTCTCCATCGGCGTCATCGGCGGCTTCGCGCGGCTGGCGGCGGACCTGATCATGAAGGACGCCAAAGCGGTTGACGGCAGTTCGCTGGCAGACCTAAAGAAACATCTTTATGAGGGCACGATCAACGCAGATCAATACGCTTCGCTGGTGGCGCCGATGAAGGAAAAATACGGCATCATCTTCCAGTTTGAGAACATTCACTGGCTTTACTGGTGCCAGATTTTGTTCGTGTTCACGCTGGCGTTGATGATCGTCATCAGCCTCATGACCAAGGCGCCGGACCCGAAGACCGTCAAATACACATGGTATGGCGCGACGTCGGAAGAAAAGGCCGCGACCAAGGCCAGTTGGAACGCGCTGGACGTGGTGCTGTCGCTGATAGTCGTGGGCACCATTGTGCTGTTCTACATCAAGTTCTGGTAAGAACCTGTTTCGCAAGGCGGCGATGCTCCGGCATCGCCGCCTTTTTTTCTAACTTAATTTCTGATTCAATATGAAAAACGTCCTTGCCCTCGTCTCCACCCTTTGCGCCGCCGCGCCGCTGTTGCTGGTGGCGGACACCGGTCTCACCGACCGCGAACAGCAGATCATCGCCGCGTCCAAGCTGCCCGCGCCCGCGCGGGTTGTTCACGCCGGCAAACTTGCCGCCACGCCGCCGATGGGCTGGAACAGCTACGACGCCTTTGGCGACAACGTCGTCGAAGCCGAGGTGCTCGCCAACGCCCGCTACGTCGCGGACAAGATGCGGCCCGTCGGCTGGGACACCGTGGTCGTGGACTATTGCTGGTATGACCCCGGCGCGCATGACAACAACCGCATGGGCCGCGTCGGTGCCGCGCTCGTCGCCGACGCCAATGGCCGGCTGCTGCCCGCGACCAACCGTTTTCCCTCCGCCGTCAACGGCCACGGCTTCCAGCCGCTCGCCGACGCCGTGCACGCGCTCGGCTTGAAGTTCGGCATCCACGTCATGCGCGGCATCCCGCGCCAGACCGTCGCCGCCAACCTGCCCATCGCCGGCTCCACCTACACCGCCGCCGATGCCGCCAACACCAACGACCAGTGCGCATGGTGTCCCGACATGTTCGGCGTGCACGGCAACGCCGCCGGGCAGGCGTGGTATGATTCGTGCGTCAAACTCTGGGCGTCGTGGGGCGTGGACTACATCAAGGTGGACGACCTATCCCGGCCGTATCACACCGCCGAGGTGGAACTGATCCGCCACGCCATTGATCAGAGCGGGCGCGCCATCGTGTTCAGCACCTCGCCCGGTGAGACGCCCGTTGTGGACGCCGGACACGTCGCGCGCAACGCCAATCTCTGGCGCGTCTCCGATGATTTCTGGGACGGCTGGAAATATCTCGACCACGAATTCACGCTCGCCGCGCGCTGGCACAATTTCGCCGGGCCGGGCCACTGGCCGGACGCGGACATGCTGCCCGTCGGTCATCTTTCCGTGAACCACCGTTCCGTGGGCAACGACCGTTACACGCAGTTCACCCGCGACGAGCAGCTCACGCTCCTGTCCTTCTGGTACCTGCTGCCGTCACCGCTGATGGTCGGGGCGAATTTGCCGGACAACGACGCGTGGACCCTGGCGCTGCTCACCAGCCCGGAAGTCATCGCCGTGAATCAGGACGCGCTGGGCGCGCCCGCGCAGCCGCAGCCCAACGCCCCGACCACCGCCGAAGTGTGGGTGCGCCCGCTCGCGGACCAATCCGTCGCCGTCGGCTTCTTCAACCGCACGACCGTGCCCTTGCAGTTGCAGGTGCCGTGGGAAAGCCTGGGGCTGACCAACGTCCACCGCGTGCGCGACCTCTGGCTCCGGCAGGATTTGGAAAATGGCAAAGCCTTCACCGGTGAACTCCCGCCGCACGGCAGCCGCCTGTTCAAGGTGAATTAAAACCTTCCTGACCACCGATGCCCATGCCCGCCAGCGCCGCGCGGGTTTTCTCCGGCGTTTCATGGAGGATGGCGCGCCAGCCGCGCGCCGCGCCGGCGGCGATGTTCTCCGCGCGGTCGTCGAGGTAGATCAAATCCGCGCCGGTGTGCCCGCACATTTGCTCCATCGCCGCATAGATGGCCGGCAGCGGCTTCATCGCGCCGACTTCGTAGGAGAATATGTAGCCGTCGAAATGCGCGAAGAAGGGGAAATCGCGCCGGACGTGTTCGATGGCGAGGTCGTTGGTGTTGGAAAAGATGTAGGTCTTGAACCCGCGCCGGCGCAGTTCCGCGTGCAGCGCGATGGTGCCGGGCATCTCCGTGAAGATCTTTGCGAAGTAACCGCCAAACTCCGCGAGGTCGCCGTGAAAACCGATGGCCCCGCAGACGGCGTCGTAAAATCCCTGGCGCGTGAGCCGGCCGGATTCGTAATCCACCAGCAGCGGCGAGCTGCCGAGAAAGGCGTGCAGGTCGGCGGGCGCGCGGTCGCTGCGCGCAGCGATCTTTTGCGCGGCGACGGTGTAATCAAAATCCACCAGGACTTTGCCGAGGTCGAAGATTAAGACGGGAGGCATGGAAATTATGAAGTATGAATGATGAATGATGAAATGCCATCAGCACACGCACCGGCCGGCTTTGCTTCATCATTCATAATTCTTCCTTCTGCCTTCAATGCATTTCCCTCCGGCTTTCGAGGGCGCGGTTGAGGGTGAGGTCGTCGGCGTATTCCAGTCCGCTGCCGGCGGGCAGGCCGAAGCCGATGCGGGAGATCTTCAGGCCGGGGCGCGCGAGCCGCTTCGCGAGATAGCTGCTGGTGGCGTCGCCTTCCACGTCGGTGCCGAGCGCGATGATGATTTCCTTGATGGGTTCGGTGGCGAGCCGTTGCTCCAGTCCGGCGATGCGCAAATCGTCCGGCTCCACGCCGTCGAGCGGGGAAATCTTGCCGCCAAGCACATGGAACTTGCCGCGATACGAGCCGGAACGCTCGATGCTCAAAATGTCCACGGCGCGTTCCACCACGCACACGAGCGCGGCGTCGCGGCGGTCATCGGTGCAGGTGGAGCAGGGGGATTTCTCCGTGAGCGCGCCGCAGGTGTCGCAGAAGCGGATGCGCTCGCGCGCGGTCAGGATGGTTTGCGCCAGATGCTGCACCAGCGCGGTCTCGGTCTGCACGAGATGCAGCGCCAGGCGCTCGGCGGAACGTGGCCCGACGCCGGGCAGCTTGGCCAGCGCGGCGGTCAGGGCGATGATGGGTTCGGGCAGCATAAACGAAGGAAGAATTATGAAGTATGAATGATGAAACTTGTTTGCGCGGGCTGCGGAAAAATTCATTCATCATTCATAATTCTGCCTTCATCATTCCCCGTCACATTCCCGGCAGGCTGAAGCCGGCGGTGGCCTTGCCCAACTCGGCGTTGGAGATTTCCTTGGCCTGCGCGAGCGCCTGATTGGCGGCGGTGAGAATCATGTCCTCGACAATCTGCGCGTCGGCCGGATTGAGCGCCTGGGGATCAATCTTGATGGACACGAGCGCGCCGTCGCACTTGGCGACGACCTTCACCGCGCCGCCGCCGCTGGTGGCTTCAACCGTGCGCGTGGCGAGGCTGGCCTGGATTTGTTCCATTTGCTGCTGCATTTTCGCAGCCTGTTTCATGAGTTTGCCGAGAGACATGGTGGGAGAGTTTTAAGTTTTGAGTTTTTAATTTTAAGTTGAGTGTCAGGCGCGCACTTCCACGATGGTGCCCTTGAAAACTTCCAGCGCGCGCTTGATGAGCGGATCGTTCTTGAAGGCCTCCTTGTCGAAGGCGATCGGCGCAGGCGCGGCGGGCTTGGCGGTCGCAGCGGGAACGGCGGGCGTGCCGGTGGACGAAGTTCCAGCGGCAACGGTTGCCGTCGCTGCCGGTGTAGGCGCGACGATGGCCGGACGTTGCCAGCCGGCGGGTGTCTCGGCCTTGATAAACTTGATCATCGCGCCGTGATGGCCCAGCTCGGCGAGTTTCGTCGCAAGCAGCGTGTGGTTGCGGGAATTGTCCACGAGGCCGAGGTGGTCGGCGAACTCCGGGTCGTAGCCGATGACTAAAACATTTTTTTCGAACGACACCGGATGGGCGTTCGACAGGTAGCTGCGCGTAAAGCTGCTGACCTTGCCGACGGCCTCGATGAGCCGCGCCCAAAGCTCCGGCAAATTGCCGGCGACCACCGGCGCGACAACGGCGGGCGGAGCGGCAACCGGCGCAACCGCTTTCGGAGCTGGCGCGATCGGCGCAGCGGCAGCCACGGCCTCGCGCAAAGAAAATGCCGGAGCCGGAGCCGCCGCCGGACGGGCCGGCACGCTGGCTTGAGGTTGAACTGGCGGGACGGCGGCGGGCGCGGGTTGACCGGCGCGCAACTGGTTCAACTGTTTCAGCACGGCGTCGAGCGGCAGCGCGTTGCGCGCCTCGATGGCGCGGAGCAGCGTTACTTCGAGTAGGATTTTTTTGGACGCGGCGTCGCGCAGGCGGAGTTCCGCATCGGCCAAGACTTCGAGGACGCGCGTGAACGCGCCGGCGTCGGCGAGCGCGGCCTGATCCTTCAGCGCGGCCACCTCTGCCTCGGAAACTTCGAGCAGGTTCAAATCGCCGCGTGAAACCTGATAGATGAGCAGGTTGCGGAAATGGTTCAGCAAATCGGACAGCAGCCGGCCCAAATCCTTGCCGCCTTGCGCGAGCTGGTTCAGTTCCGTGAGCGCAGTCTGGACTTCGCCGGCCAGCACGGCGCGGCTCAATTGCAAAATCTGGTTTTGCGCGGCGAGGCCGAACATCGAGAGCACGTCGGCCTCGTCAATCTTGTCGCCGCAAAAACTGATGAGCTGGTCGAGCGTGGATTCGGCGTCGCGCATCCCGCCGTCCGCGCCGCGCGCGATGGCGTTGAGCGCCGCCGCATCAATCGTGACCTTTTCCTTGCCGGCGATTTCCGCGAGATGCTTGGTGATGAGCGCGCTGGGGATCCGGCGCAGATCAAACCGCTGGCAGCGGGACAAAATAGTTGGCAACACCTTTTCCGGGTCGGTCGTCGCGAACATGAACTTCA
>PLYV01000025.1 GCA_003151855.1 Limisphaerales bacterium | reverse complement strand
ATTTTGCAGAACAAGCTGATTGATTTCGCCACGATGCAGCGGCTGCGGCGCTTTGCGAAGTATTGGGATCTGGTGGGCAATAGCGGAAACTTTGTCGAGACCACGCCGCTGATCTGGCGCGGTGATTCGCCGTTCCATTCCTTTCTGAGTTTCAGCGACTGGCTTTACGCAAAACTTGGCCGCACTGACACCATCGCTCTCGCGCGGCTGATGGAACTGCTGTTTGAATTTCTCACGCAAGACCGGAAGCTCGATGCGAAGCTCGCCGCTGATACTTTCTGGCAGGACTGCCAGCGCACCGGCCGCCGGGACGCGCCGAATTTCTTGAAGGAATTTCTGCCGGTGGAAAACTGGTCCGTCATCCGCGACCGCGACCGGTCGTTGCCCAAGCGCCAGTCGCGGCATCTGGCGGCCTGACGGAGCGCTCCGTTTTCAGCAGCTTAAAAGTTGGCTTTCCTTCCGCGCGAAACCTATGCTGCCCGCTTTGTGAATTGGGTCATCGCCACCTTGTTGTCCGCGTTTTTTCTCGGCATCTACGATTTGTGCACGAAACATTCCGTGCGCGCCAACGCCGTGACGCCGGTCTTGTTTTTCAGCACGCTCACCGGCGCGACCGTGTGGCTCGTCCTGCTCTTGGTGCAGGCGATTCATCCGGGACTGCTGCCGCACACACTCGTCACCGACGCACTGACGTGGAAGCAACATCTGCAAATGCTGCTGAAATCTGGCATCGTCGCCGCGTCGTGGATTGGCACTTATTACGCGCTGAAACACCTGCCGCTCTCGCTCGGCGCGCCCATCCGCGCGACGAGTCCGCTGCTGACATTGTTCGGCGCAATTCTGATTCTGGGCGAACGCCCGACCTGGCTGGAGACCGTCGGCATTTTGACCACGCTGGCGTCGTTCGTCGGGCTTTCGGTCGTCGGCGCAAAAGAGGGAATTCATTTTCACCGCAACAAATGGGTTTGGTTCCTCCTCATGGGCACGTTGTTCGGCGCGGTGAGTTCGCTCTACGACAAGTATCTGCTGGGCACGCTGAACTTTTCCGTGCCGACGGTGCAATGCTGGTTCCAAATTTACCTGCTCGTGTTTTTCGCGCCGTTCGCGCTTGGCTGGAAACTGCGGCTGTGGACACGAAATGAATTTCACTGGCGTTGGACGATTCCGTTCATCGCGCTGGCGCTGCTGGTGGCGGACTACGCGTATTTCTGGGCGCTGCGGCATCCCGACGCGCTCGTGGCCGTGGTGATGAGCCTGCGCCGCGCGAGCACGCTGGTGGCATTCGCCGGTGGGCTGTATTTTTTCCACGAGGTGAACGGCTGGAAAAAACTGCCCGCCGTCATCGGCATTTTGATTGGCATCGTGCTGACGCTGCTCGGCTGATCTGAAAACCGGAGGGAGTCCGGCGGTGACAAATCGCAAAGGTGACGACTAGGGCTGGCTTTCCAAAACGTGCGGTCCCGCCGGCACATCGTCCACGGTAAGGAAATTCCCGTCGGCGCTGGCGGAAACAATTTTTCCATCCAAGGACACCTGCGCCCCCGCCGCACGCGGCAAGGCGACCCGCGCGGTGGTGCCGGCGGGAATATCTACCGCCAGCTTGAAGTGTCCGGCGTTTTCCACCTTCACCAGCACCGGGCCGCGCGCCGTCGGCACTTTGCCGCGCACCCATGGCAACTTGCCGGGCTGCGGGGCAATGAGAATTTTGCGGGAGCCGGGCTGCAACGGGCGCACACCGAGCACGAAGCGGGAAAGAAGGTTGGCCGGGGCCGCGCCCCAGGCGTGGTTCCACGTCAGGTTCGGCTTGAACTGGGCGTCCCACGCTTCCAGCGTCATCGTCGAACCCAATTCGATCATGTGCGGCCAACTGCGCTGGCCTGGGGCAGTCATCAGTTGCAGCGCGTATTCGTCCTTGCTCGCCAAAAACAGCGCTTCCAACAGATATTGCGCGCCATAAACGCTGCAGGCCATGCCGCGCGACTGCACGAAGCCGGCGACGCCGGCCTGCCGCTCCGCCGGCACCAACCCGAACGCGAGCGGAAACATGTTCGCGTGCAGCGCGGCATGCCGGGCACCTTCGCCGTCCACATAAACACCCCGGCCCGCGTCAAACAACTTGGCGTTGAAAGATTCATAAACCAGCTTCGCCTTCGCATCAAAGTCGCGCGCGTCGCCGCTTTTCCCCAGCGCCTGCGCCAGCCGCGCCATGCATTGCAGCGCGTGATAATAAAAGGCGTTGACCACGGTGTTGATTTCCGGGCCGACTTGCTGACCGCTGCCTTTACCACTGTCATTGTTGTAGCCGTCCCGTTCGTCCGGCGGCCAGTCCACGATGCCTTGGGCGCGGAGCAACCCGTCCGCGCGCGCCTTTTCCATCAGGAGCTTTCGTTTGAGCGCTTCGTAGTTTTTCGCCGCGAGCGCGAGGTCGCCGGTGGCCTCATAATCGGCGGCGGCCATCATCGGCATGTGCAGGCTCCACTCCGTTGGCCACGTCGGGTGCGCCAGCAGATGTTCCAGCGTGCGATGCGCCACGCGCGGATCAAGGTCGCAGGCGTAATGGGACAGCTCGTTGATATAGGCGTCCGCCTCGTAGGGAATGCGCTCGCGTTCGCCGTCAATGTAAAGGCCGAACGCCGTAGTCGCTTTCATCGTGTGCTTGCACAGATCCCACACGGCGTTCAGCGTGGCATCAGAACTTTCAAAGCTCGCGGCCTGGTCGTCGAACGGCGCGTGGACGAACAACTGGCGCAGCGCCGCTTGGCCCAGCGGCAATGGACTGCCTTCGATTTCGGCGTAGCGGAAAGGCGTAATCTCGCCGATGTCCGGCGGCGCCGGCACCGCCGCAGGATTCCGATGGCGTTCCTTGGTGGGAATGGCGAGTTGGTAAACGCGCCGGCCCGGCTGCGTGACCAGCGGCACTTCACGGAAATTCACGCTGCCGGGCGGCTGGCGGTCAATCGCGCCACCCGCGTCGAGCTTCTCGCCGAGGCGCACCGTCAGCTTCGCCGCCGAAACGTCGTCCGCAAAGCTGATCTGCAAATTTCCATAAACGTCCTTGCCAAAGTCGGCGAACCAGACTTCGCCGCGCTTTTCCAGACGCACCGGTTCGACCGACGTGACCTGCAATTTGACCTGCCCGTCGCCCTCCGTCGCACACGCCGATACGACCAGCGACATCAGCGCGATGATGCGGGGCAATTTTGGCCGCTGGCTTCCGCGCTGGATTGGTTTCATGGTGTTCACGAGGGATTATCCCAACAGACCGGCTGCAAAGTCAAAAGGCTGTGCTTCGATGTTGGCATGGCGGCGAGTTCCAATGAAAGCTGGAAACCCGGCTCGTGACAAGCGAATGAACGGTCGCCGGTTTTTACCGGCAACCATCAGGACTCAGCGCAAAATTTCGCCAGCCGGACGAATCAAACCACTTCGCGATACACGTCGGGATGCGGACGCGAAATCACGATGGCGTTCACCAGCACGCCGGCTTCGGCAAGAACGGCGCGGCCCGCAGCCACGCCGGCCTGCACGGAAGACACATCACCGGTCATCGTGCAAAACGCCTTGCCGCCCATCGCCATGGCGAGCCGGACTTCGAGGAGTTGCACGGCGGACGTTTTGGCCACGGTGTCAGCAGCCTGAATAAGCGTGGCGACGTTGAACGATTCGATGATGCCCAGGGCGCCGTTCGGCTCCGCCGGCTGCGTGCGGCCCAGCGCCACGAACACGTCCGGATGAAGACTGGCAATGATGAAGCTGTCAATCAGGCAGCCGCCCGCCGCCTCGCAACCGGCCTCGACAGCGGCGGTCACGGCGGCCGCATCGCCGCCGATGAGCACCATATATTTGCCGGAACAGATCGAGCGCGACAAAATCAGCCGCACGTTGCCGGCCTTGAGCATCGTGTCCGCCACCTGAAAACCGGCGGCAATGCTCGACAGTTCAATCAATCCAACAGATTTCTCGGCCATAAAATTATTTCTCCAAAATGATTTGTTTCTCGTTCGCCTCGCGCACCACGCCGCTCATCGGCGCGTGCAAAATCGCCCCCAGCGCATTCGGCGCGGGTTCGCCGATGATTTGACCGGCACTCACGCGGTCGCCGGCTTTGACTTTGGAAATACACGGCGTGCCGGCACTTTGCTTGAGCGGCAACACCAGGCGGCTCGGCGAAATTTCCTGGCGCAGATACGGCGCGGGCAGGTCGTAATCGAGGACATGCATTTTCTTCGCCAGCGTCTTGATCGGCACGCGGCGACCGTCGGCCATGCCGTGAACTTTCGGTTCCATCGGGCCGGTCCACTTGATTTGTTTGGCGCGCATCACGGCCTTGGCGTCGTCGCAGGCTTCCTTCGGAAATAATTCTTCCGGGCAGGAATAGAGCGTGCAGAGTCCGCACGAGCAGCACATCGCCGCCCATTGGCTGTAATACTCGGCGCCGGTGCCGGTGAAGGCCAGCGTGCGCATGACTTGATGCGGTTCGACGGCGTAACCAAGCAGGAAACGCGGGCAAAATTCCGTGCAATAGCGGCATTGGTCACAGGCGGATTTGCCGATGGCAGCCTGATGCTTGGCCGGCTTCAGCTTGCGTTCAATCGTGTGATGAGTGCGCGGCAAAATAATGACGCCGGTGGTGGTCTTGGTGACGGGCGTGTCGAGATCGTCGGTCGTGGAACCCATCATCAAGCCGCCAAGGCACAAGACAGGATCGTCGGTGGTGAGACCGCCCGCCGCTTCGATGCAATCGCGGAGCGAGGTGCCGATGGGCACGCGCAAGGTGCAGGGCGATTTCACCGCGCCGGCGATGGTGAGCATCTTGTGCGTGAGCGGCTTGCCATCATGCGCGGCGGCAATATTGATGAACGTCTCGACGTTGTTGACGATCGCACCGACCGCGATGGGAATGCCACCGGGCGGAATCAATTTGCCGGTGACGTTGTAAACCAGATCGTATTCGTCGCCCGCCGGATAATAATCACCGAGCAACTGCACGCGCACATTCGTGCCTTTGCTCGCGGCCTGCACGGCGGCGACAGCGTGTTTCTTCTTGGCTTTGACGCCGATGACACCTTCCTTCGCGCCAACGGCTTCGATGGCGAGCTGCATGCCACGCACGAGTTCGGCGGCGCTTTCTTCCATCGTCACCGCGTCCTTGTGCAGGAGCGGTTCGCATTCCGCGCCGTTGGCGATGACGACTTCCGCCTTGGCACCGAGCTTGACGTGCGTCGGAAATCCGCCGCCGCCCGCGCCCACGACGCCGGCCTGCCGAACTTTTTCTGCGAGATTCATTTTAAGATTGGAATTAAATTTCTAATCGACCGCACCATTCACCGCCGCGGCTGGAGCCAAAATCACTTCCACGCCACGTTCGCGCAAACCATTTACCAATTCCTGCGGCGCTTTGCTGTCGGTGACCACCACATCAATCATGTCCAGCCCGCACAGTGGCGAGACGGATTGCCGGCCAAACTTCGTGTGGTCGAGGCAGAAAATCACTTTCTGCGCGGCCTTGAGCATTGCTCGCTGAATATCAATCAGCAACGCGTGCGAATTCGTGATGCCTTCCAGCGTGATGCCGCCGGCGCTCATGATCGCCACGTCGGCGCGCATTTTGGAAAATGCCTCGACGGTCATCGGGCCGACGAGCACGCCAAGCCGCGGATAAATCACACCGCCGGCCAAAATCACTTCCACTTTGTTCGCCGAGGCGTAGAGGTTGGCGACCGGCAGCGAGTTCGTGACAATCTGCGGCGCTTTCTCTTCGAGATAGCGCGCGACGTGATAAACCGTCGTGCCGGCGTCGAGAATCACGCTCTGATGCGAGCCGATGAGTTCCGCGCAGGCCTTGCCGATTAATTCTTTTTCTGAAAGCTGCTTCGCGTCACGCGACGAGAACGCAAATTCATCAGTCTTGGGTGTCACGATGCGTGCGCCGCCGTGCGTGCGCCGGACGTTGCCGGAAGCTTCCAGCAAACTGACATCGCGGCGAACCGTAGAAATAGACGCTTCGACGTGCTGGGAGAGTTCTTCCAGCGACGCGAATTCCACGCGCTGAAGATACTCTTCAATGCGGTGTTTGCGCTCTTCTGCGGTCATGTATGCACGACTTTGATAGATTTTGGAATTATTTGCAAGATAATAGTTGACTTAACTGTAAAAAATGTCAAAGTCAGTCAAACTTTATGGCTGTTGCAGCACCCGCACCACATCGCGCCGTCGTCGAACACATGGTTCGACAGGCGGTTTACGCCAAGCTTGGCAAGCCTTTGCCGCGCATCGCCAGCGGGCAAAGTCCGCTCGTCGTCAACGTCAGCGCGCGTCACTGCCATCTCACGCCGGAAGCAGTGGAAACACTTTTTGGCAAGGGCGCAAAACTTAATGTCCACAAGTGGCTTTACATGGACGGCCAGTTCGCCGCGAAGGAAACCGTCACGCTCATCGGACCGCGCAGCCGTGTGATTTCCAATCTGCGGATTCTCGGCCCGTGCCGGAATCTGAATCAAATCGAACTTGCCTACACCGACGCCGTCGCGCTCGGTTTTGAAATTCCGCTGCGCAGTTCCGGCGACATCAAAGACACGCCCGGCTGCATGTTGATGGGGCCGGCTGGATTTTTTGAAATGCCGCAAGGCGTCATCCGCGCCAAGCGCCATGTGCACATGCATCCGACCGATGCGGAATTTTACGGTGTCAAAGCCGGCGACCACATGAAGTTGAAAGTTGGCGGCCAGTGCGCCATCACGCTCGATCAAATGCTCGTCCGCGTGGATCCGAGTTTCAAACTGGAAGTGCACATTGACACCGACGAAGGCAACGCGTGCAACCTCGAACCCCACACGCCAGTTGAATTGATCAAATAAATTTCTCGAACTCTCAACCAATAACCAAAACACATTATGAACGAAGCAATAGGAATGATTGAAACCAAGGGCTACGTCGGCAGCGTGGAAGCCAGCGACGCCATGGTCAAGGCCGCCAACGTCACGTTGGTCAAAACCGTCGCCATCGGCGGCGGACTCATCACCGTCATCGCCCAGGGCGACATCGGCAGCGTGAAAGCCGCCGTGGATGCCGGCGCGAAAGCCGCCGCCAAGGTCGGCGAACTAGTCGGCTCGCACATCATCGCGCGCCCGCACGAGGATCTGCTCGCCGCCTTCATCGGCAACGGCGCGAAGAAATAATCATCAACCACCACTTTTAACTTTTTAAAAATATGTCAAAGCAAGCTGTTGGAATGATTGAATGCAAAGGTTTCTGCGCCGCCGTGGAAGCCGCTGACGCCGCGCTCAAGTCCGCGAACGTCACCATCACCGGTTGGGAAAAAGTCGGCAGTGGCTACGTCACCGTGTTTTTCCGGGGCGATGTCGCCGCCGTCAAAGCCGCCACCGATTCCGGCGCCGCCGCCGCCGCGCAAGTGGGCGCCGTGGTCGCCGTCCAGGTGATTCCGCGTCCGCATCAAGATCTGAGCGGCCTCGGCAAGTGGCTCGAATAAATTAGGAGATAGGAGTTAGCAGATAGAAGTTAGGACAAACAAATTTCCCCAACTTCCAACTGCCATCTCCTAACTGCCAAATGAAAATTCTCGTCGCCAATATCGGTTCGACCTCGCTCAAGTGGCGGTTGTTCGACTGCTCGAACAACGCCGAACGCCTTTTGCACAAAGGCGGCTTCGAGCGCGTCACCGATTATCCCAAGGCGATTGAGGATTGCCTCGCCGAGTTGAAAAAGGCCAACGCCATCGCCAGCGAAAGCGAATTGAGCGCGGTTGGTTTCAAGACCATCATCGCCAAGAATATCACCGGTTGCGTGCGGCTGGACGAACGCGTGCTGCAGGCGATGACCGATTACAACGGCCTCGCGCCGGCGCACAATCCGCCTTACATCACCGGCATCAAACTGTTCGCGCAGCGGATGCCCGGCGTGCCACTGATCGCACTGTTTGAAACGGCGTTTCACCAATTTGCGCCCGAGGCTTCACAACGCTATGCCGTGCCGCAGTCGTGGCTGGACATCGGTGTGCGCCGCTGGGGTTTCCACGGCGCGAGCCACAAGTTCATCGCCGAACGCTCGGCGGAATTGCTCTGCCGTCCCGACGTCGCCGAACGCGCGCGTCAGCTTTACGTCAATAACGGCGCGGCGAAAATCTCCGGCGCGCCGCTGCGCGTGATCTCCTGCCACCTTGGCGGCAGTTCGAGCATCACCGGCATTTTGAACGGCGCGTCCATCGGCACGAGCATGGGCATGAGTCCGCAATCCGGTTTGCCGCAGAACAATCGCGTCGGCGATCTCGACGCCGAAGCCCTGCCCTACGCTGTGAAAACGCTCGGCATCAGCGTGGAAGAAGCGCAACGCCAGCTCACGAAGGAAGGCGGACTGAAAGGTTTGAGCGGAATTTCCAACGACATCCGCGACATCGGCGACGCCGCGCAGAAGGGCGACGCCAAGGCGAAACTCGCGCTGGATGCCTACGTCGCCAGCGCGCGGCACTGGATCGCCAGCTACTTTTTGCAGTTGAACGGCGCGGACGCCATCGTCTTCACCGCCGGCATTGGCGAGAACCGCGCGGATTTGCGCGCCGCGATTTGCGCGAACTTGGAAAACCTCGGCATCAAGATTGACGTGGAGAAAAACAATTCCACGCGCGCGACCGAAGCCGTCATCAGCGCGGCGGATTCGGCAGTGAAGATTTTCGTGATTCCCACGAACGAGGAACTCGTCGTGGCGCGCGAAACTAAAAGATTTCTCGAAACGAAGAAAAATTGATTTAACGAACAACTCTCAACCATCAACCAAATAAAAATTATGGCACAAGCAATCGGACTCATTGAAACGCGCGGACTCGTGGCTCTCGTCGAGGGCACGGACGCCATGCTCAAGGCGGCGAACGTGGAACTCGTCGGCCCCATGACCCAGGTCGGCAACGCGCTCGTCACCGCGTGCGTCGTCGGCGATGTCGCCGCCGTCAAAGCCGCCACCGACGCCGGCGCGCAGGCCATCAAAGCCATCAAAGGCGAACTGGTCAGCGTGCACGTCATCGCCCGTCCGCACGCGGATGTGGAAGCGGTGTTGCCGAAAAAGAAGTAAGCAGATAGGAGTTGGCAGATGGAAGTTGGGGAGATTTGTTTTCCCTAACTCCCAACTCCAATCTCCTAACTCCTAAATTTATGTTCCTCGCCAAAGTCGAAGGCACGGTGGTTGCCACGAAGAAAGACCCGAACATGTCGGGTCGTAAACTGCTGCTGCTCCGCCCGCAGCTCGTGGACGAAAAAGACCCGACGAAATTTCGTCCGGGGGCCAACACCATCGTGGCCGTGGACGCGCTCGGCGCGGGCGAAGGCGAGCTGGTTTTGTTTTGCCAGGGCAGTTCCGCGCGCCTCGCGCCCGGCATGAAAGACGCGCCCGTGGACGCCGTCATCATCGGCCTCGTGGACAGCGTGGATGTTTTTGGAAAAGAAATTTTTAGTGCAAAGACGCGTTGATTGAATTATGAGCGCCGTGAATGAAACTTTGATCCGTGACGTGGTGGCTGAAGTGCTGGGCCGTTTGGGCAACGGCGCGACAACCACCACCAGCAAACCTTCCCCTGCTCCGTCGGCACCCGCGCCGAAGTCGGATTCGTGCGGATGCAGCGTGAAGAAATCTTCTGCCAATCCCGCGTTGCGCGGCAAGTTCGGCGTGTTTGCCACGGCGGAAGAAGCGTGTGAGGCGGCGCAGGAAGCGTTTTTGCAGTTGAAGGAAAAAGGCATCGCCGCGCGCCGCAAGATTGAGGAAATCGTCAAGGCGATGGCGGAGAAGAACGCCGAGCAGTGGGGCAAGATTGAATTTGAAGAAACGAAGATCGGCCGGCTCGACCACAAAATCGCCAAGCTGGGACTGATCAAACTCGTCCCCGGCGTGGACTGGCTCCGTCCAGACGCGCGCAGCGGCGACCACGGCATCACGCTGGAAGAATACACACCCTTCGGCGTCGTCGGCGCAATCACGCCGAGCACACATTCGATTCCCACGTTGAGCGGCAACATCGTCAACATCTGCGCCGCCGGCAACTCCGTCGTGTTCAACGCGCATCCGAGCGCGGCCAAGTGTGCCGCCGTTGCCGTGCGCGCTTACAACGAGGCGATTTACCGCGAGACGGGCATTGAGAACATTGCGTGCATCATTGAGAAGCCGTCGCTGGATTCGTTCAACGCGCTGTGCAAAAACGAATTCACCCGCCTGCTGCTCGTCACCGGCGGACCGATGGTCGTGAAAGCCGCGATGCAGACCGGCAAGCGCGCCATCTGCGCCGGCCCCGGCAATCCGCCCGTCTTTGTTGACGATACCTGCTGCCCGACGCGCGCAGCGAAGGCGATCATTTCCGGCGCGGCGTTCGACAACAATCTTTTGTGCATCGGTGAGAAACAGGTTTTCGTCCTCGATCACGTTGCGGACAAGCTGATGCAGAAGATGTCCGAGAACGGCGCGGTGAAACTGAATTCGTCGCAGTTGGAAAAGCTCACGAAGGCCGCGTTCACCATCACGCCCGGTCAGGGCGGCGGCTGCGCGCACGCTCACACGAACAAGGATTTCATCGGCAAGGATACTTCGGTTCTGGCGCACGCCGCCGGCATCAACATTCCTTCCGGCACGCAGTTGCTCTTCGGCGAAACCGATGCGATGCATCCGTTCGTGCAGGAAGAGCAGATGATGCCCATGATTCCGATTGTGCGCGTGAAGAGCGTCGAGGAAGGCATCGAACGTTCGCTACAATCCGAGCACAATTACAAGCACACCGCCATCATCCATTCGCACGACGTGGAAAACATCACCGCGATGGCGCGTGCGCTGGACACGACGTTGTTCGTCAAGAACGGTGCCTCGCCTTGCGGCCTCGGTCTTGGCGGCGAAGGCTACTTGAGTTTCTCGATCGCCACGCCGACGGGCGAAGGCATCACGAATCCCCGCACGTTCACGCGCGTCCGCCGCTGCGTGATGGTGGACAACTTGAGAATTTATTAAGCCACAGATACGCACAGATGAAACACAGATTTAAGATGCAGTTGCGTTCCAGTTTTAAAGTATCTGTGTTTCATCTGTGTCCATCTGTGGCTTGAATTTATGTTATTAGCGCGCGTCGAAGGCAACATCGTGGCGACCCGGAAACATCCGAGTCTCGACGCGTGGCGGCTGGTAGTCTGCCAACCGATTGGCGGCAATGGCCAACCCGAAGGCGCGCCGATCATCGCGATTGATTCGCATGGCGCGGGCATGCACCAGCAGGTGGTGATTTCGTCGGACGGCAAGGCGGCGCGCAAGGCCGTGGGCGTGGACAAAAGCCCCGTGCGCTGGCTCGTCACCGGCATCGTGGATGAACATGAACCGGGAGTGAGAATTTGAAACTCGGCACCGTCATCGGCCGCGTCACGTTGAGCAAGTCGGTTGATTTGCTGAAGGGCGGACGTTTTCTGGTGGTCAGCCCGTTCAACCGCGAACAGTTTGCCAAAGGCATTGACGCCAAGCCGAGCATGGGCACCGACCCGAGCCTCGTCGTGTATGACGACATTGGCGGCGGCGTGGGCGACGTGATCGGTTACGAAGAAGGCGCGGAAGCCGCGCAGCCGTTCGAGGTGTCCCCACCGATTGACGCGATCAATTGCGCGCTGGTGGACGAAATGTTTTACAACCCGTGGAAGGGTTAAATGGAAGATAGAAGATGGGAGATGGAAGTTGGGGCAAACAAAAAAAGTCCCTAACTCCTAACTGCCATCTGCCAACTGCTAAAAAAATTTATATGAGCCAAGTTATCAGTGTTCGAGACATTCAGGAAATGATCCGCAGCGGCCAGGGAGTCAACATCCCCGCCGACGCCATCGTCACGCCGTCCGCGCGTGAACTTTTGCAGGACATCGAAACCAACGGTGCGCGCGTCATTGCCACCGGCGCGGCTTCGGCTGCGCCCGCCAGTGCCGACAAGCTTTCCCCTCCGACCAAGAAGCTGACCTCCAAGTCGCCGAAGTCGGAGCTGGAAGCCTTTTTCAATTCGCCCTACGCACTGAATTTGAAAGAGCAGATTTGCGCGATGGGCAAACGCCTCTGGCAGCGCGAATACGTGGACGGCAACGGCGGCAACATGGCCATCCGCGTCGGCGAGGACATCGCCATCTGCACGCCCACGCTCGTCAGCAAAGGCTCGCTTCAGCCGTCCGACATGTGCCTGGTGGACTTCGAGGGCAACCAACTGCTCGGCACCAAGAAGCGAACCAGTGAAATCCTGATGCACTTGCAGATGATGAAAAAGCAGCCCAAGGCCGTCGCCACCTGCCATTGCCATCCGCCTTACGCGACGGCGTTCGCGATCGTCGGCGAGGCGCCGCCCACGTGCATGTTGCCGGAATACGAAGTGTTCTGCTCCGTCGGCGTGGCGCCGTATCGCACGCCCGGTTCGCCGGAAATGGGCAAGCTCGTCGCGGACATGACCGACGACTACAACACCATTCTCATGGCCAACCACGGCGTCGTGACCTGGAGCCACAACAACATCGAGGAAGCCTACTGGCGCATGGAAATCGTCGAAGCCTACTGCCGCACCATCGTGGTGGCTGGCCAGCTCGGCAAGCCCATCAACACCTTCACCGGCCCGCAGATGAAGGAGATTCTCAGCATCAAGAAGAGCCTCGGATTCGTGGACCCGCGCCACGGCCTGAAGGAATGTGAACTCTGCGACAGCGGCGACTGGCGTCCCGGCGCGACCTGCCAGGCACCGGCCTCCGGCGAACCGACCGTGGGCCTCGACCCCGAAGCCGAGGCGGCGGTGAAAGCCATCACCGACCAGATTCTCGCGCAGATGAAGTGAAACGATTTTGAAACAAGAAACGGCGAACCAGTTTGGTTCGCCGTTTTGCTTTTGTATGCCGCCCGGCTGTCCCGCAAAAAGCGCGCGGCTTGGCAAAACTGTTTTGCCACGGCTCCGGTCTTTGTTACGCTGTCGGCGATGCGTATCTTCAACTGGCTCCTGCTGGCGGCGCTGGCGTTCACCGCCCCGGCGGCGGAAACCCACTTCAACTTCAGCGACTGGCCCGTAGGCGCGCTGCCGACGAATTTCCAGGCCGTGCTCGTGGGCGATGGCGCGCCGGGCGCGTGGCAGGTCGTGATGGACGAGGTGCCGCCGCTGCTCGCGCCGCTCACCGACAAGGCGCCCGTGGTGTCGCGCCACGGCGTGCTGGCGCAGACCAGCGCGGACCTGACGGACGAACATTTTCCCATGCTTGTTTTCACCGGCGAGAAGTTCCGCAACTTCAAGTTCACGACGCGGTTTAAAATCGTCAGCGGCGTCACCGAGCAGATGGCGGGCGTGGTGTTCCGCTATCAGAACGCCTCGAACTACTACGTCGTCCGCGCCAACGCGCTCGCCAACAACGTGCGTTTCTACAAGGTCGTGAACGGCCAGCGCTCCGACCCCATCGGCCCGGGAGCGAACGTGGCGGCGGGCGTGTGGCATTCGCTCGGCGTGGCCTGCGAGGGCAACCAGATCAACATCTCCTACGATGACCAGCCGCTGATGCCCACGCTCGGCGACAATACCTTCGCGGAAGGCCTCGTCGGGTTTCGCACGAAATCGGATGCCGTGGCGTATTTCACCGACGCCGGCGTGGATTACACGCCCATCATTCCCACCGCGCAGATTGTCGTGAACCAGATCGTCGAGAAGCAGTCGCGCCTGCTCGGCCTGCGGATTTACACGGCGCAGGCCAACGCCGCGACGCGCGTCATCGCCAGCATGGACACGGCGGAGATCGGCAAGGAAGGCACGGAGGCCGAGGCCGGGGCCATCAAGGACGGCACGGTGTTTTTTGGCCGGGAAAAAAATGCGGTGGTCGTGACCATGCCGTTGCACGACCGCAACGGCGACTTCATCGGCGCGGTGCGCGTGCGGCTGAAATCCTTTTTCGGCGAGACGCAGGACACCGCCATCACCCGCGCCCGCGCCATCGTGAAGATGATCCAGGACCAGCTCGGCTCGGCCAAGGACCTGGAATGATTTCAGCCGGCGACCGTCACGCTCACGATCTCGCCGTTCTCACATTCCGCGCGCACCTCGAACGGCCGGCAGCAGACTTCGCAATCCGTCGTGAAGCATTGGCTCGCGATGGTCGTGTCAATCGCCACGTCAAACGACTGTCCGCAGAACGGGCATTGCACGGTGGCGAATTCTTCCATGCCGGCAAAGTAATTCCCGCCGGCCGGAATGCCAACTGGTTTGTGGTTTTCTGTTGAAACGAAAGGCGTCACAACCGATGGATTCATTCATTGGACATTTTCAAAGCATTAGAAAGAAATAAAATAATTTTATTGCATTAAACCCAATCTATTTGGTTTATTAGGTTTATCCCTGCCGGCAGTGGTGCGACAGGTCTTTCGGAGCAACAAACTACAATGGAACAAATGGAACAAAACATTCAAAAACTATGAAAAACTACCTTCAACTAACCCTGTCAACCGGCCTGCTGACATTGGCGCTCGCCGGGGCGAACCGCTTGCAGGCGGACACTATTTATGTCGGCAATTCCGGCGGCGGTTCAGTGCCGATCTACAGTTCTCCGGGTGCCAGCCTGGGATCGCTGGTCATCACCAACTCGAGCCTGACTAGCCCCAGCGGGGTGGCGGTGGACAGCGCCGGTAATGTCTATGTCTCGGATAGCATCGGCATCATTGAAAAGTTCAACGCGGCGGGACAAGACCTCGGCCCGTTGCCCAGCGGCAATTTGAGTTCGCCCTTTTGGATTGCCGTGGACGGCGCGGATTATGTTTACGCGGCGAACACCAGCGCCAACTCGGTGGTGAAGTTCAACCCGTCGGGACAGGATTTGGGTGTTTTTGTAAGCACCAACCTCAGTCAGCCCGTGGGCATGGCCTTTGACAGTGCCAACAACCTGTATGTGGCCAACATAGCCGGTCAGGTCGAAAAGTTCAGCCCCGCCGGCGCGGATTTGGGTTCGTTCATCAATCCCGGCGGTTATCCGGAAGGCATTGCCTTTGATGCCGCCGGCAACCTTTATGTGGCGCAGTATAGCAACAGCAATGTTGAAAAATATAGCCCGACTGGCACGGATCTGGGGAGTGCCGCCTCCGTCGCCGGCCCGACAGGAGTCGGCTTTGATGGCAACGGTAATTTGTATGTGGCGAGCTACAACAATGGAACGGTCGAGAAATACAGTGCCACGGGCACGGATCTGGGTGTCTTTGCCTCGGGTTTATCATCCCCGTATAATATTGCCGCCACCTTGCATTCTGGTTCCCAAGGCACGCAGGGGCCGCAAGGTCCGCAAGGTGCCACGGGTGCCACGGGTGCTACCGGAGCCACGGGTGCCACCGGCCCGCAAGGCCCGCAAGGGGTCGCTGGTTCACAGGGGCCGCAGGGCATTCAAGGTCCGGTTGGTCCGCAGGGACCTATCGGTGCAGGCCTGTTGCCGGGTGTTTTGATTTGCGTGCCGAATGGTTATCCGGCCCCGGCGGGCTATACCAAAATCGGCATTCAGGTTCTCAAATACAAGAATTTGATAAACAAGGATGCGGTGGTGCTCGTTTCCATCTACCGGAAAAACTGATTTGCGCCGCCGCCACAAGCCGCTCTGGAAAACCAGGGCGGCTTTTTGTCTCCACCTTCACAAAAATATCAGGTGGGGATCCTCCGGACTTGGCACCTTAAGCCGGGTTGACTTAAATTTGCATCAAGGCGAAACCTGGCCGCAGAACGGGCATTGGACTTGGGCGAATTCTTCCATGCGGGGAATCTAGCCCGGTCACGGCAAACCGCAACCGCCATCCCGCCATTTTCTTGTTTTAACGAACCGCAGCCCCGGCGCCGCGCCGGCCGTTCCGTTTTTCATTTACCGGTTCGGCCCGATTGAACATATTCCCCGCCATTAATATTTCACCTCGCCGATGAATCCAGACCTCCGGGTAATAACGCTGACAAAGCGTTGGGCACACCACACCGCCAGCGGCGGATATGATCGTCTGGCGGTCTGGCTGGGCAAGGAAGCGGTGCCGCGACCGCCGCTTTCGCGCTGGTTCTGGTCCCGGCTGGCGCGCAGCCGGTGGCGGAAAAAAACGCCGGTGCCAAAATATCTTCTGGACTACGAATATGAGGATCTCCGCGCCGAGCGCACGCTGCTGCGGAAAGCCCGGGCCAGCCGGCCCGATGTGGTTCATGTCTTATACGGCGACGAGCAACTGGATTTTCTGCTGCGCCAGCGCTCACGGCTGCCCTGCCCGCTCGTCGCCACCTTTCACTTTCCCGGACGACGGGTGAAGGATCGTTTTGAGGTTTTCCACAAAGACCTGCTGGCCGGCATTGACGCCGCCGTGGTGGTGTCGCGCTGCCAGGTGCCGGAATTTGCACACTGGTTCGGCGCGGACCGGGTGTTTTACGTTCCGCACGGCATTGACACGGAACGCTTCACGCCCGCCGCGAATCTTCCCCGGCAGCCGGAGCTGCGGCTGCTCACCGTGGGGCATCATATGCGCGACCTGGAGGCGCTGCGCCGGATCATGGACGAATGTGCCGCCCGCAAGCTGCCGGTGCGCTTCGACCTGATTGTGCCCCGGTTTTATTGGCCGCCCTTTGCCGGGTGCCACAACGTCCATCCGCAGACCAATGTCGGCGAGCCCGAACTCATCCGGCTGTATCAGGAGGCCGACGCGCTGCTGCTGCCCGTGACGGATGCGACGGCCAACAATGCCGTGCTGGAATCGCTGGCCGTCGGGACGCCGGTCATCACCAATGCCGTGGGCGGCATCGCCGATTACTTGGACGACCGTTCCGGCTGGTTGTTTGCCCCGGGCGACGTGGCCGGCATGGTCGAACTGATTGCCGCGATGTGCGCCGACCGGAACCTCGCCGCATCCCGGCGCGAAGCGGCACGCCGGCACGCGCTGGCGTTCGACTGGACCAAGGTCGCCGCGCAAATGCGTGAAGTTTATGCGACGGTGATTGCCCGTTGAACGGGAAACGTCCGACCGGATGAACTGCTGCCACAGACCAAGGCGTTAGAGCGGGTTAAATAAAACTGGGTTCCCCGCTGTTTTCGGTGGAATGGATCGTGCGGGTGTGGAGCCGCCATGGAGTAGTCCCGGCGGGACTGCGGAAATTAGCCGGGGGCAAGACCGCCCCGGCGGTCGCCGCCCCCGGTAACGGCCTCCGAGCTGTCAGCGTCCTGAAAGGACGCCGGAACGAGAGGTTCCCCAGCCTTCCACCGCCCTGCCGGGGCGGATTCCGAGGGGTGGTCGTTCCGGGGGCGGCGCTGGCAGCTTGCCCCCGGCTAATTTCCATGGCTCCTTCAGAGCCGGGCAAAAGCCAGTTCCCAGTCCACCCGATTCCACCGAAAACAGCGAAGAACCTAAAACTGTGGCCGTCGCTTGCGCTCTCAACCGCGAGCGGAGCGCGGGCTTTAGCCCGCTTCAACGTGGATTGGCCAGGCGATGCTGAAGCGGCGTAAACGCCGCGCCCCGGCCACAGTATTTTTGAAACCGCTCTAATAAAACATCGGAATGCCGGGCGGGATTTTCGCCAGGTTCAGAAAATTCTGGTCGAAGTTGAAATGGCGGACGGGCGGGTTGTAATAGGTGCCTTGGTATTTCCACTGATTGGTGGCCGCTTGGCTGTCCCAAAGCCGGATGATGGAGGTGTTCAGGTAAAGAATCACACTGGTCCAGTTTTCCAACAGGCGGGGCAGGTTGTGAACCCCGCCGCTGAAGGTGGTGGTGTTGGAACTGGTGTCTTTGGAAGGCACCGTGCCGGTGACGATGGCGGCATTAATAGTCGTGTTGGCAGCGGTAAAGTTCAAACCGCCACTGTAATAAGTCATATAGCCCTCATTGTCAGTCCAGTTCGGCGAAAGCAGGGTGAGCGCATCCGAAAACAGCGCGGCGGGAACTTCATGGGCGTTGTTGGTGCCGGTGGAACTGCCGGCGCTGGTCTGGGTGTTGTAATGGCCCCATACATAGAGCGGATTGGGCGTGGCCACGGAAAAACCAAGCCCGTTGTTGGCGGGCAGTTGGGCGCCGTTCACCAAGCGCACCGAGGGCAGTTGATAGGAGCTGTGATTGCGCCGGTCAGCCACATACAGAATGGTAGGATAAACGCCCGCAGCGGCCGGCAGTTTGCCCTGCACGAGAGCATTCGTGCTGACCCAGGTGGAAAAGCGGCCCACATCAATCTGGGTGAAAAGGTTGGTTTTACTTTCGCGCTGATCGTAGGTCAGGTTGGTCAGGGTCAAGAACGGCAGGTTGGTGTTCAAGAAAGCTTGCGAGGCGTTGGTGTAAATTAAAGTCTCGGCGGCGGGATCAGCGCCGGGCACTTGATTATTGTAAGCGGCTTGCAACGTCAACCACACCGCCGGGTTGGTTCCGCTGGGCGAATTGGTGACGATCAAAATCATTTGCGCCTGATTGTAAAGCCTAGACGCGTTGGTCGAGTCATCGGCATAAGCCGGACCGGTCTGGCTGCTGGTCGGCATCTCAATCATGAAATGGAAGTTGGTCGGATAATATGACGGCGCGGGAAAATACGGAGTGTTCGTGATATAACCCGCATTAAAAGCGGTGTTCCAGGTGTTGGAAGTGGCTGGATCCCAGTTTGCAGTTGTTGCTCCATCCAATAACGGAGCGGCAAGGTTGGCAGTGGTCGTGACCGGAGCGTTGAAGGTCAGGGAACTTGAGGATACGGTGCCGACATAAATCGGCCCGTTCGCATGGACGCGACCATTGATTACCATGGGAGCGCAATAGGAAAATTCCAACGTGCCATTGTAATAAATGGCAAAGCTGCAAGCGGGAATCGGCACCACTGTGCTTAACCGGAAAAATTGTTGTTTGTTGGTGGGCGATAAACTCAACGCCGTTTCACTTCCAACCCGGTTGGTCACCAGTGCAGCATAGCCGCTGGATGCAAAATAAGAATCCAATGAAATCAACGAGTTGTCCGTCGCCAGATTTGTCCAGGTTGCCGTCGGCGACAAGCTCGGAGCGGTTTGCAAGATGACGGTTCCATACGTCGCACTGTCCATCCAATAAACGGTGCTCACACCGTTGGAAGCAGCCAGGCGCAAAGTCCATCCATAGTGAAGCACTTGTGCCGAGGCGACCCGCACAAAAGAAACGCCGCAGATCAGCAGAACCAGAAACAACCGATTGAAGAATTGGATTCTCATAATTGCCCGCCCAAGCTTATGTCATCGCCCCGGCGCGTAAGCAAGCGGAATCACCGGTGGCAGTTCATATTGATACAGACACACTCGGCTCACGCGGCCAAAGCTCCAGCGGACGGGAGCACTCCCAGACGCTTCGCGTTGACGCGGGTTGCGGCACCACGCGGCAGCGTCTGGGAGTGCGGCGGCCCTCCGCCGCTTTTCCCGCTGGCGGCAAAACTCTGCCAAGGTGAACCAAAACTGCCATGGCATCTGCCCCACCCATCCAAGGTTGCCAGGAGCGGCCAGGGTTCAAATCCATGACACCGGCCACGGGAAAAACCCCTTTCCCTCAGGACAAAAAATGTTTGGAGAATAACAAGGGCTGGTTGGTGTTTTCTTAGCCACTGCCGAAATATCATCCCCGGAGCAGGTTATGATGTTTTGGGGAAAACATTTTCTTTATCGGGCAACCGGGCAACCGCCTGAACAAGCGGATCGCCTCCTCACCCATACGGCTGACTGGGCTTGCTTCGAAAAAACGGACAGTAAAATCGGGTTATTTGGTTAATTGTTTTTGGCTTCGAAGTCAACTGGGGACAGGAAATTAAGGGCGCTATGAAGGCGCATTGGATTATAGAAACATTCGATGAAATCGAAGATTTGGGTG
>PLYV01000116.1 GCA_003151855.1 Limisphaerales bacterium | reverse complement strand
CGCGCGTGATTGACGCCGTGAACCGGGACTTCGCCAACACCGCGGCAGAGGTGCGGGCGGAAAGCGAGCGCGCGTTCCAGCTCTCCTTCATGTCCATGTTCGGCAACATCAAGGCGCTCGTGGCCTCCATCAGCACGGTGGTGGTGTTCACGCTCGTGCTGGTGACGGCGAGCACGATGAGCATGGCCATCCGCGAACGTTTCCGCGAACTCGCGATTCTCAAGGCGCTGGGCTTTCGTCGTCGCGAACTGTTTGCGTTTATTCTCGCGGAAAGCTTCGGGCTGTCCGCGACCGGCGCGGTCATCGGCATCGGCGCGGCATATTGCGCCTACACCTACGGCGACATTGGCAAGATGACGCACGGCATTTTCGTGTCGTTTGAAGTGACGCCGCGCATCATCGGTTTTTCCGCGCTGGTGGCGGCGGTGCTGGGCATCGTCTCGGCCATCGCGCCGTCGCTGGCGGTGGCGCGCATGAGCGTGGTGAATGGCTTGAAAACATTGGATTAAAATGGCTCTGCCGCTGACTTACAATTTCCGCAACGTCATCGTCCGCTGGCGCGCGACGCTGGCGACGGTGCTGGGCATCGCGCTGGTCGTGGCGGTCTTTGTGCTGGTGCAGGCACTGGCGACCGGCCTCGAAAAATCTGCGATGAACACCGGCGACCCGCGCAACATGATGATCGTCCGCAAAGGTTCCACGGCGGAATCCAGCAGCCAGGTTTCGCTCGAGCAATTTCGGACGATCCGCTACTGGCCGCAGATTGCGCGCGACGAAAACAACCAGCCGCTCGTCTCCGCCGACGTGGTGGCGCTCATCAGCCAGACGCGCGTTGACGGCAAGGGCGAGGCCAATGTTTCCGTGCGCGGCCTCACGCCGATGGGGCGATTTTTGCGGCCGCAGGTCAAGTTGGCCGCCGGCCGCTGGTTTGTTCCGGGTCGGCGCGAGGTCACCGTCAGCACCAAAATGGCGCAGCGGTTTTCCAGCTTCAAAATTGGCGACCGCTTCAAGACGGCGGGCAATTGGCTGACGGTCGTCGGCGAATTCGACGGCGGCAACAGCGCGTTCGATTCTGAAATCTGGATGGACGCCGATGAGGCGCGGACGATTTTCGACCGGGAAAGATATTCCAGCCTGCTCGTGCGCGCCGCCAGCCCGCCGGCCGCGCGGGAAATTGCCGCGCGGATTGACGCCGACAAACGTCTGCCGTTGCGCGCGGATTCCGAGGTGGAGTATTACGCCAAGCAGACCGCGACCGCGATGCCGATCAAAATGCTCGGCGATTTTCTCGCCACCGCCATGTCCATCGGCGCGATTTTCGCCGCGATGAACACGATGTATGCCAGCGTCGGTTCGCGCACGCGGGAAATCGGCACGCTGCGGGTTTTGGGGTTTCGGCGGCGGACAATCCTCGCCAGCTTCATCATCGAAGGCGCGCTGCTCGCGGCCATCGGCGGCGTGCTCGGCTGCCTGCTGGCGTTGCCGATGCACGGCGTTTCCACCGGCACGATGAGTTTCAATACCTTCAGCGAAACCGTTTTTCAGTTCCGCATCACGCCGTGGCTCGCGGCGAAGGGAATCATTTTCGCCGTTGTCGTGGGCATCGTCGGTAGCCTGCTGCCGGCCATCCGCGCGTCGCGCCTGCCGGTCATCGCGGCATTGAAGTCGGTGTGATGGAAATTATCTGACCTCGAAAATCAAATCGCCCTTCCGTTCGATTATTCCTCTGCGTCCAGGGCCATCGCCAACCATTGACGGAATGTAGTTTGTGGAAACATTCGTGCAAACAATCCAGATGGCATAATATGGTTCGGAATACGTTCCTGTTCTGTGGATTCCATACAGCCTGAGGCTCAGGATTGGAATGTTATTGCTGTCTCGCAAATATTGGATACGCCAAGGCTGGAGGGTTTCTAGAGATGATGGAAGTGGGTTGGTGCCATGGCGTTTGCCTCGCCAAAAATAAAATTCATCAAAGTAGGGTTTAGACTGGACGTTTGTGAAAAAAAGCAGGCTGCTCGATTTTAGGCTCTCCCAACCTCCTGCCTTTTCAACACGCTGACGGGCGTCTTGATATTTCCATTTTCGCTCGTGCCAATGCCCAATTTTATCCAAAACCGACGGGGCAATAAATGCTATCAACGTGACACCAACCAACAAGATGACAAAATCTTTTGAGAAGCCAAAAACTTTTGGGTTCTCTTTGGAATTCATAATTTTGTTGTATCAGGCTCGCAGTTCCGCCTGCAACTGCGTCTTCAGCGCAGTCGTGATTTTCTCGTGTGCCGAATTTACATCCGCGTCCGTCAGCGTCTTGTCGGCGGCGCGGTAGGTGAAGGCATACGCCATGCTCTTTTGCCCGTCCGGCACGGACTTGCCACGGAACACGTCGAACAGTTCAACCGATTCCAAATTTGCCGCCTTGGCTTGTTTCACGGTTTGCAGCACGGCCTCGTGCGTCACGGTTTCCGGCACGAGCATTGCCACGTCACGGCGGCTCGATGGAAATTGCGGCAGCGCCTTGAACGACTTCGCCGGATTCCGTTTCGACAGCAGCAAATCCAAATTGAACTCCGCGAGGAACACCGCGTCGCGCAAATCGTATTTTTTCGCCAGCATCGGCAGCAGCTGGCCGAGTTCGCCGAGCGGCAGCTTGCCGCCGAGCGTCACGGCGGCGGATTCGAGGAACAACGCCGTGCTTTCCGCGCGTTTGCCGAACGCCACGCCGCGCAGGCCAAACTGCTCGATGAATTCCTCAACGAGTCCTTTCAAATCGTAGGCGTCAAACTTCGCGTCACGCTCGTCGCCGCTCCAGAAGGACAGCGCGCGCTGGCCGGTGATGGCGATGGCGATGTTGCGGTTTTCTTTCGTCTGGCCGTTGACATTGGTGAACACGCGGCCAACTTCAAACAACGCCACGTCGTAATTCTTCCGACTGACATTGTGTCGCAACGAATGGATCAAGCCCGGCAGCAGACTCGGGCGCAGCACATCCATGTCGCTGCTCAACGGATTGGCCAGCGCGACGATTTCAGTTTCGTTTGTGCCGCGCACCTCCGCTTTGGAAATCAGCGTCTGACCCTGTGCTTCGTTCAAACCGAGACCCGTCAGGATGCGGCGCGCATCGCCGATCTGGTCATAGACGGAATCAAACGCGTTTGTGCCGAGCGCGCCGCGCGGCGGCGTTGACGGAATTTTGTCCACGCCATAAAGCCGGCCGACTTCCTCGATCAAATCCACTTCGCGCTTCATGTCCACGCGCCATGTCGGCACGCGGAACGTGCATTCGCCGGGCTGCTGCGAAACGGTTTCCAGGCCGAGTTTGTTCAGATACGCAACCTGATCGGCGTGCGAGATGCCGATGCCAAGCAAATCCTTCGAGTGCGCGAAATGCAACGTGAGTTCCTTCGCTTGGGCCGGGGCCGGATAAACGTCCACGACACCTTCCGCCAACTGGCCACCGGCGGTTTCCAAAATCAATTGCGCCGCGCGCTGGCTGGCCCAGTCGCAGATGCCCACATCCGCGCCGCGTTCAAAGCGGTAGCTGGATTCGCTGCGCAGGCCGAGTAGCTTGCTCGTGCGGCGGATGTTCACCGGCGCGAAATACGCGCTTTCGATCAGCACGTCCACGGTGGCATTGTTGATCTCCGTGTTTGCGCCGCCCATGACACCGGCGAGCGCGATGCCTTTTTGCTCATCGGCGATGAGCAGCATTTCGTTGGTCAGTGCGCGCTCCTGATTGTCGAGTGTCTTGAATTTTTCGCCGGCAGCGGCGCGGCGCACGACGATGGTTGGCTTGCCGTCCGCGCCCTTGGCGATGAGATGATAATCAAACGCGTGCAGCGGCTGGCCGATTTCCAGCATGACGTAATTCGTCACGTCCACGACGTTGCTGATGCTGCGAATGCCGACTTTTTCCAGCGTGCCGCGCAGCCATTCCGGGCTGGGCCCGATCTTCACGCCTTTGATGACGCGGGCGGTGTAACGCGGGCAAAGCTCGGAATCTTCAATGCGCACCGAGACAAGCGACGAAGTTTCAAGTTTCAAGTTTGAAGTTTCAAGTGGTGACGCGCCGTTGCTTGAATCTTGAATCTTGAATCTTGGAACTTTCAGCGGATTGCCAGTGAGCGCCGCAATTTCGCGCGCGATGCCGATGACGCTGTTCAAGTCCGGCCGGTTCGGTGTGACTTCGAGGTCATAGACCACGTCGCTGCCGCTGCGGCCGAGATATTCGGCGAACGGCTGGCCGACCTTGGCGTCCTCGCGCAAAATGAGCAAGCCGTCTTCCTTCTTGTGCCCGATGGCTTCGGGATCGAGACCGAGTTCCTCGTGCGAACACATCATGCCGTGCGATTCCACGCCGCGAATCTTGCCGACCTTGATGGTGAACGGCTCCTTTTCGCCGGCCTTGGGCGGCAGTGTCGCGCCGGGCAAAATGAGCGGCACCTTGTCGCCGGCTTTGTGGTTCTGCGCGCCGCAGACGATGATGCGTTCGCCCGTGCCGTCGTTGACGCGGCAGACGGAGAGCTTGTCGGCGTTGGGATGCTTGTCGCGCGTGACGACCTGCGCCACGACGATGCCGTCGAACGCGGCGGCGATCTTCTGCACGCCCTCGACTTCGAGGC
>PLYV01000243.1 GCA_003151855.1 Limisphaerales bacterium | reverse complement strand
TCCATTAGTGTTAACACGCCCTAGTTTAATCACCCGAACCACAAACCCTTCAAAGCAAAAAGGCACTCCGAAATAATCAGAGTGCCTTTGAATTAAATCCGAAATTATTTCTTCACACCAAGAATCGCGTCTTTGTCTGCTTTGGCGACGCGGAACTTCACAACTTTCTTGGCCTTGATCTTCACCGACGTCAGCGCAGAGATGAAGGCTTTGCTAGACCGGTCTGGTTTGGTGGCTGTGGCTAATGGAGGATTTTTTCGGGGGAAAATCGGCGCGTCCGTGGTGGCTGTCAGGCGAGGCGGTGGCACCCACGCATTCGACACGATGAACCACATGTTTCTCATGTCCGGGGTCATTGTTCCGGGTTCAACGTATTGGAACCTGGGTTTCGGTCGGGACAAGGGTGAGGTGAGCAATGACGATGAGGCTTCACGCAATATGAAAGATCTGGGGCAAACCATCGCTTGGCTAGGGAAAGCGGTTCTCGACCACACCGACAGCCGCCCAGTTGCATTAGGGTATAAATAAAACGATGCCCAGTCGCTCAAGAATCAGGTTTCCTCACAGCCCAAATTTCATCTTCAGTTCCATGGCAGCGATTTTTCCCTAGTGCTCACATTATTGTCACCGTTCATCAAATGTTCACACCTGCCATTCCCTGTGCAGCCTCGTCTTTACATTCTTGATGATTTGGTGGAAAACTTGAGCGATCAAATGAACATGTTTTTCATTGAAGACAGCCCATGAATTTCTCCTTCATTCAAGCCGAGACGTCCACAGAGAATGTCATCCCAATTCCATTTGGACAACTCGCAGAAAAATGGGAGAATCGCTTTAAGGAACTGGTAGAATTTCACCGGAACCATGGCCACCTCAATGTCCCTTTGCAATATGCCGATAATCCAAGCCTCGGTACCTGGGCAAATGCACAACGCGCACCCGTCCAGTGCCGCAGGCAAAGTCCAGCAGCGTGAGCGAGTGGCGAACTTCCGCTTGATGTTGGAGCAGAATTTCCGCGAGCAGTGGACGCTGCAATTCCCAAATGCGCGAGGAATAGGAACCGGCCCCGTATTCTTTCAAGTCGTAGGACGCGACATCCTCCTTGGCTTGAAAACGGTTGGCGTAGCGGGGATGGGCGGCATGGGTTTCAAGGCTGGCGAGCCGGGATTAATTTATGCGATTCGGGACGTTTTTGCTTGGAGTTTCTTAAACTGCTTGGACCAGAAATGCGGCGGGGCGTAACAAATCTTGTCGGCACGCACCAGGGCGCAGACTTTGGGCAGACGATTCTTCGCGCAGAAGTCGGGATTGGAGTAACGGCATCCAAAAGTTTGATTTTCGCTGTCCAGCGGATGCAGCGGCGCATGAAAGGCGGCGGCATTTTTCATTCAATTATGCTCGATTTACATCGCCGCACCGGAAGATTTCGGGCAACGATTCAAAAGTGTTGTTACTCGGCATAATGCGAAGTTTGCAACAAGGGGGCGTGCGCGACAAGCGTGAGAATTTATTTCAATGGGAAAGAAAGAGAGGGAGTCACACAACTGCACTCAAGTCAGTTTTATGGTTTTACTCGGCACGCTCTTCATTTTGACAACGCCTCGAAGCCGGAGATCACGTCGAAGAGTTCCTCGTCAATGCCTGCCTGACGGATGCGGTGGAAAGTGCCGTGGAGCGTTTCCAGCAGTTCATCTATGTTTTTGTCGGCGCGTTCCATCGCGGCCAAGCGGCTGGCGTTTTCGCTCGCGAGGGATTCGGCACACGCCCGAAAGAGCGAGATGAAAAGGTATTCGCGGATGAGTGCGCGGAGGGTCACGGTGCCGCTGCTCATGACCTCGGGCAGCATTTTCGTCGGCCAAGGAACTTTGGCCAGACCTTGCTGCCACGGTGCGTCGAGTGGCAACAGCCGCTGGCTGACCGGTTCATAGAGCGTCCCGGACTTGGGGCGGTTATGGAAAATGTAAAGCCGCGCATATTCACCTTTGGCGCGACGCGCTTCGCTTTCAATTTGAATCTGTCCGACGAGCGGNNTTTGTCCTTTTCGTATTACCACCGGGGCGGCTGGCTCGCTTTCCCGAAAGCACGCGCCCAGCCCAAGTTCCACAGTGCGATAGTAGTCGCCCAACGCGCGCACCGATTTCTCGTATTGGCCGATGCTCGACGCCGCCAAGGCTTTCATCGTGCGGACGACCGATTGAAGATCACCGGCGCTGTGGAGCTTTCGGCGGAGGCTGGCTGTGGTTTCGCTCATGGTCGTTCCCGGTCAGACAAGGTTCATAGGGCGGCTCCAAATAGAGTTCCCACGCCAGCAGTCAACGCCATCGCCAGTGCGCCCCAGAAGGTCACTCGGGCAACGGAGGTCCATACCGGCGAGCCCCCGGCGCGTGCCGCGAGGGATCCCAACAGCGCAAGGAACACCAGCGAGCCGCCGGACACCGTCCAGACCAAGGCTGATCGAGGCACGAGGAGAACCAGCAGGAGAGGCAGGAAGGCACCGACAGTGAAACTGCCCGCCGACGCGAAGGCGGCCTGGACCGGTCGCGCGGTTAACGCATCGGAAATGCCGAGTTCATCACGGGCGTGAGCACCGAGGGCATCCTTGGCCATCAATTGCGCGGCGACTTGGCTGGCAAGCTCTGTGTCGAGTCCTCGCGTGACATAGATGGCGGCGAGTTCAGCGTGTTCATTGGCACCGTTCGTGGCCAACTCTTCCCGTTCCCGGTCCAAATCCGCGCGTTCCGTGTCCGATTGGGAACTGACGGAAACATATTCGCCGGCAGCCATCGACATCGCGCCCGCCACCAACCCGGCCATGCCGGCGACCAGCACGCTGCTGCGGCTGGATTCGGCGGCGGCCACGCCCACGATCAAACTGGCCGTGGAGACAATCCCGTCGTTGGCACCCAGCACGGCGGCGCGGAGCCACCCGATGCGGTGGGTTCGGTGGATTTCAGTATGTTTCATTTTGAATGCTCCGGTGCGGCTTTGGCTTGCGGCTTGGTGTCTGGCTTGCTTCCATTGGTGGGCGCGGGTTTCGGATCAGTTTTGAGTTTGGGTTTGGAGTCGGCTTTTTGCCCGGTGGCAGGTGTGGGCTTGTTCGTTTTGGATTCTGACTTATTCCCGTCCTTTGCTTCAGGTTCGGGTTTATTTTCGGACTTTTGGTCGGGCGCGTCAGGTTTAGTTTCCGGCTTGGGTTGGAAAGGTGCGAGCACTTTGCGGGCGATCTCCACAATCGTCTTTTTATCCTCATCATTTAATTTTGCAGCGGTTTCAAAACGCGCGCTCACTTCCGTTGGAATGGTCGCCGCTGATTGGCGGACGGCGTTGCCAGCGTCAGTCATCTTGTCCAGCGGAACAGGGTCGAAGAGGTTGGCGGTCAAAGCCAGCAGGACGGCGATTTGTGCAGGCACGGATACCGGCGCAAACTCCGGCTGCTTGAGACAGGCGCGAATCCGCCGTCCGTGCTCAATGATCTTGCGGGTGTCGTCATCCAGGCGCGCACCGAACCGGGCAAAGGTCTCCAGTTCCTCGAACTGTGCGTAGGCGAGCTTCAGGTCACCGGCCACGGCGCGGTAGGCCGCCCGTTGCGCCTTGCCGCCGACGCGCGAGACGGATTTGCCGACATCCACTGCGGGCAGCACTCCCAATTCAAACAGCGAGGGTGAAAGGTAAATCTGCCCGTCCGTGATGGAAATTAGGTTGGTTGGAATGTAGGCAGAAATGTCCTGCGCCTCAGTCTCGATGATTGGCAGCGCGGTGAGCGAGCCGCCGCCGCG
>PLYV01000313.1 GCA_003151855.1 Limisphaerales bacterium | reverse complement strand
AGCCACGAGGTGCGCACGCCGCTCAACGGCATCGTCGCCAACGCCGAATTGCTCGTCACCTCCGCCGCCGACCTCGGCACCGCCACCATCACCGAGATGGGCAAGGAAATCTGCAAGTCCGGCCTGCGCCTTGAGCGGCTCATCGAAAACTTTTTGTTTTACGCGCGGCTCGAAATGGTCGCCACCGACGCCGACAGCGTCATCGCCCTCCGCTCCGCCCGGCTCGCCACGCCGGCCAGCACCGTCCACGACACAGCCATCGCCCAGGCGGAAATTGCCGGACGCCTGACCGACCTGACGCTGGACCTCACCAACGCCCCGCTGGCCATGGCCGAGGAGTATTTCAAGAAAATCGTCACGGAGCTGGTGCAGAACGCCTTCAAATTTTCCGGGGCCGGTTCCACGGTGAATGCCAGCCTGAAGACCGTCGGCGAGGAGATTGAATTTTCCGTTCGCGACCACGGCTGCGGCCTGCCCACCGAGCACATCCGGCGCATCGGCGCCTACGTCCAGTTTGAGCGGAAGATGCAGGATCAGCCCGGCCTCGGCCTCGGCCTCGCCATCGCGAAAAAACTGGCGGAACTGCACGGCGGCCAGCTCGCCATCACCAGCAGCAAGGAAACCGGCACCACCGTCACCGTGAAACTGCCCAGGCCGAAGAACGGCTGAAGCTTCAGAACGGCAGCCGCGCGTAAAGCAGGTTCAATCCGCGCCCCGCACATTCCGCCGCCAGGAACAGCAGCACCAACGCCAGCACCGGCGCGAAATCCACCTTGCCCGCCCGCAGTGGAAATTTTTTTAACGGCGACAGCATGGTCTGCGCGGTCGCGTTGACGTATTTCCAGAACGGATGCCGGCCGAAATAAATGTAGCTGTTTAACAGGTGCAGCGCGAGGATTGCGCCCGCCGGAAATTTCCAGATCAAATAACTGCCCAGACCCACGACCACCGACTGCTCGATGCGCAGCGTCATCGTGGCGGGCAGGCCCTGCAGCCAGCCCAGCGGCCAACTCAAGAGCAGCCACGCCAGCGCCGCCGCCCCGAACGGCAGCAGCAGCCGCGCCCAGCGCGGCCAGCCGTCCACGCGGCCCAGCGGCACTTTCACCAGCGAATGCACCGGTTCCGGCCCGGCCAGCAGCGAAAGAAAAATCAGCCCGATGAAAAAAACTCCCAGCGTCTGCCCGAAGCTCAAAAACGAAAACGCCAGCATCCGCCCGAACACGTCGCTGCGAAACGTCGGTGCCGTGACCATCAAATCAAGCTGACCGATCCAGAACGGCGCGAGCCAGCGATAGAGAATGGCGCGCAGGAAAAGCAGGCCGGCGAGAAAAACCAGCAGATGCCAGCGCCGCAGTTTTTTCGGCGCGGCAGGACGGAGCGTGCCCATCAACGTCGCCGGCGTCCGCTTGACCAGCGGGTCGAAACGGATGGAACGCCAGTTCAGCCAGAGCAGCAGCCCGGCAAGGTTCAGGATGAAATCAACGTAGCCCATGCCAAATAAAAATTGCGAATCCAGAATGAACCATCATCCCGAATTCGCAATTCGTAAGTCGGAATTATTTCACATCATTTTCAACAGCGTGTCCGCCATTTCGCTCGGCGTCACGGAAATGCCGATGCCGGCGGCCTTGAACGCGGCGATTTTCGCCTCGGCCGTGCCTTTGCCGCCGCTGACAATCGCGCCGGCGTGACCCATGCGGCGTCCGGGCGGCGCGGTCGCACCGGCGATGAAACCGGCCACCGGCTTTTTACAATTCGCCTTGATCCACTCGGCAGCTTCTTCTTCCGCGCTGCCGCCGATTTCGCCAATCATGATGATGCCGGTAGTTTCCGGGTCGTCATTGAAAAGTTTGATGACATCAAGATGCGACGTGCCATTCACCGGATCGCCGCCGATGCCGACGCAGGTGGACTGACCAACTCCGCGCGATGTAAGTTGCCACACCGCTTCGTAAGTCAACGTGCCGCTGCGCGAGACGACGCCGATGTTTCCCTTTTTATGAATATAGCCGGGCGCGATGCCGATGCGACAGCCGCCATGCGAATCCTTGCCTTCACCGGGCGTCACAATGCCGGGGCAATTCGGGCCGATGAGCCGCGTCTTGGTGTTGCCTTGCAGCGCACGCTTCACGCGCACCATGTCGCGCACGGGAATGCCTTCGGTGATGGCGACGACCAAATCAAGTCCGGCGTCCGCGCCTTCGAGAATCGCATCGGCAGCGAACGGCGGCGGCACGAACACCGCGCTCGCGGTCGCGCCGGTCTGTTTCACGGCATCGGCCACGGTGTCGAAAATGGGAACCTTCTTGCCGCCGTGTTCGAAAAATTGTCCACCTTTGCCAGGCGTGACGCCGGCGACAATTTGCGTGCCGTAGTCAATGGAAAGCTGTGCGTGGCGCGCGCCGAAGCTGCCGGTGATGCCTTGGACGAGAACCTTGGTGTTGGGTTGGACGAGGATGGACATGGTAAATTTTTTGATTTGCACCGGGACTGCCCAACCGCTCTGCTGACGGTTTTGAACACAACCCGAAGCGTCATATTAATTTTTTTTTACGCCCGAACTCAACTCTTTTCCAGTGCAAGAATTGATGGAAATGAGAAGCCGGCCTTCTGGAAGCCGCCGGCGGAAGAACGCGCCAAAAAAAAATCAACCCACTTTCTTGAGCGCCACGATGAGGATGCCGACGATGATGATGCCAACGATGATGCCGCCGATGATGAAATAGGTGTTCGCCCGGTTGCTTTTCTTTGAGAACGCGGTGTTGGTGTCGAACGCCTGCGGGCGGGCACCACTCTGGCCAAGGTCGTTGAGATTCACACCGCGCGGAATGACCATGGTGCCTTCCACGGCCTTCTTGGCCGGAGCGGGCGCAGGAACCGGAGCAGAGCCAGTCACGGGAGCCGGCGGCGGCGGCGGCGTCACGGGTTTGCCATCGTCAATCTTGAGTTCCACCTGGCCGAAGCGCAGCACCTGGCCGGGCTGGAGAACGGTTTCGGAAATTTTTTCGCCGTTGACAAACGTGCCGTTGGTGGAGTTCAGGTCGCGGACGAGAATCTCGGTGCCGCGCAGCAAAATCTCGGCGTGATGGCTGGAGACCGACGGGTCGGGAATCTGCAACGTGTTATCCTCCAAGCGACCAACCGTGGTGCGCTCGACGCTCAAGTCGAACGAACGCCCGGTCATGCCTTGGTTCAGGATAACAAGTTTGGCCATAGGTTGTTTGAAAGGATTATGGGCGCGCCGGCTTTCAAGTCAAACGGAATTCTGTCGGACAAATTTCGCATATGTATCTTACCCGCGCTTTTCAATCAGTTGCCGAAATTCAGCGAACAATGGCGTCGAATCATGCGGGCCGGGCGCGGCTTCGGGATGATACTGCACGCAGAACACCGGCTTGTTCTTGTGCCGCAAACCCTCGACCGTGCCGTCGTTCAAATTGATGCGGTGCACAGCGACATCGGACGGCAGCGATTTCGCGTCCACGGCGAAACCATGGTTCTGCGAGGTAATCTCAACCTTGCCGGATTCCAGATCCTTCACCGGCTGGTTGCCGCCGNNCGCCGGGGCCGTTGGACAGGAAAATTCCCGCTGGCTTGTATTTCAGGGCATCGGCGGCGGTGGCCGTCGCCGGCAAAACTTGCACGGAAAATCCCGTCTGCCGCAGGCGACGCAGGATGTTGTATTTCATGCCGT
>PLYV01000288.1 GCA_003151855.1 Limisphaerales bacterium | reverse complement strand
TGGAGCTTGGCGGGCGGCACGCCGAGGCGCGCGAGCAGTTCCGGCACGAGGCTCTCAGTCTGGCCGAGCAACGCGAGCAGCAGATGCTCGCCGTCCATTTCCTGATGCGACTGTTCCCGCGCGAGCCGTTGCGCCTCCTGCAACGCCTCCTGCGACTTGAGGGTGAGCTTGTCGAGTTGCATATGACTAATCAATGAGACTGAAAGCCCGCCGCGTCAAGTCTGGGAATTTTTCAGCCGCAGATGGACACGGATGAAACACAGATGCGGCGGGGCGAGGTTCCCGGCAAAGGAACTTCTCCTTTAGGAAAAACCAGTTTTCCTTCAGGCGAAATCGTTTTTTTCTTTATAGCCGTTCATATTGACATAGACACGTCCGGCACTCGCGGCCAAAGCTCCAGAGGACTGGAGCACTCCACGACGCTTCGCATTGATGTGGGGTGTGGCTCCACGCGGCAGCGTCTTGGACTGCGGCGGCCCTCCGCCGCTTTTCCCGCACGCTGGCCAAACTGTGTCCTTATTAACCAAAACGGCCAGGGGAAGTCCTTTTGCCTTTAGGCCGGGGCAAATTGTTGGTGGCAGACGCCCGGCAAGGCTGCGTGGCTTGTCTAACCTTGATATTGCTCGTCGCTGACTTTCTCCAGCCAGTCCACGGCTTTGCCGTCGAGCTGTTCCTGAATGGCGATGTGCGTCAGGGCCGTGGTGGGCGCGGCGCCGTGCCAATGCTTTTCTCCCGGCGGAAACCAGACGACGTCGCCGGCCCGGATCTCCTCGATCGGTCCGCCCTCGCGTTGCGCGCGTCCGCAGCCGGCGGTGACGATGAGCGTCTGGCCGAGCGGATGCGTGTGCCACGCGGTGCGCGCGCCGGGTTCAAACGTGACGATGGCACCGGCGACGCGCGCGGGTTCGCTGCCCTTGAACGGCGAGTCAATGCGCACGTTGCCGGTGAACCAGTCGCCCGGGCCTTTGGCGGAGGGCAGGGAGCCGTTGCGTTTGATTTCCATATTCAATTCAATTCGTATTTTTAACCACGGATGGACACGGATGAACACGGATGAACACGGATTGTTATCGGTATTCATCCGTAGTGATCTTTCATTCGCATTTTCCCATCTTGGCCATGAAGGCTTTCGCGTTCGCCTCCACCTGCGCCTGCGTGTAGTCGTGTTTGTGCGTGGCGATGGCCCATTGATGGCCGGACGGATCTTCGACCACGCCGTAGCGGTCGCCCCAGAACATGTCGGAGACGGGCATCTTCACGGTGCCGCCGGCCTTGACCGCGCGGTCAAACGCGGCGTCGGCATCCGCCACGTAGAGGTGGAGATAGACGGTGGAACCGCCCCGGCTTTTGGGCGACAGGCAATGCGGCGGCATTTCGCCGCCGAGCATGAAAACGGAATTGCCGATGGTCAGTTGGGCGTGCATCACGGCTTTGCCATCGGGCGTCAGGAGCCGGGTGTTTTCCTGCGCGCCAAACGCCTTTTTGTAAAACTCAATTGCCGCCGCGCCATCAGCGACGATGAGGTGCGGGGTGAGCGTGTGGAATCCAGTGGGAACGGGCTGGGTCATAATTAATCCTTGGTTTGAATTTCCGCCAACCTTTCACCCACCCCGGCAAAAATGCAAGTGAATGTTGTTGGCAGCGCGGGCGGCGGCGAACCGCGTCAGTGGCCAGCCGCGCTGTCCAGTTCCACGGTGGCGGGTTCAAGCCCGGGCGCGCTCGCCGTGATGCGGACTTTGCCGCCGGCGGTGGTGGCTTGGAAGATCGCGAGGCCATGCCCATGCAGCGCCTTGCGCGTGGGGCCTTGATACGGTTCGGGGCTGTCGCAGTCACCGTTCTCCATGCCGAGCAGCTTCGCGGGGCCGTCCACGGCCAGCGTCACTTCCGGGGCCGCGTCCGGCACGCGAATGCCCTGCGCGTCCACCACGCGAAATTCCAGATGGCAGACGTCCTTGCCATCGGCGTGGAGCCGCGTGGTGTCCGGCAGCAATTCAATCCGCCGCGCCGGCCCGGCGGTTTGCAGCGTGAAGGTGCAAAGCTCGACGCCGTTCGAACGACCAACGGCCTTGAGTGTTCCGGGCGAGTAGGGGATTGTCCAGCGCAGCACGCCGTTCGTGGCCTCGGAAAGTATTTTTGTCCCGATAAGCTGGCCGTTGAGCGTCAGGGAAACTTCGGGGCAATTCGCGTAGCAATGGACGTTGACCGTCGTGTTGGACGGCCAGTTCCAATGTTCCGCGAGATTGGATCCGCGCCGGCCTTCACTGGCGCAGAGATAAACCATCGGCCGGGCGCTCCACAAACTTTGGCGGAACCACGCGAGCGGCTTCTTGAAACCGCAGAGGTCGAGCAGGCCGGCCTCGTTGGCGCGGTTCGGCCATTCGCCGGCTTCGCCGAGATAATCAATGCCCGTCCAGAGAAATTGCCCGGCGACATAATCGTTGTCCCGCACCGCGCGCCAGGCGTCGTAGCGCTGGCTGGTCTCGCTGCCGAAGATGATGCGCTGCGGAAATTTCCGGTGATCGTCCGCGTAGCGCGGCTCCTGATAATTGTAGCCGACGGCGTCGAGCAATTCCGGCAGCCCGACGGCTTCGGACATTTTCACATTGGCCAGCGCGGCGGTCACGGGGCGCGTGCGGTCGAGCGCTTTCACGGCGGCGATGAGCGGCCGGGCGAGTGTGACGAGGTTTTTTGCCGGCGGATTGCCCGGCTGATATTCACCGCCGAGCACCGGATCGGTGAATGGGTCATTGGCGTAATCAATCTCGTTGCCGATGCTCCAAAGAATGATGCAGGGATGATTCCGGTCGCGGCGGATCATGTCGCTGATGTCGGTGACCGCCCATTGCGCGAATACTTCCGCGTAACCAAACCGGCTCGGCTCGCCCTTGTTCCAGCCTTGGACCCATTTGCGTTTGGACGGCGTGAATTCATCGAACGCCTCGTCCTTCACGAGCAGCCCGAGCCGGTCACACAAATCGAGCAGCTCCGGCGCGGGCGGATTGTGGCTGGTGCGGATGGCGTTCACGCCGAGTTCCTTCAAGAGGCGCAACCGGCGTTCGAGCACTTTGTCCGGCACCGCCGCGCCGAGGCAGCCGGCGTCGTGATGAATGCAGACGCCCTTGAGTTTGAGCGGCTGGCCGTTGAGCAGAAAACCTTGGTTGGCATTGAAGGTGGCCGTGCGGATGCCGAAGGCCGTGGTGGTTTCGTCCAAAACCGTTTCGCCGGATTTCAACCGGCTGCGCAGCGTGTAAAGCACCGGCGCCGTGGGCGACCACAATTGCGGGTGGCCGACTTTGATTTTTTGCGCAATGGTTTGCACCGCGTCCGCGCCAAGGTTTTTTGAAGTGACCAAGCTGGCGACGAACTGGCCGTCTGGCGCGAGGATGTCCGATTGCAGGGACAAGGTTTCGTTCGTGCCCGAACTATTTTCAATCGTCGTTTCAACCCGGACAACCGCGTTGCCGGCGTTGATCTCCGGCGTGGTGATGTAAGTTCCCCAATGCGCGATATGCACTGGATCCGTCACAACGAGCCGGACGTGGCGGTAAATTCCCGAGCCGGAATACCAGCGCGAATCCGCGAACCGCGAATGATCCACGCGCACGGCGACGACATTTTCGCCCGCGCCAAATTTTAGATACGGCGTCAGGTCATACGCGAAACTGGCATAGCCGTAGGGCCGCAGGCCGACAAAGGTGCCGTTGATCCAGACTTCCGAGTAATCATACACGCCGTCGAACTCGATGGTCACGCGCCGGCCTTTCTGCGCGGCGTCGAGGGAGAAGTGTTTGCGATACCAGCCGAGGCCGCCGGGCGCGAAGCCGCTGCCGCACGCATAATCCGCGCTGAACGGCCCTTCGATGCTCCAGTCGTGCGGCACGTTGACGCGCCGCCAGTCGTCATCATCGAACGCCGGCATGGCGGCGGTGGCAAAATCGCCCTTGGTGAAACGCCAGTCGGAATCAAAGTCCATCACTGTCCGGGCGGGCGCGGCGGTTTGCGCCAGCAGCCAGACAATTCCGCCGGCAAGCATCCGCAACAAATTCGATTTCATGACTGGGAGCATCGGGAACATGGTTATTAGCCGGAGAAACTGGTTTTGTCCACCGACTTCGGCGCGGGGCGTTTCCGAATTTGGACTGCGGCGACACGTCGCCGCTTTCCGACTGGGAGACATGTCTCCCAGTTCCAAAGCGTGGACGTGTCCACGCACTCCAAACAAGGACCATGCCCGGCGCTGACGGGCTAAAATATTTCTCCGCGCTTTTCATTACCGCCGCCGCACGGTTTAATTTCTGTGTGGCCATTGCTGAAATAAAAACCGTTCAATCCCTCGACGCGCCGGAACTGGCGCTGTATCGCACTCTGCGCCGCGTCGAGGAACACGAGCGCGCCGGTGTGCTCGTGGCCGCGAATCACAAGGTCATCAAGCGCCTGCTCGCCAGCCGCTACACCGTCGTCTCCGCGCTGCTCACGCCCGCGTGGCTGGAAAAGCTGGAGCCGCAACTGCGGGCGCGGCCGGAAGTCATCCATATTTTTGTCGCGGACGATCCGCTGCTGGAAACCATCACCGGTTACAAAATGCACCAGGGCGCGTTGGCGGTGGCCAAGATTCCGCCGCAGCCGGATCTGGAAACGCTGCTGAACAATTCCCCGCGCCCGCTGCTGCTGGCCGCCGTGGAAGGACTGGCCAGCGCGGAAAACCTCGGCGCGGTGGTGCGGAACTGCGCGGCCTTCGGCGTGCATGTGCTCATCGTGGGCGAGACGTGCGGCAGTCCGTTTCAGCGCCGCGCCGTCGCGGGTTCGATGGGCACGATCTTTGAGCAGCCGGTGGTGCGGGTGGATCATCTGGTGGAAACCTTGGCTGCTTTGCGGGCGCGCGGCGTGCGCTGCCTCGCGGCGCATCCGCGCGCGGACGCGAAAAAACTGGCCGCCGCCGATCTGCGCGGCGACTGCTGCCTGGTGTTCGGCGCGGAAGGGCCGGGCCTCACCGGGGCCGCGCTGGCCGCGTGCGACGACATGGTGGAGATCCCGATGCCCTCGCACATGAACTCGCTGAACGTGGCCGTGGCGACCGGGATTTTTCTCTACGAAGCGACGCGGCAGCGCGGCTGAGATTTGCCCCCGGCGACACTTTGCGCTGCGATGTTCGCGGGCCGGAAGTCTATTAGCCGGCAATCCAAGTCTATTGTCTGGCAAAAACTGATTAGAGTTAATTTTCTGACGGAGCGAGAGTTGAGCGACACTTATGAAAAAACTCGCACTCCTCGCACTCCCGGCGGCGTTCGCGCTCGCCTTGACCACCACCGCCTTCGCCGCTGACGGCAAGGCGACTTACTCCGACAACTGCACCAAATGCCACGGCGACGACGGCAAAGGCGCAACCAAGATGGGCACCAAGCTCGGCGCCAAGGATTATTCCGACGCCACCGTGCAGGCCGCCGTCAGCGATGACCAGGCGTTCAAGTCCATCAAGGAAGGCCTGAAGAAAGACGACAAGACGTTGATGAAGCCGTCCGAACTTTCGGATGAGGACATCAAGGCTTCCGTCGCCTACCTGCGGACGCTGAAGAAATAATCCGTTCCTGTGGCAGTCGGTCCGGTCGCGCGCCCGGCGGCGATCAGGCCGGCAGCGTCCTAATTTGGAGTGCGCGGACACGTCCGCGCTTTGAAACACCGCGACATGTCGCGGTGGGGGAAAGCGGCGACACGTCGCCGCACTCCAAATTAGGACACCGCCATCAGTCCCATGAGTTAGACAGCCGGGGCCGTTGGTGCTATGTTGCCAGCGGCCCCGGGTTTGGTTAACAAAGGTGCAACGGATGAAAATGGACTGCTCATCTGCGAAACTGGTGGTGGTTGCCGGCGGCAGGGTTGTCGTCGTGCTGGTCGCAATGATGCTGTTCACCGGGCCGCTCCAAGCGCAGGAAACAAACACCGCCAACGCCGTCGCTTTGCACTTGCGGCCAATTGCTGCCGACCCGCTGGAACCGGGTTTTCATCGCGGCGCACAGGAGGCAGGCACTGCCTTGGGGCTTGGCTGGGTGCCGGCCAATGGTCGCGACCGCTGCGCGCACACTTTCGAACTTTCCAAATTTCACTACGGCTGGACGCTGGGCGACACGTTTGCGCCCGATCACTGGTGCCGTGGGCATTGGGAAATCTTGCAGGAAATCTTCGCCGGCGCGCAGTCGCATCCCCAGGTTCGCTACCTTGTCGGCGAGACGACCGGGCTGCGCTACAACTTTGCCACCGGCACCCGCTGGCTGCCCTATGTGGACGGCGGGTTTGGCGTGCTGGCCACCGACATCGGGCATCCCAACCTCGGCTCGGTTTTTGAGTTCAACGAATTTGCCGGGCTGGGGGTGAATTATTTCTGGCGGGCGGACTGCGCCTTGAATTTTGAATACCGGTTCACCCACCTCTCCAACTGCGGCATCGCCGAACCGAACGGCGGCCTGGACGGGCATATCTTCTACGCCGGCATCTCGTGGTTTTTCTGAAAGCGCTTCTATTTCAGCTTTGAAAATTTGGAGTGCGCGGACATGTCCGCGCTTTCCCTCGACGCGACATGTCGCGTCGTCCGAAAGCGGTGTCGTGCCACCGCACTCCAGATTCAGACAAGGTTAGGCGGAAATTCAGATATAAGTTTGGTTCTTCGCTGGACTTGGTGGAATCAAGCCTGCGAGAGACATCAGCCTTCGGAATGTCCCGGCGGGACACGGGAAATTAGCCGGGGGCTAGACCGTTCCGGCGGTCGCCGCCCCCGGTCCCGGCCTCCGCGTGGTCAGCGTCCTGATGGGACGCCGGAAACGGGGCGTTTACCCGCTTGCCACCGCCCCGCCGGGGCGGATTCCCAAGGGGGATCATTCCGGGGGCGGCGCCGGTGGCTTGCCCCCGACTAATTTCCGTGGCTCCTTCAGAGCTGGACAAAAGCCGTTCACAAACCATCTGCAAATTTGGTGGCTGCCGGCAAAGGCTGGCGGCACAAATGGAGGTTCTGACGCAGTCAGCAGCCGGTTCAAGGCTGAAATCGGGGAAAAATGTCAAAATATCGTTAAAAACGTCGTGGTCATGCCAAAACCGGTCATACCCATGACCAAGGTTGTAGCATCCATGACCATTGGCGCTTCATCAATAACCATTGGCGAAGCATCTATGGTCATGGCTGGAACATCTATGGTCATGGATGTGACTGTGAAAGACGGGTGTCCACCGGCTGGGAATTCAACGCCAAGACGCCAAGGTGCCAGGGCGCAAGGGATGGAGTCGGACAGATAAACTTTGGCGACTTGGTGTCCTTGCGCCTTTGCGTTAAATTCTTGGCCGTCTGCTAAGTCCTTGACAGGGTATGGGAGGGTCAATAAGTTTTATCCCCAGCCAAACAAATTTAAATTGGATTAATCCACGGGAAAGAGCATGAACTCTAGGTTTGGGCAACAAGATTCATCAGGAAGGAAATTCCTGATAAATTATATGCATCCCCGCATCCCGCTGCTGCCACGTTTGCTGTCAGAACAGGCCGACTTTGAAGGAAGCAATGTCTGACCATGACTTTGCAGATTGCTTTGCGGTATGATATGCCGTTCATGGAATTGGAAGGAAATCATTGAATTGAATTTAACCGGATACAAATTGCCCAATTTGGCTTGGCCTCAACTGCGAGATGTTCTCTCTTGGCTGGCGCATTCTGCATGTTTGCGGCTTTGTGTTCTGGTTTTGTTTTTCACGGCACAAAGGAGTGTTGCGACGCCGGCTTTCGACACCGGCAACCCCGTCAGTTTTTTTACAAACGTCGGCAACTATCTGCTCTCATCGGAATTCAATCTGAATTTGACGCATATTCAGGTTTATCCGACCAACCAATACACCCCGGCTGTTCACCGGCTTCTACAAGTCACCGCCAACATTTACGACGCCACCACCACGAATTTTTATCCGTCTGTGTTCCGGCCCATATTGGAACGCTCCGGCACCAATATCTTTATTGCCGGCTTTGAGCAGGTGGTCAGTGTTATTGGGCCGAACGACCCCGTATTTACCAAGCCATATAACGTCGAGGCCTTGACGGGTTCCCTCACGCAGAATGCGCCTATTGTGGACGCCGGCGGGAACCTTGTGAACGTCTATGGCGTGCCATGGATCATCGGGGTGAAGAAAAACCTGCCGGGCCTCAACCAGTTTTCCATGCTCAACGCCGCCCAGATTAAGCGCGACCTGATGGTGGTGCGGGCCACGGTGGCCGGCCGGCCGGTGGCCACGAACCAGTTGGTGCAAATGGACATTCACAGCGGAATGGGGGTTTCATTTTGGAACTCGTATTCCAATGATTATGTCGGCGCCGGCCCGCTCTCGGCCACGGTGGTCAGCACGGTGCAGATGGCTTTGACGAATTCGGATTGGGCAGCGCCGGGCATGACCACCTTCACCACCAACTGGTATTTTTCTTTTGCCAACAATCGTTGGCCGGGGTCGATGTGGGGGGCAAAAGGCAGCGGCCAGCCGGCGGTGGGTTCTTTTGCATCGGTCGTTTGGACCAACAGTTGGGTTACGACCAACGAAGCTTACAATTTTGCGACCAAACAATTCACCTTGGACATCCAAAACGCGTGGGATTCCACGCTGTCGCCGCTACCGCAGTTGGGACTGCTCATCACCAACCAGCTACAGGCCTATATCGTGGATGGCACCCATGTGCTGGACTATGTCCAGTTGCGCGACCCGATTGCCACCGTCAACGTGAACAGCGTGCTCAATGATCCGTTCATCGGCGGTGCGCCCAATTATTATATGTGGGCGACGAACAGCTATAACAACGCATGGCCGAGCTGGGGAATAGTGGATCAACTGAATTATTCACGCCAAAATCTTTCTGTCATCCAGGGAATCTGGAATGTGGCGGGTGCCCCTGGGGGGACGGATCCCATAGCGTGGTCGCGGGCCTTTTTTTATGCGGCTTGGACGCCGAATCATGCCTTCACGCTTGATGGCAAAGTTTACTACAACGACCAATTGATCTCGCAAGCGCCGTTCACGCCCGTGCGGACGGTTTATGTGCCGTATCTTTATCAGGTCAATGATCCGTTAGTGCATTATCTGGCCAGCGACCTGAATGTCGGCGATGGTGCCATTTGGGCTGATAGCCGAACCCGGGCGAACGGCATTTGGCAAAAGGACATCAGCGGTGGAATATATGACTCAACTTACAATCCCGTGCCGACGGTGCCGAGCGTTCTCAATCCCGGCATTGCTGCCAGTGGGATGGATCCCAACAAGTTTGCCAACAGCCGTTACCAACCGTGGGGTCAGCCGGTTTCTGGAACTGTCAACGACAACAATCATAATTTTTCCAATGCTTACAATTTGATTTACAAGGATCCGCTGGTCTGGGGGCCGGACTATTGGAGTTTTCCAACGGGTCAGACTTGGAATTTGAACTGGCTGGGAAAGGTTCACCGTGGCACGCCGTGGCAGACGGTCTATCTCAAAGACCGCGATGTGCAGATCGACAACACCGCCGGCAATGCCCAGCGCGGCATTAACACCTGGGTAGTCTGGACTGGTGATACTCAGTTGACTGGCAGCCAATACCTAGATGCTGTCAGTTCCGCGCCGGTGACTGACCGGAAATTAGTGAGCCTGCTGGCGGTGTTGCTAAACACCAATGACCTGCGCACTCAATTCTCCGTGAATGATCCTGATCCAAATGCGTGGACGGCAGTGTTTGATGGTTTTATCGTGCTAACTAACTCACTTACGGGATTGAATCCGCTGGTCGTATCCTCAAACTCACCGCAGGCGATCGCACTTGCTGATGCCATCCAGGCGCTTCATCCCAATCAACCATTTTATGAGATTGGCGATATTCTGATGGCCCCCATGCTAACGGAACAATCGCCGTATTTGAACTGGAACAACAGCACCCAGCAGGAATTTGATATCAGCGATGAAGCTTATGAAGCAATTCCCAGCCAGTTGTTGCCGTTGCTGCGGACTGATTCAATTGGAACTATGATTTCCACTAACGAACAGATAGAGGTTCAGTTCAGTGGCTATGACGGGCATGCCTACGCCATTCAGGTTTCATCCGACCTGATAAACTGGAACAATGTCAGCACCAATTCGCCCATAAATGGCGCGTTTTATTTGCCGCTTCCGACCCTTTCATCCCAGCAGTTTTATCGTTCGATGCTGATACAGTGATTACGGAGCGCGGGTTTTAATTCAGTTTGGAAACATAAAAATATGCAAAGACTAAATCGGTTGATGGTATTTGGCAGCCTCTGCCTCGGGCTGCTGGTTCTGCCAGTTTTTGGCGCGGCCCCGGTGAATTATCGGACCGATCAGATTCTCATTCAGCCCAAGGCGGGCGGCAGTCACACCGCCCTGGCGTCGTTTCATGCGGCGCGGGGGGCCAAGGTGCTGCAGGCCTTTGCCGCCGTCGGTGGCGCCCAGGTCGTCTCCCTGCCGGCGGGGGAAACCGTGGCGTCGCTCCTCGCCAAGTATCGGCAGAGCGGGTTGGTGGAATTTGCGGAGCCGGATTATCTGGTGTATGCGGATGCGACCCTGCCCAACGACCCCAAGTTCGTGGACGGGACGTTGTGGGGATTGAACAACTACGGCCAGAACGGCGGCACGGTCAACGCCGACATGGATGCGCCCGAAGCGTGGGATGTCCTGAACTCGGCCAGCAACATCGTGGTGGCGGTGCTGGATTCCGGCATCCGCGCCACCCATGAAGATTTGGCGGCAAACATGTGGGTGAATCCGCAGGATGGCGGGCATGGTTACAATGCTTTCACCGGCACGAACAATCCCGATGATGATGGCGGTCACGGAACCCTGGTGGCCGGGGTGTTGGGCGGCGTGGGCAACAATGGCAAGGGCGTGTGCGGCGTGGCGTGGCGGGTGCAACTGATGGCCTGCAAATGTCTCGCCGCCGACGGCACGGGCAGCGATTCAACGGTGATCGCCTGCATTGAATACGCGCGGACGAACGGCGCCCGGATCATCAATGCCAGCTTCGACACGCCGACCCCGTCGCTGGCCGTTTCCAATGCCATCGTGGCGGCGCGAAATGCCGGCATCATCTGGGTGGCGTCCGCCGGCAATGGTCAAAATACGGCCGGCCGGAACATTGATGTCACGCCCAGTTATCCGGCGTGCTATGGCATTGATAACATTGTGTCGGTGGCCTACACCACCCGCACGGATGGCTTGGGTTTCTTTTCCAATTACGGCGCGACGAATGTGGATCTCGCCGCCCCGGGCGACGAGGTTTATTCCACCATCAACTGGTCGGACACGTCCTACTATCCGCCGAGCGGCCTGGGCATCAACATCGCCGGCACGTCCTTTTCTGCGCCCGGCGTTTCCGGGGCGCTGGCGCTGATGCTGGCGCGGTATCCGTCGGAAAATTATCAGCAGATCATCCAGCGGTTGCTGAAGGCCACCGACCCGTTGCCGTCACGGCCGGAAAATGCGTGACGGGCGGCCGCCTGAACTTGAAGAAGGCATTGAATCCCGATATCCGGCTCGCGCCGGTGGCCGCCGCCAATGCCGGGAAATTCCAATTGCGCGTCTCCGCGTGGCAAAACCGGCAGTGTGTCCTCCAGTCCTCCGCTGACCTGGTGAGCTGGACCTCCGTCTATACGAACACGACTTCGACGAACGGCATCTTTGATTTCACGAATAGCATTGCGTCGCCACAGCAGTATTTCCGCGCGGTGGCTGCCCAGTAAGGGGGGCCGCACCAAGAAATCGTTTTTCCGGCCAAAAAGACCGCACGCCTTGGCGCGCCAAGCCGCGCCGTAAAACGTAGGGTGGCCGGAAGGCGCGCCAGCGTCTTGGACTGCGGCAGCCCTCTGCCGCTCGGGCGTTCCTCCGCCGGTGGTGGAAAAGCGGCAGAGGGCTGCCGCAGTCAAGAACCTCGCGGACTTTTCGGGCGGGCTTTCAAAACCCGGCCACAGTTTTAATTAAACCGCTCTGGCACGCCAAGCCGCGCCGTGCTTCCCCCTCAACCGGCCTGCAGCCACGCGTGAGGATTACCGGTTTTCCCTGTCTGTTCATAATGGCCGACAACACTTGTTGCTGCCATCAGACAGAAACCATGATCATGGACCGAATCAGCGCACGCATATTGGAATTCTCAAAACGATTTCTGGCCCATGCCCATCTCCCCACGATGCTGGCCCTTGGGGCGATTTTGGTAATGGTGCCCGCACTGAAAACCGGCTTGTTCGCGGACGATCTGATGCAGCGCCCGGTGGAGCTTCAACCCAGCCAGTTGCCACCGCGAATGCAGGAGACGGGCAACCCGGTGGATTCTGGCAGTTTCTCGACCGTCCTGTTTGATCTGTTCGGCTTCAATCGCGATCCTCACTATCTGGTTTTGGCGAAGAACTACGGCACCCTGCCATGGTGGACGCCGAATGATCTTCATTTGAGTCTTTGTCGTCCGGTCGCTGCCTTCACGCACTGGCTGGATTACCGGTTCTTCCCCGACTCGCCCGCGCTGATGCATGCCCACAATATCGCCTGGTTCGCCGCCGTCGTATTCCTGGTCGCGTTGGTTTACCGCCAGCTACTGGGCGCCGGCGCCATCGCCGGACTGGCGGCGCTGTTGTTTCTGCTGGATGGCTATACGTATTTCCCGGTGATGTTCGTCGCCAACCGGGGCTTCATCATGGCGCTGTTCTTTGGGCTGCTTTATCTCTACGAACATCATCAATGGCGTTCCCTTAAATCCCGTTCTGCTCTGGTCTTGTCGGGGGTGTTCCTGGGCCTTTCTGTTTTCGCGGAGGAAGGCGGAGCTGCCGCATTTGCTTTCATTGTCGCCTATGCCCTCGTGCTGGAATCGGGGTCGTGGCGTCAAAGGGCATTCACCGTGCTGCCTTCGGTCCTGGTCCTCGTTCTGTGGCGAACCATCTATGTGCTCGCCGGCTACGGGTTGTCCCATATCGGCGCTTTTTACATTGACCCTTTGAACGAGCCGTTCCGGTTTGCGCGGGAATTGCTCCCGCGGATGATGCAGGTGCTCGGCGGTCAACTGACAGGCGTGCCGCCGGAAATTTTGTTCGCCGTCAAACCATCGTTGCACCCGGTGGCAGTTGCCCTTTATGGCGTGTGCGTGGCGGCAGCTCTGGTGGTTTTTCTTCCGTGGGTGCGCCGGGATAAGCTGGCTGCTTTCTGGTTCACCGTCATGGTGTTGGCAGCCATCCCCGAATCATCGCTGGTGCCGATCTCTAAAAATTTTGGCTTCGTCGCCATCGGCGCTTATGGATTGATTGCCAGTTTCGTCGCCGCCCTGTTTAACCGCCGGTTACCAGAACAACGGGCCTACCGGGTTCTGGCCTGGAGCGCTTGCATGCTGTTATTGCTGGTGCATGTTCCGGGAGCCATTGCGGGAAGAATCGTAACGGTTAAAGCCGCCTCTTTCTTTTTCGCCCACGCAAACCAGCCTCCCCGCGATTGGCCGGACATCGAAAACCAAAATGTGATCGTCGTCAACTTTCCCGCTCCGCTCGCATCGGGGTATGTCCCCGGTTACAAGGCCTATTACCACCAGTCGCTGCCCCGCACCGTGCGGGTGCTCGTGCCGGGTTGCACGGGCTTTATTGTCCAACGGACCGATGACAAAACTCTGGTGGTTCAATCTCAAGGGCCGAACATATTCTCCTGTGACGACATCGGCCCCGTTCATTTCGCCTATGTCTTCAACATTTGCAACATGCTTCTGGGCCGACCGGAATGCCAAACCGGCGACCAATTTCAACTCACCGGTCTCACTGTGGAAGTCTTGAAATCGGATGCAGCGGGTCTGCCTTCCCGCGTTGCTTTCCATTTCGAAACCTCGCTGGATTCGCCCGCCTTCCGCTGGTTTTGGTGGGATTGGCGGACATTTTCCACCCAACCCTTTAAAACACCGGACTTGGGGCAGAGCATCACGCTCGCCGGTCCGGCCCACTGACGCGTGCCATCAAACTCCATCGGGTATTCCTTCTCCATCTGGAGAAGGCTGGGATGAGGGGGCACCCGCGGCGGGCAAATTTAAGATTTCTGCAAAGCAGCTTCGCCCCTATTCCTGCGGATAGACCAGAATCCGGTCGTGGACGAGGACGATGAGGTCGTTCTTGCCATCGCCGGTCACGTCGGCCACCACGCATTCGCGTGGCTCGGGCAAGGCGTTCTGCGCGCCGCGGAACGTGTGCTGCTCGAACACCTGCCAGCGGTCGCCCGGCACCAGCTTGCCCGCCGCGCTGAAGTTTACGAGGTCAATGTAGTTCTTCCCCGTCTCCATGAAGATGAGCTGTTTGCGCCCGCCGCCGGTCAGGTCGCCGGCGATGAGGTCGTTGAGGTAGCCGTCCTTGATGGGCGTGTCGTAATCGTCCAGCCGCGTGAGCCGCCACACATCGCCGCCGAGCGGCAGCCACGCCACGGAGTTTTGTCCCGTGAACGCCACCGCCGCGCCGCCGAGCGAGACGGAGTTGATCGTGCTGAACGTCGTCACCGGCAAATCGAGGTTCTTCACCACCTGCCAAACGCCGTTTGTGTCGCGCTCGCACAAGGTCAACTGCTTGTGTTCCGCGTCGAAGAGGAACAGCGACGGCACGGCGTTCGTGCCATTGGCCACCGCCGCCGCGCCGACGATGCGCGCATCGCTGGCCGAGCCGTTGATCTGGTCTTTCACGGTGAATTTCCAGTTCGGCGGGTTCGTGGAGCCGGGAATTTTTGCCTCCTGTTCCAGCACGACGGCGCGCAGGAAATTTTTCTGCGGCAGCAGCAATTCCGTTTTGCCGTCGCCGTCCACATCGGCGGCGGCGAGCCACGGTTGCTCCATCGCGCCGCCCGGCGGGTCCACATCCACTTCGTCGAATTTGCCGTCCTTCTTTTGCAGCAGCACCTTGATTTTTTCGTAAGGCATCAGCAGCACCAGGTCCACGAGGCCGTCCTGGTTCACGTCCTGAATCGCAAACGTCGTCGGGTTGGCCTTGAAGCTGTCGCTCAATTTCTGCGTCGCGGTCTTGCCGTCGGCGGTGCGCGTGACGAGCGAACGCACGCCGTCCTTGTCCACGATCACGGCCAGCACCGGCTTCGCGCCGGGCTTGAGCGCACCGACGGTCATCGCCAGCGGCTTGCCGTCCAGCGGCAGCGGCGTGGGGAACGGCAACCGGCCGTTCTTGTCGAACTGCGTCATCGCCACGGAATTTTCATCGCGGCTCAACAAAAAGATTTCCGGGCGACCGTCCTTGTTCCAATCCGCCACGGCAATCTGCGAAACGCCCGCAAGGCTGGGAAATTTTTTTGGCGACGCCAGCGTGCCGTCGGCCTGCTGCAAATAAACCGAGAGCTGCCCGCTCTCCGGTTCCGCCACGATCAAATCCGCGCGGCCGTCGCCGTCCACATCCGCCCAGAGCGAACCGCGCGCGCCGGAATCGGATTTGTTCAGCGGCAGGATTTGCAACTGGCCCTGCTTGAATTTGCCCGCCAGCGCCTCCGCCGGCTGGCGCGTGAACTGCGAGACTTCCGCGCGGCCCGTCGCCGTCACGATGGACGCGAGAAAATTGGTTTTGCCGCCGGCAAGATTGTCCAACCAGAACGAGCGCACCGGCTGCGTCTTGAAATAAATCTCCGGGCCAAGCTGGCCCGTGGCGTTTTGCAGCCGCACGCGGAACGGCGTGGGGCTGTCGAAATCCACGAAGAACAGATCGTTCCGCCCGTCGCCGTCAATGTCCGCGATCTGCACGGCCTTGGGCGTGCCGGAATACGGAATCTTCACCGGCTCGGCGAACGCGTGATCCGGCTGCTGCGCGAGGAAATACACCGCGCCGTTGTCGCCGAGCAGCGCGATGTCCGCCAGCCCGTCGCCGTTCAGGTCGCCCACCGCGAGCGAATTCGGGTCCATGCGCCCATCGTCAATGTGCCAGCGTTTCGGCTCGCTCCAGCCGTTCGTGCCGAGGTTGTAGCGGACGATCAGATCCTTCGCGTCGCCAAAATAAACCAGGTCCGGCCGGCCGTCGCTGTTCACGTCCGCCACCGAGAGCGCGGCGATGCGCTCCTCCGTGGGCACCGAATCAATGCGGAAGCGCGAGCCGGGCGGCAGCTCGTTCAGGTCCAGCTTGCGCGCCGGCGCGAGATCCGTGCGGTTGGTCTTGCCGGTGAGATTGTAAAGCAGGCTGATCTTCGAGTGCAGATTGTTCGCGACGATGAGGTCGTTCAAGCCATCACCGTCGAGGTCGGCGGCGTGCAGGCTGCTGATTTGCGGGTCAACGGGGAAAATTTCCTTGCCGCTGAAACCGAACTGGTTGGTGACCGTGGCCGAAAAAACCGGGAACGAAAACGCCGCCGCCACCAGCGCGGCGGTGAAAATCTTTGCGCAACGATTCATCCGCGCAACCTGCCAGCGCCGGCGGAAATTGGCGAGATTATTCGGTGCTGGCGCACATAACCGCCAAGACGCCAAGCGCGCCAGGATTTTTTAATAAGGAAAGCAGGAAAACAGGAATTGATATTTCCTGCGTTCCTGCCTTCCTAATTTATATCCGACTTGGCGACCTTGGCGTCTTGGCGGTTCTTCCAAAAATAATTTGAAAATTCTTGTTCGGTTTTGCGTTCGGCGGCCATTTAATAGGTGAATGCTGACTGACGACCTGACGCTCCTGCGGGAATTCGCCGCCACCCGGTCCGAGACCGCCTTTGCCCAGCTCGTCGCGCGGCACCTGCCGCTGGTTCATTCCGCCGCGCTGCGGCGCACCGGCGACGCGGCTCTGGCCGAGGAGGTGGCGCAGGCCGTGTTCCTCATCCTCGCCCGCAAGGCCGGTGAGCTGGCCGGTGGTTGGCCGCGACGCCACGTCGCCCTGACCGGCTGGCTTTACCGCACCACGCAATACGCGGCCGCCGATGCCCTCAAGCAGCAGCACCGCCGCCAGTAGCGCGAACACCAAGCCTACATGGAAACCACTTTCAATCCGCCCGAGACCGCGGCCGCGTGGCAGCAGATCGCCCCCGTGCTGGAGACCGCGATGGACGGCTTGGGCGAGCGCGACCGGCAGGCCGTGCTGCTCCGGTTTTTTGAGAACAAGAATTTGGCCGAAGTGGGCGCGGCGCTGGGGATGAGCGAGGACGGCGCGCGCCTGCGCGTGAACCGCGCGCTGGACAAACTCCGCGCCAAGCTGGGCAAAACCGGCGTGACGCTCACCGCCACGGTGATTGCCGCCGCCGTGACCGCCAATGCCGTGACCGCCGCGCCCGTGGGCCTGGCCGCCACCATTTCCGCCGCCGCCGCCACGCTGGCCGGAACCACCGCCGCCGCTTTGATTATGACCACCCTCCAAAAAATTGCCGTGACCGCCGCGCTGACCGTGACCATTGGCGGCGGAATTTACGCCGCCAAGCAGGCGCACGACGCGCGGGCCGAAGTGCAAACGCTCCAAGCGCAGCAAGCACCGATGGCCGAGCAACTCCAGCAGATAACCGCGCAGCATGACAAGGACACGAACATGATTGCTTGGTTGAAAGGGGAGCTCGTAAAGAATGGGAAAAATAATTCAGAATTGCTCAAATTGCGGGGACAAGTTGGGGTTCAACAAAATCAGAATAGCGATTTGGCCCAGTTGAGGGACGAAAATCTCAAGCTGCAATTAAAAGTCGCTGATTTGATGGGGTGGTGGAAAAACTACACCAATGCGCCTCCCATTAAAAACCCCTTTTGGAACCGGGATAATTGGAAGGAAAGCGGAACGCTTGAGCCATTGGCTGCACTGAATACATTCTTGGCCGCCATGAAGAACGGAGATCAAAACCGATTGACCGAAGTCATTGATGGAACCGGTTCCGGCGGATATGGCGACAATCTTTTGCGGCTACCAAAGTCATATTGGGACAAAGTTACCGGCGTGCAAGTGGTTGACATCTCAATGTTGAAAGATAGCTCCAATCAGAATAAAGCCATGATTGGAACTATCATTGATAGTCAACGGAAGTCTGCCGATGGTAGTGTCCGATTTGATGATCCCACGCTAGAAACCATAGACAAAACTTGGCAATCAAGTAAGCGGTGGATGTTGGTCGAAACGAATGGTGAATGGCTCGTAAGTGGCTTTTATTGAAAATCACCTCGCATCGCCCCGCGCCATATTTGCCCGCGCCCGTCCGAGCCAACGCAGACCTTAATGTTCTTGCCAACCATGAAAGCCCGAAATACCGTCACAAACCAATCAAACGATAGACCGCAAATTTGCGGCCGAATCAATAGTTGAACCAGCCGCCGCGCGGTGGGTTCAGTCACCAGTCGCCGGAGCCAGTTACATTTTATGAAAACACAACGCCTCATCACCATAGTAAGCACCATGATTCTAGGAGCGACTATTGCTGGCTGCTCGAAGGGTTCAGTCAGCAGCCATGACGCATTGCTTGCAGAGTCTTACCGCCAGATATTGCCGAAGATGTTAAAGGTGCTACCAGAGCAAGTGCATGTTAATGCCGGTGCAGGCGTTGCCGATGTCTCCATTTTAGGAGTCACCAACGAAGTAGCTAGACAGCAGATTTCGGCTGCGATTAGTGAGTTCATCAAGCAGAATCCGAAGGCCGACCCGATAAAGCTGAAATTTGAGTGACATGACCACGATGTTTAGTTTCAACTTTGTAGTGCGACAAATGAGTCAGTAGCCGTCTTCTTTCACGCTCTTTTAACGTCGCCCCGGAACCAGCGCCGTTAGGCGCGGCATCTTTGTAGAAATAATCCCCAAACATCATCAACTCCGTCGGAGCGGCATCGTCCTGGTGAGGTCGCTCCTACGAAGCTGGGATTTTTTCTGGGGACGGGTGCTACCAAGATTCCGCGCCGCCGGCGCTCAAAAATGCCCGTGGTCGAAAAGGTGAAATCGTTTCGCCCCACCCCGCGCCTTTGGGTTGGCACCAGCCCGCCGGCCCAAAGCGCCAGGGGACTGGCGCACTCCAAGACGCTCCGCGCGGTTCGGGAACTTTCGGTCAACGCGCCAGCGTCTTGGACTGCGGCGGCCCTCCGCCGCTTTTCTTCGCCAACCAATAATTCAATCATTTCACACCTCGACATCAACCCACCACCAATCCGGCAGCCGGCGTGAGCCGGCGCAAAACATCAATCGGAGCGGACTCACGTCCGCTGCTACATTATTTTATTCCCCGATGAAGTGCAGCGCCACGCGGCGGGAATGTGGCTGCGTGCGGTGTTCCCACAAATAAATCCCCTGCCACGTCCCCAGCGCCAGTTCGCCGCTGCGCAGCGGCAGGGAAAGGTTCACCGCCGTCAGCGCCGTGCGAATATGCGCAGCCATGTCATCGTCGCCCTCGGCGGTGTGGACGAACAGCGGGTCGCCATCCGGCACGAGCCGCGCGAAAAACGCGTCGAGATCGCGGCGCACGTCGGGGTCGGCGTTTTCCTGAATGAGTAGCGAGGCGGAGGTGTCATAATACAGAATCGTTCACACCCCTATTTTTATTTATTTATACTAAATCTCTGCCGAGGCGGAAGTGTGGCGCAGGTGCAGCGTGACGAGGCCATTGCGGAATTTATTTTCCGCAATCCACTTTTCCACCGCGCCAGTGAATTCAATCAGCCCGCGCCCGCGCGTGGGGATGACGAGTTCGTGAAAGGACTGGCGGAACATATTTAGGAGTGCGCGGACATGTCCGCGCTTTGAAAGCGGCGACATGTCGCCGCAGTCCAAATTTTACGGCGCCACCGGCGCGCCCTTGTCGGCGAGCATTTTTTCCAAGTCGGGGTTGTGCGGCTGGCCACCGTCGAGCGCCTTCTGGTAATGCCAGCGCGCCATCTCCGGCCACGGCGGCGTCTGCGTGAGATAAATCACCGCGAGATTGTTGTGCGCCGGCGCGTAATTGGGACTCAACTGCAGCGCGCGGCGCAGCGCGGATTCGGCGGCCTTGCGCTGGCCCTTGTGGCTCAACGTCACGCCGAGGTAATTCTGGATTTCCGGGTTATTCGGATCAAGCTGCGCGGCGCGGCTCAAGGAATCGAGCGCCTCGTCGTATTTCTCCTGCCGGAACTTGAGGTAGCCGAGCGTGGAAAGGTTGTAGGCGTCGTTCGGGCTTTGCGCCACGGCGGCGGTGATGTGCTGCTCGGCCTCGGCGAATTTTTCCTCCTGCAATTCAATCGTGGCGAGGTTCGCGAGCACGATGCCGTTGTTCGGGTCGCGTTCCAAAATTTTCCGGTAATCGGCCTCGGCGGCGTCAAATTCCTGATGCGAGAAATGACGTTGCGCGGACGCCACCAGCTCGGCGGTGCCGGCGGGCAGCGCGGTGGCGGAAGCCTTGCCGGTGTCGGGGTTCGCGGGCTGCGGCACGGCGGCGCGGAACAGCGCCTGCTCGTCCGCCGTGAACGGCACCGGCGCGGCCTCCAGCACGGCCAGCCGCGAACGCAGGATGGAAATCTCATCATTCAGCGCGCCGATCTGCACGCGCGATTCCTTGTCGCCGGAACTTTTCTGGCTGGCGAGGTCAAGCTTCTCGATGAGCCGGTTGCGCTCCTGCGTGAGTTCGCGGAGGCGGGACTCGTATTCCGCCGCGCTGGTGCCGGAGTTCGTGGCGGCGGCCAAATCCTGAAGCTTGCGTTCCAGCGCCGCTTTTTCCAGCGCGGTCACCTGCGCCGACGATTGCAACGACGCCACCATGTCCTGCGACTGCTTCAAATCCGCCGCGAGCTTTTCCGTTTCCGCCGGCGCTGCGGAGGTCGGAAGCGACTTCAATTTCTGCGCCAGCTTTTCCGCGCGGCCATGTTCTGCCGCCAGTTTTTCCTCGGTGGCGGCAAGCTGCGCCTGCGCCGCCTGCAATGCCTTCGTGTCCGTGACGCGGACAAAATTCGTGACGACCGCCGGCGCGGAAGCATTATTCACCGCGGCGGGCAATTCGTTCGTGACGAAAACGGTGGCGGTGTTGGTGACCGGGGCGGCGGCGTTGCCGGGCGTGGCGGTGAGCAGCGCGTTCTCCTTCATCAGCCAACGGATTTTTTCCTGCGCGCGCGCCAGCGCCTGCGGGTCGGTCTCGGCGGGCTGGACGGAAAGCGCCTCTTTCAATTTGGCCTGCAACAGCCCATTCGCCACCTGCGCGACCTGCAACTGCGTGCGGAGATTTTCCAACTGCGCCTCCGTATCAGCCGCGGGCGCGGCGGCGGTGACGACGGGGGCGGCAACATTCGTCGCCGCCGGCGCGGGCGCAGTTGCCGGCGCAATTTTTTTCGGGGAACCGGCGCGCTGCTGGAGGTCGGCAATTTTATCCGCCACATGGTTCAGCCGGAACGAGACGATGTTGGGGCTCCACGAGGGAAAGCGTTTTTGTAGTTGCTGTAACTGGTTTTGCGCGTCGGCATAAGCCGCCAGCGCCTCGCCGGGATCGCCGGTGGCGGCGAGGTTGTCCGCCTGCTGGAGCAGGGTGTAGATGCCGAGGTATTTGTCCTCGGCCTCCTGCTGCGCCCGCGCAGGCAGGCACAGGCAGGCCAGCAGCAGGACGACGGCGGAAAGAACTTTCATGCCGCCACAATGCCAGACAAAAAATATTTTGGCAACCGCGCCGCGCGGCACGCAATTGTCACGGCGGAAAGATTGACCGGCGAAATCATTTTTGCTAACCTCCCGGCAGTTGCGTCATGAAATCCGCGCTTAACCAACATGTTTTGGTTTTGAACCGGCTCTGGCAGGCGGTCAACGTCTGCACCGCCCGTCGCGCGCTCACGCTTCTCTTTCAGGGCCAGGCGCAGGTGGTGATGAACAATCCCGACGGCTCGTTCCGCACCTTCAGCTTCCACGAATGGCGCGACGTCTCCGCCGACGCGCCGCAAGAAGATTCCATCCACGCGATCTCGTTCCGCATCCGCGTGCCGAAGATCATTTTGCTCTTCATGTATGACCGGATGCCGAAGAAGGAAGTGAAGTTCACGCGGCACAATATTTTTGAGCGCGACAAGGACACCTGCCAATACTGCGGAAAAGTTTTTGAGCGGAAAGATCTGAACCTCGACCACGTCATCCCGCGCGACCGTGGCGGCCCGACGACGTGGGAAAACATCGTCTGCTCGTGCATTCCGTGCAATACGCGCAAGTCCAACCGCACGCCGTTCGAGGCCGGCCTGAACCTCGTGCGCAAACCCAAGCGCCCGAAATGGCGGCCGTTCGTGCAGATCAATTTCACGCTGCACCGGCACGAGAGCTGGAAACATTTTGTGGATCTGGCCTATTGGAACGTCGAGCTGGGCGAGGATGTGGCGTAGGCAGTTTCCTAATCTTAATCCTACTCGTAATCGTAATCGGCGGGAAACGGAGATTAAGATCCCATCCGGCGTAGCCGCGCATTGACTTCGCGAATTTCGCGGTTAATATTTCTGCTCTTGGCGTGCTCGTCTATCGGCTAGGACAACGGATTCTCAATTCGTGAAGACGGGTTCGATTCCCGTGCGCGCTACCAATTTTGCTTCTAACCTGAAGGTCGATGTTGAAACTGTTAGCCCAACCCGACGCTAAAAAATATAGGCTAATCGGTTCTTTTGCCCGGCGGTGCTGTATATTGTGCTGCGCGGTTTTTTACCAGAAAGGTTCGCCCATTCCCAACTCTCCCGCCAGCGCCTCCATCAGGAAATAGTCGCCCCAACTGGAATAGGCCGGCTTGTCACCATAGGCACTTTTTAGGACGCCGGGGCAATTGAGATTGGTGTCCAGGTAATCAGCGCGGCAAATCCGCTCCAGCAGCCGGTTCTTGGCCACCACGAGTTCCTTGTCCGCAGCTTGATGCTTGGCCAGCGCTTGCAGACCGCAAACCGTGACCGCCGCCGCCGAGGCATCCCGCACCTTCGGCATCTCCGGGGGCAGCCGGAAATCCCACACCGGCACCACTTCTTCATCCAGTTGCGCCAGAAATTCTTTGGCCAGCCGCACCGAGGCGTCCCGGTATTTCCTATCGCGTGTGTAGCCGTAGCTCAACGCAAAACCATAAATCGCCCACGATGCCCCGCGCGCCCAATATGAATCTTTGCTGAAGCCGCAGTAATTGTCCACCGCCGACGGCAAGCCCGTGTCCAGATCAAAGCGGATGGCGTGGGCGACGGAATAGTCCGGCCGGATGAAATGTTTCAACACCATGTCCGCATGGCGCACGGCGATGTCAAAATATTTCTGGCGGCCAGTTTCATTGGCGGCCCAGTAGAGCAGGGGCAGGTTCATCAAGCCGTCAATGATCGCCATGTTATCCGTCCGCAAACCGACCGGGCCGATGGGCGAAATGGATTCATCGATCCGGCCCCAGGCGCGGATGAAATTGCCCTTTTCGTTGAACCGCTGGGCCAGCGCCTCGGCGGCGCGCAGGCCGGTTTCACGGTGTTCCTGGTCGCCGGTCAGTTTGTAGAGCGCGATGGAATAAAGTGAATACAGAAAGCCCGCGTCATGGTGCATGTCGAGAAAACGCGCGCCGGCTTTTTCACGATAAGCGGGCGCCAGCCGCAAGGTCTGCTGGAGATAATATTCATCTCCGGTCGCCCGCCACGCCAGCAGAGCCATGCCCGTGAAAAACGAGGAGGTCCAGTTCCCGATTTCGAAGAAACCTTCCGGGTGGACAAAATAATTGCCGTCCAGCGCCCACGGCGCGGCCTTCGGCTCGTCCGCCAGCCGCTGGATGTTGCCATGCACCTTGCGCACGCACAGTTCAAATGCCGGTTTCAATGTTGTTGGCGCGACCGCCTCCGTGTTCACGAAGTCTTTCCGCCCGGGATTGGCCATGTCTGTCATCGCTCGCCTGTCGTTGTGTATGTTTTAGTGTGGCCCACGATTCCACCGGCAGCCAGTTGCCCGGTGTTTCTGCTGCCATGGGATGGATGGCTGGGAATCACGCCGGAAAAATGGCACGCCGGCGGCTTGATTCCAACCCCAGCCTCATGCACCATGTTGCATAAAGTCACCAGGCCGCCCCACCATGAATCCAGTTAACAGCAACACGCGCGTCACCGTGCGGGACATTGCCCGCCGGTTGAAGGTCAGCCATGCCACCGTCTCGCGGTCGCTACGGGGCGACCGGCGCATCAGTGAAGCCCGGCGGCGGCAGGTGCGGAACGCGGCCAAGGCGATGGGTTACCGCCCGGATCCCATGCTCGCCGCTCTGGCCCAATACCGCCGGGGCAACACCCAACGGCCCATCTGCGCCGAACTGGCCTGGATTAATTGCTGGCCTGAGCCCAAACAGCTTCGCGCTTTCAAGGAATTTGACAACTACTGGCGGGGCGCTTCGGCGGAGGCCGAGCGGTGCGGTTTCCGGCTGGGGGAATTCCTCCTCAACCAGCAGATGACGCCGGCGCGCCTGGAAAAAGTTTTGCTGGCCCGCAACATCCAGGGCATCTTGATTCCGCCCCACGGCGGCTGCACGCCGGACTGGGGTGGTTTCGACTGGGATAATTTTTGCGTGGTTCGTCTGAGCCATTCCGTCCCCGATCCCCGCAGCCATATTGTCACCAGCGACCAGTTGACGGACGGACTGATTGCCTATGAAAATGCATGGAAACAAGGTTACCGGCGCATCGGCCTGGTCAGCGCTCCCAAGACGGTCACCCGGTTTGGCGCGGGTTACCTGTTCAACCAGATGCGGCTGTCCCCCGGCACCCGCATTCCGCCGCTGATTTTTCCGGAATTTCAGGATGAAAAAGCTCGCGGTCAAATTGTCAAGGCCTGGCTCACCAAACACAAGCCCGACGCCATTCTGACCGACGTCGCCGAAATGCGCGGCACGCTGGCGAAGGTTGGCTGCGAGGTGCCGGCCGACCTAGGGTTGGCGGCCTTCAGCGTCCTGGATGGCGGCGCGGACGCCGGCATTGACCAGAACTCGCGCGAAATCGGCCGGGCCGCCGTGCAGATGCTTATTTCATTGATCAATCACAACGAGCGCGGCATCCCCGAAATTTGCCGCGAACTGCTCATCGAGGGGCGCTGGGTGAATGGCGGCACGCTGCCGCTAAAACGGCAGCAGGAATAACGAACCGGCCCCGGCTTTTTTCACGCCTTCCAGATTCGTCCCGCTGGCGTCTTGAAGCCCGCCATCACATTGCGCGTGTCCACAACCAGCGGCGACCACGCGGCGAGCTGCCGGTAATTCACCCCGGCGTGCGCGGTGGAAATCAGGACGGCATCGAAGCTGGAAATCATTTTCCGGCTCCACTTCACCGACTTCATCCCCGCCCAATGCGGATGTTCGCGCGTCAATTTGATGACCGGGACGTGCGGATCGTGATACGCGACTTCCGCGCCGCGCGCCGCCAGCAGGTCCAGCAGCGCGTAGCTCGGTGACTCGCGGTCGTCGTCCACGTTGGCCTTGTAGGCGAGGCCCAGCACCAGGATTTTCGCGCCGGAAATTTTTCTGTTTTGCGCGGCCAGGGCCTGCGCCACGCGCGCGACGACTTTCACCGGCATGGCGCGGTTGATTTCGCCGGCGAGTTCCACGAAGCGCGTTTCCTGCCCGGCCTGCTTCGCCTTCCACGCGAGGTAAAACGGGTCAATCGGGATGCAATGGCCGCCGAGGCCGGGGCCGGGATAAAACGGCATGAAGCCGAACGGCTTGGTCTTCGCGGCGGCAATGACGTCCCAGATGTCAATGTCCAGCGCCGCATAAACGCCCTTGAGTTCGTTGACGAGCGCGATGTTCACGCCGCGAAAGACATTCTCCAGAAGCTTCGCGGCCTCGGCGGTGCGGCAGTTGGCGACCGGCACCAATGTGCGGATGGCGCGGGAATAAACTTTCTGTGCCGCCGCGAGACAGGCGGGCGTGTAGCCGCCGATGACCTTGGGAATGTCCGCGACGTGGCTCCGGGGATTGCCGGGGTCTTCGCGTTCCGGCGAAAATGCGAGGTGAAAATCTTGGCCCGCTTTCAGGCCCGAACCTTTTTCCAAAACGGCGCGCAGCTCGTTCTCCGTCGTGCCGGGATAGGTCGTGGATTCGAGGACGACCAGCTGCCCGCGTTGCAGGTGCGGCGCGATGCTTTTGCCGGTGTTCAGCACGAAGGACAAATCCGGTGTGCGATTTTTTTTTAGCGGCGTGGGCACGCAGATAAGGATGGCCGCGACCGTTTTGATTTCCGCAAAGTCGTTGGTCGCGGAAAATTTTCCGGTGCGGACGAGTCTTTTGATTTCACCGGTGGGAATGTGCTTGATGTAGCTGCGCCCGGCGTTGAGCGCGCGGACTTTTTTCGCGTCAATGTCCAGGCCCAGCACGCGGACGCCGCGGCGCGCGAATTGCAGGCAGAGCGGCAGTCCGACGTAGCCGAGTCCGATGATGGCGATGTTCATGGCGTTTGCGCCAGCTTGCACCACCGGCGCGCGCGGCAAAAGCGTTTTTGCGGTGGACCATTGCATTTCAAAACGGCACCCCATGAATTTCACGAGGCGGGCCGCCAGGCTGACCACCCCGCCGCCGGGCTGGATGATCGAATTAAAACCGGAAATATCTTTGCTTCACGAAACCAGGACCCGTCTTTCCACAAACCTTAAACCCATGGTAACGATGCCTGAGGTTCGATCAGTTTTCGCAGGTGGCAGTTGGTAGGGTTACACCCCATAGCGAATAACCGGCACAACCGCCATTGTGTTTCCAGTGTCAAAAATAACCAACGCAACCAAACAAAGAAATATCATGAAAACCATATTCCCCTTAACGCTCGCCGCCGTCGTGAGCACCATGTTCATCGCCAGCCCGTCCCTGCGCGCGGCCAACACGGACGACCGCATTGAATCTTCCGCCGCGAAGTCCTATGTGTTCAAAACCTATCTCAAGGATGATTCCATCAAGACGGAATCCAAGGACGGCGTCGTCACCTTGACCGGCACCGTCGCCGAGGCATCCCACAGATCCCTCGCCGAAAACACCGTGGCCAGCCTGCCCGGCGTCAAGAGCGTGAATGACCAGTTGATCATCAGCGGCGAACAGCCGGCGGAACATTCCGACGCTTGGATTACCACGAAAGTGAAGACCGCGCTGCTGTTCCATCGCAACGTGAGCGCTAGCGGAACCACTGTGTATACGAAAGACGGCGTCGTTACCTTGCAGGGTGAAGCCTCCAGCCAGGCCGAAAAGGAACTGACCACCGAATACGCCAAGGACATTGACAACGTCAAATCAGTCAATAACGAGATGACGATTGCCAAAACGCCTGCCTCAGCGTCCCCGACCATGGCTGATAAGGTTGATGACGCGTCCATCACGGCGCAGGTCAAGTCATCGCTGTTGTCGCATCATTCGACGAGCGCCTTGCACACCTCGGTTTCCACGACGGACGGCGTCGTCACCCTGAGCGGCATCGCCAAGAACGATGCGGAAAAGAGCCTCGTCTCCAAGCTTGCCACCGACATTAATGGCGTGGCCAGTGTGATCAATAACATGACCATCGCCCCGACCGAGGCCAAGTAATAAGCGGATTCATCCACGCTGGCCGGCATGAAAACGCCGGCCAGCTAACATCGTGGTCTTGCTGCAAATCATCTCTGGAAGGAAAGTCATATGAACACAAAAACCATCGTCTCCATTCTGCTTATCACTTTGGGCATCGTGGTGCTGGCCTACTCGGGCCTCACGTTCACGACGCCCGGAAAACCGGTGGATTTTCTGGGGATGCACTTTGAGACCACCACCAGCCACTTCATCTCGCCCGCCGTCGGCGCGCTGGCGCTCGTCGGCGGCATCGTGCTGCTGCTCGTGAAACCCAAGAGTGTCTGATGAACACCGCCAATCCATCGGCCGCTGCCATTGCTGCGGAAGACTTGCGGCCCTTGAAGTGGAACGAACGGGTGCAACGCGGCGATTTTGTGGCGGACGGACGCCAGGGTTTTGAACCGTGGGAAGGGCCGGGCGGATTCCGCGCCGACGCGTTCGTAAAAACCATTTACCGGCGGAGCAGCCGCCGGTCGGCCGCTTCCGTAAAATCACCATGAACACATTCCGGCTCATCTGGCTGACCGCCGTCCAACTGCCCCGAAACATCGCGAATATTTTCAAGCACCGGCACCAGCAGGTTGTCCTGAACGAACGGGAAGCTGAACGACTCGACCGGATCCGCAACCCGTCCAAGTATCGGGGCAAGTGAGTTCGTCTCCAGCGCCCGGCTCCCGTCGGCTGGAATAATGCCGAGGAAAACTTCATTCCTAACTACGGAACTTCGCTGCCTGAATGCGAGCTTCGTGAATGCAACCAGACCCCAGTTCATTCCGGAAACGGCAGATTTATTGCAGTTCCGTCTTCTTCGCCCGCCCAGCCTTGCCGGCCAGCTTTCGCAAAACAAGCCACCTTCAATTGGTATAAAAAAGCACCGGCGGATTTACCGCCGGCGCTATCCGAATCTGTAGTCAACGTTCAGAAGGCAAAGCGCAAGCCGAGCCGGCCGACGCCATAATATTTGGTTTCGTTCGGCCACACCGCGCAGACATCAACGAAGGTGCCGATATGCCGGGTGAAGCGGTATTCCATGCCAGCTCCGCCCTGACCAAACCAAAGTTTGGCCCCGTCGAATTGATGGCCACCGCCGCCAAAGACGTAAGGCGCAAAGCCGCTCTGCCCCAGCGGCAGACGCAGGATCAAATTGCCGGCGACATTGTCAATGAAAGGGCCGGTGGTGTTTTCCGAGTAAGCCAAGGCACCGATGCCGACATACTTGGTGACGAAGTAATTGATGCCCGCGCCGGCACCAAATTTGGAATTCTGCCGGACCCTTTGGCTGGAGAGATGATTGATGGTGTAACCGCCCAAGGAACCCACGCCGAACCCGTCCAGGGAAAATTCATTGCACCGGTAATACTCGTTCTGATCATAATGCATGCGCCCGTCGGAGTTGCTGTTATCTGCGCCCGCGGCTGGCGGCGGGGTGGTGGTCTCAAGATTGCCGTCCGCGTCGGCGGCGCGCAAGGATGTGCCGGCGGCCAGGATGGCACCCGCAGCCATGACGACGGCGAGCCTGTAGTTTGATTTCATAATTTTAATTTTTTTATTTCGGTTGTGTTTTTCTGTTTTTTTGACACGGTGAGAAAAATTGACAGGAATTGCGAAACTTGGCCATGGGGTGATCACCCCATGCCGGCAAAGTGGTTCGCTTGCACAATATACGATAAAGTCCCCTATGTTTATTATCGGCCTCGGCACGGTTGTGCCACCGCAACGCTATGCCCAGCGCGATTCTTGGGACGCGCTGCAAAACTGGCCGCAGTTTTCGCAGCTCCAGCCGCGTTCGCGCGCCATCCTTAAAAAGGTCCTTTGCACCGACAACGGCATTGCGACGCGTCATCTGGCCCTGGAGCCGCTCGCCGAAGTTTTCGACCAGACGCCCGATGCGCTGCAAGCCCGCTTCACCAAGCACGCGCCGGCGCTCGCCGCCGAAGCCGCGCGACGCGCCTTGAAAAACGCCGGCTGCCAGCCGGAGGAAATGGACGCCGTGCTCATCAGCACCTGCACCGGCTATCTGTGTCCCGGCCTCACGAGCTACGTCAGCGAACAGCTAGGCCTGCGCCAAAATGTTTTTGCGCTCGACCTCGTCGGCCAAGGCTGCGGCGCGGCCTTGCCGAACTTGCGCGCGGGCGAGGCCCTGCTCGCCGCCGGGCGTGCGAAAAAAATCCTCTCCATCTGCGTCGAGGTTTGCAGCGCCGCTTTTTTCATTAATGACGATCCCGGCGTTTTGATCAGCGCGTGCCTGTTCGCCGACGGCGCGGGCGCCGCCGTTTTATCAAATGAGTCTTTGCCCGGACGCCGTCGCATCGAATGGAAATTCACCGACTCGCGCCTCGTTCCCGCCGAACGCGACACTCTCCGGTTCGGTCACCAGGATGGAAGGTTGCGCAACATCTTGCTGCCGCAAGTCCCGCAGGTCGCCAGCGAGCTGGCCGCGAAATTATTTGAAGAATCTCTCGGTGCGGCGGGTGTGAAACGCGAACAAGTCACCGGCTGGATTCTGCACACCGGCGGACGCGACGTGATTCTCGCCCTGCGCGACAAATTAAAATTAAGCGCCGACGACGTGCGCCACAGTTCCGCCGTGCTGCGTGAATTTGGCAACATCAGCAGCCCCACCGTTTATTTCGTTCTCGAACGCGCCCTGGCCGACAACGTGCCCGATGGTCTCTGGTGGATGTCCGCGTTCGGCGCGGGCTTCAGTTGCCACGGCGCATTTTTGGAGGTGAGTGCCGCGTGAAGCGCCTCGTCCAACCCGAACTTCTCGACACGCTGCCGGTCGCCGATCCGCGCGCCGTCCGCTCGCGGCGGGATTTGTGCCGCGTGAATAACTGGATGCGCCAACACAGCCTCATGGCAGACGCGCTGAAGAATTCGTTGAACGGCCATGCGCCTGGACACATCACCGAACTCGGCGCGGGCGATGGAACCTTTCTACTTCGCGTCGCGCAAAAAATCTCACCCGACTGGCCGAACGTGATCGCCACGCTGCTCGACCGGCAAAAAAATGTTTCCGCAGAAACGCTCGCGGCCTTTGCCGCACTGGACTGGCGCGCGGAAATCGTCGAGGCCGATGTTTTTGACCGGCCGCAAATTTCCAGCGACGTCATTCTCGCCAATTTGTTTTTGCACCATTTTGCAGAGACCCGGCTGAAGGAACTGTTCCGCCAGATTTCGCAACACACGAAATTATTCATCGCCCTGGAGCCGCGCCGGGCGGCGTGGCCGATGTTTTGCAGCCGGCTGTTATGGGTAATTGGCTGCAACGAGGTGACGCGCCACGATGCCGTGGTTAGCGTGCGCGCGGGTTTTTCCGGCACCGAACTTTCCGCGCTCTGGCCGGACAAACAAAACTGGCGACTCACGGAACGGCCCGTCGGAGCCTTCAGCCACCTTTTCATCGCGCGGAAAATCAGTTGAATTATGGCCGAGATGAAACCCATCACGATTGTTGGCGGCGGCTTGGCCGGCCTGACGCTCGGCATCGGTCTGCGCGAGCGCGGCGTGCCCGTGGCGATTCACGAGGCGGGTCATTNNGGCGAATTCATCAGCGGACGCGGTCAGGCCACGCTCGCGCGGCTGGGACTGCGTGAATTGCTTGATCAGGCCGGTGCCGTCAGTGCGCGGACCACCGCATTTTTTTCGGCCACCCAATCCACCGCGCCGCGCCCACTGCCGTCAGCGGCCATTTGCCTTTCACGTTTTACGCTGGACGCCACGCTGGCAAAAAAATTTCGCGAACTCGGCGGCGAATTTCACGAAGGCGACCGCTTTGCCGGGGATTTTGCCGAAGGTATCGTCCGCGCCACCGGCCGCCGCGCCCAGACGGAAGCCGGCGGCGCGCGCTGGTTCGGCCTGAAGATTCACGCGCGCAACGTCGCGCTCACGGCCGATCTGGAAATGCACGTTTCACCGCATGGCTACGTCGGTTTATGCAAAATCAATGACGGTGAAGTAAACGTCTGTGGCCTGTTCCGCAAACGTGCCGACGAAAATGGTGAAGCCAAAAACCGGCACGAACTGCTGCGCGGCCAGCCTGGTTCACCATTGCGCCAGCGGCTCGCCAACGCGGCGTTCGACGAAAATTCTTTTTGCGCCGTCGCCGGACTTTCGATGCAGCCGCAACCGGCCGCCGCGCGCATCGAGATTTGTGTGGGTGACGCCATCACCATGATTCCGCCGATCACCGGCAACGGCATGTCCATGGCTTTTGAGTCGGCGGAGCTGGCGCTGGCACCGCTCGCCGCGTGGAGTCGGGATGAAATGTCGTGGAACGAAACCCGTGAAAAAATCGCGCGCGATTGTGATGCCGCGTTTGCGCGCCGGCTTGCTTGGGCAAAATGGCTGCAGCGAATTGTGCTCACGCCCGCGCTGCAAAATCCGCTCGTTGCGCTCGCCAACCGCAGCGACTGGTTCTGGCGCATGGCGTTTGCGCGCACGCGCTGATTCAATCGTCAGCCTTCACCACGAGCGGAGCAGGTTTTCCCCAAAGCCCGGAAAATACAAACTCAGCCAAGGACTTTCGCTGCCGGGGGGCTAGGTCGCGCTCCTTCAGGGCGGCGGGCAAGGTTGCGGGGTCGGCTTTGTAGCCGATGGCCATGGCCGTCCACGCCTCG
>PLYV01000270.1 GCA_003151855.1 Limisphaerales bacterium | reverse complement strand
CAGCAGGCCCGACTTGCACGCCCGCATGATGATGCTTTCATCTAGCGGCCCGGCGAACATCGCCGGAAACATGGTCAGCACGTCAATCTTCATTTTTGTAGCGTCGCTCTGTGAGCGTCGCGCGTGCCCGGCGGTCACAGACCGCCGCTACAGTTCAAATCACTATTTATCTTCCACAATTTCCACCGAGCAACGAATCCCTTTTTTCGCGCTGCCGGCGAGCAGCAACGAGCGGATGGCGTTGATCGTCACACCCTGCCGGCCGATGATCTTGCCGACATCGGACGGTTCGAGGCGCAGTTCGTAAACGGTCGCCCCGCCGCGCTCCACCGGCGTGACGCTCACGGCGTCCGGGTGTTGCACGAGTCCTTTGACGACGTATTCGAGGAACTCCTGCATGGCGCGGGAAAGTGGTTAAGCCGCCGCCGGAGCCGGAGCCGCCTTGACCGCCTTCTTGATGAAGCTGGCCACGGTGTCGCTGGGCTGCGCACCTTTGCTGACCCAATATTGGGCGCGGTCGAGCTTGAGCGTGAAATTTTCACCCTGCTTGAGCGGCTGGTAGGTGCCGATTTCCTCGATGCACTTGCCATCGCGCGGGCTGCGGCTGTCGGCGACGACAATACGGAACACCGGGGTGTTCTTCGTGCCAACGCGTTTCATGCGAATTTTTACAGACATAAATTTATCAAAAGAGCGTGGAAACTACCGAAGCGAAGGCGGCTTTGCAAGCCTTTGTTTTGAGAAAAACCGGTTGTCCGCCGCCAGCGGTATAACTAAATTCAAAACTTGAAACTTTCCACCTTCAACTCGAAACTCACCCGATGAGCCGGCCTTACGAGGAAATCCTGAACGGCGGGACGCTGCCGCGTTCCGCACCCGGCGACCGCCACGAAACCATCTGCGCTCGGCTCCATCGCGAGATGGCCGTCAGCATCGCCGGACTCACAAGCGTGCAGCTTCTCGCGCCGCGCACGCAGGTGCAACTCGCCCGCACCACGGCGTTTTGTCCCGACCTCGCGCTGGTCATGGCCGCCACCGGCAAACTGTTTCTCGCCGCCGAAATCATCAGCCGCGACGACCATCGCGCCGACACGGTCACAAAAAAAGAGCTTTACGAGCACCACCGCGTGCCGCGCCTGTGGATGATTGACCCGCGCTACGACAACGTGGAAATTTATCACAGCTTCGAGTTCGGCCTCAAGCTGCACGGCATCCTTGCCAGCGGCGAAATCATCCAGGAAAAGCTCGTTCCGCAGTTCCAGCTCACGGTGAAAGAATTGTTCGCCGCCTGATGGCATTAATTTGGTTGAACAATACCATTAATTGCGCTGTCTAACCGCCGTAGCCACAAAAACCAACCAACCAAATCAACCATGAAAAAATTAAAATTCACCCTCGCCCTGCTCGCCGGCCTCGCGTTCGCGGGTGCCACCATGACCGCGCTGGCGGACGACAGCAAGGAAGTCACCATCACCGGCAACATGGTCTGCGGCAAATGCAAGCTGCATGAAACCAAGTCCTGCCAGAACGTCATCCAGGTCGAAACCGACGGCAAAACCGTCAATTATTATCTCGCCAAAAATGACGTGAGCGACGCGCAGCACGAAGACGTCTGCCACGGCGACACCAAGAAAATGACCGCCACCGGCACCGTCACGGAAAAAGACGGCAAAGAAATCCTGACCGTCACCAAACTGGAAGCGGCCAAGTAAGCTCGAAATTCGCTGAACCGTTGAATCGTTGAACCGGCGCACCGGACACGATTCAACGGTTTAAGTTTTTAACGATTCAGCATGTTCCGACTGATGTCGAAAAATAAGGCGACTGGCGATCCTGCCGCCGCGCCAGTTCGCTGGCGTAATTCCGTCCCAATAAATCCGCGTTGGCCCGCATCCACTCGGTCAAATGGGTTTTCCCGGTCGGCGGTGTGTCCACGCACAGCAAACCGTCCATCAGCCCTTTGATTTCTTCGCGCGTGATGAAGGTGTCGCGCACAAACCAGCCGATCACCCGGCTCGCGGCATAGCCCGCGCCGGGTGAAACTTTCACAATGCGCCGTTTGCTGCCAATGGCGGCACCGACGGCTTCAACCAATTCGCGATAGGTGAATGTTTCCGGCCCGATGGCATTGATGACGCCGTTCTCTTGGTTATCACCTTCGGCCACGGCCAGCGCGGCCAAATCCTCGACATAAATCGGCTGCAAGCGATACGAGCCATCGCCAAACACCGCGAAAAATGGAAACCGGCGCATCGCCCAGGCAATGTTGTTGATTAAAATATCCTCGCGGCCAAACAGCACGTTCGGACGGAGGATGGAATAATTCATTCCGCTTTCCATCAGCGCGCGTTCCAGCCGCGCCTTGCCGGCGAAATATTCCAGCGGCGAATCCTCGCTCGGATTGGTGATGCTGACGTGGACGATTTTTCGGACACCCGCTCGCTTCGCAGCCGCAAACAATACCAACGTGTTTTTCACAGCCTGTTCATGCGTGAACGTCGCATGGTTGAACCGCACCCAATAAGTGTTGTAAAGCACCTCCACCCCGGCGAGCGACTCCGCCAGCTTGTCCGGTTGGTCGAAAGCCAGCGGCAGCGCCTTCACCTGGCCGCCGAAGGGATTGGTTCGCGCCGGCGAGTTGGTCAGCGTGACAACCTTGCAGCCTTCAGCCAGCAGACGCGTGGCGATGTAGCGGCCGGAGTAACCAAAAGCTCCGGTGACGGCGTGAACAACATTGTTTCTCATATTATTGTTATTTCTGTATTTTGTGAATTGTCAGTCCAAAAAAAATTATTTAAGCCACTTGGCAACGTGACCGCCGAGTTTGACCAGCTTGACGCGTGAAGACAGCGGCAGCCGCCGCACGTCACCAAACCAGCCGTCCATCAACTCGAAAAACTCCAGCATCTCTGCCAGCCGTTGTTTGGTGTGCGGGTCAACCGGCGGACCGTCTTTCAACTGCGCCGAAGTTTCACGAAGCGTCTTGAGCGTGGGATCCATTTCACGCCGTTTGCGCTCGTCCAGCAGGATTTCAAACATCTGCCACACGTCCTTGATGGATTCAAAGTGTTCCCGCCGGTCGCCCATGATATGCACGCCTTTGATCACGCCCCAAGTCTGCAATTCCTTGAGGCTGTTGCTGACGTGCGACCGCGCCACGCCCAGCGCCTCGACAATCTCGTCCGCCGTCAGCGGCTTCGGAGAAAAATAGAGCAGCGCGTGGATTTGAGCCACCGTGCGGCTGATGCCCCAGCGTGCGCCCATCTCGCCCCAGTGGAGAACCATTTTCTGGATGACCGGATTTAATGACATTTCTGTTTAGACAGGATTTTAAGGAATACTGGTTTTTAAGTCAAGAACTCAATTTACCAAACCGAGTCAAGAAATCTGTTCCCGATTAAACTTCACCAAGTCATCGTATTTCACGCCGCTGCCGCCGAAGATGTCGAGCGCCGAGCCAATCGTCAGGTCAACCTTGCCCTGCCCTAGCTGCGTGACGGCTTCCAAATCAGCGAGTGAATTTGCGCCGCCGGCGTAAGTCATCGGAATCGGCGTGAACTGGCCAAGCATCGAAACCAGTTCGCGGTCAATGCCGCGACACAAACCTTCCACATCCACCGCGTGGATCAAAAACTCGGCGCAGTAGCCGGAAAATTTTCGGAGCGTCTCTGCATTCACTTCCAGTTCGGTGAACTTCTGCCAGCGGTCGGTGACGACGAAATAATCATGGTAGGACGCGTCAGTCCCCTGCGCGCCGGGCGTGGTCAGTTCAGCCGCGGCGCGCACGGAGTGACGCGCCCTACCTTCCGCATCAGCCACGCGACGGCAGCTCAAGTCCAGCACGAGTCGTTCTTTGCCGATGGCTTTGACCAGTTCGTCCAAGCGCGCCCAGTCCACCCGACCTTCGCGGAAAACCCAGCTTGTTACGATGACGTGCGACGCGCCGGCATCCAGCCAGCCGCGTGCGTTCTGCGCGTTCACGCCGCCGCCAAGGTGCAAGCCGCCGGGATACGCCGCAAGCGCGGCGCGGGCCTCGGCTTCGTTTCCGGAGCCGAGTTGGATGACATGGCCGCCGCGCAAAACATCGCGCCGGTAAAGCTCGGCGAACCACGCGGCGGATTTTTCGGAGACAAAATTGGTGCGCGCGCCGGCGTCGCTGAGCGTGCCGCCGACGATTTGCTTCACTTTGCCTTCATGCAGGTCAATGCACGGACGAAACATTTTAATTTACGATTTCCGAATTACGATTTACGCGCAGCATGACAGAAGCCGCGTCAATCGTAAATCGCATATCGTAAATCCAACGGCTCGACAAACCGCGCTTGCCAGTGTCCCGCAAAGTGGCTATTTCAAAGCCATGAACCGGAAGCTTGCCTTGGTTACACTGGTCGCGTTGGCTTGGAGCAGTCTCGCCTTCTGCGGCGAAATTCATGACGCAGCCCAAAGTGGCGACTTGGAAAAGGTCAAGGCGCTGGTTAAGGAAAATCCTGATTTAGTGAACAGCAAAGACGAATTCGGTCAAACACCTTTAGGTTTGGCGGTGAAAAGTGGATACGATGGTCTTGCAGAGTTGCTATTAGTCAACAATGCTGATGTCAATGCCAAGGATATCAACGGCCTTACCCCTTTACATTCGGCAGTGAATGGAAAAGTGGCAAAATTATTACTAAATTATAAAGCCAACGTTAATGCCAAAAACAGAGTCGGCGAGACTCCACTTCACTTGGCAGCAAGCAATGATCACAAAGATGTAGCGGAACTGCTGCTAGCCAACAAAGCTGAAGTCAACGCCAAGGATGGCAGTGAAAGAACGCCACTTCACCATGCGGTGCACGAGGATCACAAGGACATGGTGGAACTGCTGATTGCCAACAAAGCTGATGTTAATGCTGATGCCCACAGCATGACGCCTTTGCTCGAAGCAGCATTTAGGAGTCACCCGGACGTTGTCGAATTGCTGCTAGCGAACAAAGCCAATGTCAACATAAGGGATAGCAGCGGAAGAACGCCTTTAGACTTTGCTGCATCTGTTGGCCGGAGAGACGTAGTGGAGCTGCTTCTAAAAAATGGTGCCAATGTCAATGCCAAGAGTAATGATGGACACACCGCATTGTTCTACGCGGTGGGAAGTGGCAAGAATGATGTGGCAGATTTTCTCCGCCAGCATGGTGGCCACGAATAACTTTTCATTCCTCAATTGCTGTGAGTTATCGCATCCCGCCTCGACAATTTGCCGCAATTTTCTAAATTATCCTGAATGTCGTTCAAACCATTGGTCATTGCTGGACGTGAATTCCGCTCGCGCCTGATTCTCGGCACCGGAAAATTTCCGTCGCCGGAAGCCATGCGCGACGCGCTCGCCGCCAGCGGCACGGAAATGGTCACCGTCGCGTTGCGCCGCGCCGACTTGAGCGGGCAGAAAGATCCGTTCGCGAACATCCTCGAATTCATTGACCCGAAGAAATATCTGCTTCTGCCCAACACCAGCGGCGCGATGAACGCCG